>NZ_JBICKJ010000078.1:0-107767 GCF_043104125.1 Pseudomonas sp. xss_4
GGGGCGCCGGACCGGCCGCGATGGGCCGCAAAGCGGCCCCGGCAGTATGCGCTGCGAAGCTGAAATATCAGGCTATTGCATAGCCCCTACCAATCCGCTGTCCCTGGAGATTCGCAAGCCTGCGAAGACTAATCAAAGCTATTCATCCTTGCTCCAGACCTAACGCGAAGCGCCACCTGCCGGAGCATCCTTCTTGATCAAATGCGCCGCCAACGTACGCAGCGGAGCCAATTGGCGGCAGATCAGTGCCAGTTGCGTCTGTACCAGGCGCTGATGTTCATCCACCTCTTCGGGCATCTGCTCCAAGGCGTTGGCAAGCGCTTCTTCGGCATCGCTGTGAATCGCTACCGGTGAGCGCGCCGCCAGGCCATTGGCTATTTCCTCAAGGCTGTTTGCCAGGCGGCTGCCTGCGTCTTCGATCAAGTGCTCCCGTGCCTCGGCCGGCAGAGCCGTGTCACGGTGGGCGCCCAGTCCCGACAGGTAGCTGAGCAGGGTGTGCGACAGCACCAGGAAGCGGAAGCCCACATCGGCCTCCTTGCGAAAGTGGCCAGGCTCCATGAGCATGTTAGCCAAGGTCGTCGACAGGGCCGCATCGGCATTGTGGGCATTGCGCCGCGCCAGGCGATAGGCCAGGTCGTCGCGCTTGCCGTAGGCATATTGCTGCATGATCTGGCGCAGGTACTCGCTGGCACAGATCAGCGTGTTGGCCAAGGCCTTGTTCAAGCGGCGGCCTTGCCAGTCGGGCAGGAACAGGAACACGGCAAGAATGGCGATCAGGCTCCCGACCAGGGTGTCGAACAGCCGCGGCAGGAACAGCCCGTAGCCGTCGCCGATCTGGTTGAAACAGAACAGCACCATCAGTGTGATCGCAGCTGTGGCCAGGGTGTAGCGCGTGGTTCGGTTGACGAAGAACACCACCCCCGCCACGACCGCGAACAGCGACTGGATGACCGGGTTGGGGAACAGGTCGAACAGCGCCCAGCCGACGGTCAGGCCCACGGCAGTGCCGATGATGCGCTGCACCAGTTTGCGCCGGGTTGCTCCGTAGTTGGGTTGGCACACGAACAGCGTGGTCAGGATGATCCAGTAGCCCTGGGTCGGGTGGATCAGGTGCACCATGCCGTAACCGATGGACAGGGCCAGCGGCAGGCGCAGGGCGTGGCGGAACAACAGCGAGGTGGGCGTCAATTGCGTACGCAGGCGCTTGCCCATGTCCTTGAGCGAGCGCGGCGAGCGGTCCAGCAAGCTGCTGTCGCTGGCATCGGCCAGGCTGTCAGGGTTGCTTGCGGCACCGAGCAGGCGATCGAGCGTGGCCAGGTTGGCCGCCAGTGCACGTAATGAACGCAGCAGCCCGCGCCAGGCCGGGTTGTTCTGGCCGCGCAGGTGTTCGAGCGAAGCGTTGAGGTCTTCGAGTGCCTCGGTAAAGCCGCTGGCCAACACGAAGGGTTGGCGCAACCGAATCGAGCGTGCAAGTTCCTGGCACGAGGCACCTTGCTTACGCAGCAGGCGCTGGCACCGGAACATCACATCGCTGTGGAAGAAAGCTTCGGCCAGTGCATTGTAGGGGTAGTGGGAGGCGCTGACCCGCTCATGGATGTCCTGGGCCAGGAAGTAGAGTTTCAGGTAACGGCTGACCTTGGAGTTGGGCTGGCTGTTGCCCACCCGGTGCAGGATGATTTCCTTCGCCGCGTTGAGGGCCGCCACCACCTTGCCATTTTGCTGGGCGAGTTCGAGCCGACGTGCTTCGACGTCCAGGGTGCGGACAGGCTCGAACAGGCTGGCCTTGAGCTTGAGATAGCTGCCCAGTTCGAAGAACAGCTTCGCCAGGCTCTGCTGCACCGGCTGGTTGGAGAACAACGCCTGCCACAGCACCGAGAGCAGCCCATACCAGGCCGCGCCTGCCACCAGCAGCATGGGTTCGTGCCAGAAGTCCGTCACCTGCCCGCCGCGCTGGTCCACGCCGATCATCGTGTAGACCGCCGTGATGAGTGTTGCCGATGCGATGGCGCCGTAGCGCTCGCCCAGGGCGCCCAGCATGGTCAAGGCAAACGCTGCCAGGGCCAGGGCGCAGACGAAGATCAGGGGGTAGGGGAACAGCAGTTCGACCGCGAGCGCCGCGATGGCAAAACAGACCAGGGTGACCGCCAGGGCGCTGAGGCGGCCTTGCCAGCTGTCGTCGGTTTCAGCCAGGGCACTGGCGATGATGCCCAGAAACAACGGGATCAGCAGGGCCATTTCGTTCTGGTGCCAGCACAGGGCAAGGCTGCCGGTAAGGGCAATGGTCACCCTGATGCTATAGCTGAACTTGTCCTGGCCCCACAGGCGACGCAGTGAATGACGTAACGAGCTCGATGACATGATGGCCTGCCGGGCAGTGATCGTAGAAATACCGTAGCGATGAGCGGGGCCGCCAGGCGCCCCGCCACCCGCTATTGAGCACGTGCCAGCAAGAAGCGTTCCGTGCTGCGCGGTGGATTCTACCCTAGACGAACTGCGCTGCGGCGTTGGCCGATGCCCAAGCCCACTGGAAGTTGAAGCCGCCCAGGTGCCCCGTGACGTCCAGCACTTCACCGATGAAGTAAAGCCCCGGGCTCTTGAGCGACTCCATGGTCTTGGACGAGACCTCACGGGTGTCCACACCGCCCAGGGTCACCTCGGCAGTGCGGTAACCCTCGGTGCCGGCAGGCACCAGTTGCCAGCGTGCCAGCTTGTCGGCGATCAGGGCCAGTTCAGCCGGTGTGTACTGCTTCATCGGCTTGGATTCGAACCACTGCTCGGCCAGCAAAGTGGCCAGCTTGCGCGTGAACACCTCACCCAGCACGGTCTTGAGTTCAGCATTGCCGCGCTCGGTTTGCTGGGTCTGCAACCAGTCCAGCGCATCGCGGTCAGGCAGCAGGTTGATCTCAAGCGTATCGCCGGCTTCCCAGAACGATGAGACCTGCAGGATCGCCGGGCCGCTCAGGCCCCGGTGGGTGAACAGCAGGTTTTCACGGAAGCTGGTGCCGTTGCAGCTGGCGGTGCAGTCCAGCGAGGTGCCGGACAGCTCGGTGCACATGGCCTTGAGCTGGGGCTCGGTGATGGTGAATGGCACCAGGCCCGCGCGGGTCGGCAGCAAGGTATGGCCGAACTGTCGGGCCACCTGGTAGCCGAAACCGGTCGCACCCAACGTCGGGATGGACAGACCACCCGTCGCGATCACCAGCGACTGGCAGGCGAATGGGCCGGCGCTGGTCTGCAGCAGGTAGCCGTTGTCGGTCTTGTCGATCTGCTCGATGCTGGTGTGCATGCGAATCTGGGCGCCGGCCTCGTCGCACTCGGCCAGGAGCATGTCGAGGATGTCGCTGGCCTTGTTGTCGCAGAACAGCTGGCCGAGCTTTTTTTCGTGGTAGGGCACGCCGTGCTTGCACACCAGCTCGATGAAGTCCCACTGGGTGTAGCGAGCCAGGGCCGACTTGCAGAAGTGCGCGTTGTGCGAAAGAAAGTTGCTCGGCTCGGTGTACAGGTTGGTGAAATTGCAGCGCCCGCCGCCGGACATCAGGATCTTCTTGCCTGGCTTGTTGGCGTGGTCGAGCAGCAGGACCCGGCGGCCTCGGCGGGCGCTGAGCTGGGCACACATCAGGCCGGCAGCGCCTGCGCCCAGGATGATCACGTCGGTGGAGTGCACGGTGTTACCTCATCAATAGCCGAGGCCGCGTTGCGGCCCACCGCAGGCACGCCAGCGCCTACAGGGACGGCAACTGGCTGGAGGCCTGTGATGATCCTGTAGGGGCTGGCTTGTCTGCGATAGGCTGCAACGCGGCCCGAAAAAATGTCAGACGATGCGGACTTTCAGGGAGCGGCCCTTGATCTTGCCGCTATTCAAGCGTTGCATGGCCTGCTTGGCCAGCGCCCGCTCCACCGCCACAAACGCCTGGAAATCAAAGATCGCAATCTTGCCCACCTGCTTGCCGGGGATACCGGCATCACCGGTCAGCGCACCGAGAATATCGCCCGGGCGCAGCTTGTCCTTGCGCCCGGCTGCGATGCACAGCGTACTCATGATCGGCAGCAGCGGCTCACCGCCCTTGTTCTTGAGACTGTCCAACAGGTCCCAGCGCAGCGGGCTCTTCTGCAAGGCTTCGATGGCCTGGGCGCGATGGCCTTCGGCAGGTGCGACCAGGCTGACCGCGATACCCTTCTCGCCAGCGCGGCCGGTGCGGCCCACGCGGTGCACGTGGATTTCGGCATCACGCGCCAGCTCTACGTTGATAACCATGTCCAGGCCGTCGATATCCAGGCCACGGGCGGCCACATCGGTGGCCACCAGCACCGAGCTGCTGCGGTTGGCGAACATGGTCAGCACCTGGTCGCGATCACGCTGCTCCAGGTCACCGTGCAGCGCCTGGGCCACGATGCCCTTGGCCGTAAGGTGGGCCACCACGTCTTCGCACTGCTGCTTGGTGAAGCAGAATGCCACGCAGGACTGCGGGCGATAATGGCCCAGCACCCGGGTAACCGCTTCAAGGCGCTGTTCGGGAGCGATTTCGATGAAGCGCTGCTCGATCTGGTTGTCGGTATGCAGGCTTTCGACTCTGACCTGCTGCGGGTCGCGCATGAAATCGGCCGCCAGCTGCTTGATGCCAGAGGGATAGGTGGCGGAGAACAGCAAGGTCTGACGGCGCGCTGGGGTCTTGGCGATGATGCTGGCGATGGCATCGAAGAAGCCCATGTCGAGCATGCGGTCGGCTTCGTCGAGGATCAGCGTGTTCAGGCCGCCCAAAACCAGCGTGCCCTTGTCCAGGTGCTGCTGGATGCGGCCCGGGGTGCCGACGATGATGTGCGCGCCGTGCTCCAGAGAGGCGATCTGCGGGCCCAGCGACACGCCGCCACACAGCGTCAGGATCTTGATGTTGTCTTCGGCACGGGCCAGGCGACGCAGTTCCTTGGCCACCTGGTCGGCGAGCTCGCGGGTAGGGCACAGCACCAGCGCCTGGCAGCCGAAGTACCGAGGGTTGATCGGGTTGAGCAAGCCGATACCGAAGGCGGCGGTCTTGCCGCTGCCGGTCTTGGCCTGGGCGATCAGGTCCTGGCCCTTGAGAATGACCGGCAGGCTCTGGGCCTGGATCGGCGTCATCGAGGTGTAGCCGAGAGCGTCCAGGTTGGCCAGCATGGCGGCGGACAACGGCAAGGTGGCAAAGGCGGTGGAATCGGTGGTCACGAGGCGGGCCTGCGGTGCGAAGCGAAAAATGCTGCACAGTCTACCAGCCCCGACGCCATTCGCCCTAAGACTCCACGTGCTCTTCCGGACGACGGGCACGCCTTCCGTCCGTCGGCGCCAGTTGCAGGAAGATGGCCGCCGCCAGCATGGCCATGATGCCGATGGTGAAGAACGTCAGCTGGAACGCACCCAGGGTGGTTTCCACGCCTTCGGCGCTGCCTGCTGCCGTGAAGCCGCCCAGCAGCGCGCCAGCACAAGCCACCCCCAGGCTCAGCGACAGCTGGGCGACCACCGACAACAAGCTGTTGCCGCTACTGGCGCTGGCATCGTCCAGGTCGATCAGCGTCACCGTGTTCATGGCGGTGAACTGCAGGGAGTTCACGGCGCCCAGCAGGCCCAGTTGCACCAGCAGCAACCAGTACGGGGTCTGCTCGTCCACCAGGCCCAGGCCAGCGAGCAGCACGCCCAGCAGCACCGTGTTGCCAGTCAGGATGATGCGGTAACCGAGCCGTTCGATCAGCGGCCTGGCGACGGACTTGGCGACCATGGCCGCCGCCGCCAAGGGGATCATGCTCATGCCCGCCTGGGCCGGTGAATACCCAAGCGCTACCTGAAGCAGCAGCGGTACCAGGAACGGCAGTGCACCGCTGCCCAGGCGGGCGAACAGGTTGCCCAGGATACCGATGGCGAAGGTACGTACGCGGAACAGGCTGGGAGAGAACAACGGCTCCGGGTCGCGCCCGGCTCGCAGCCAGTAGGCCGCCAGGCAGGCCATGCCGGCGAACAGCAGCAACATGACGCGCAAGTGCGGCAGGTGCAGCTCGCCCAGGCCTTCCATGGCGATGGTGATCAGCACCATCGCGGCGCCGAACAGCAAAAAGCCCGGCCCGTCGAACGTAGTGCGCTCGGCGCCGCGCAGGTCGGGTATGAACTTCCAGACGGCGTAACAGCCCAGCAGGCCGACCGGCAAGTTGAGCAGGAAGATCCAGTGCCAGCTCAGGATCTCCACCAGCCAGCCACCTACCGTCGGGCCCAGCAATGGCCCGAGCAGACCAGGGATGGTGATGAAGCTCATGATGCGCACCAGTTCGGTGCGAGGGTAGGCGCGCAGCACCACCAGCCGGCCGACCGGCAGCATCAGCGCCCCGCCGAGCCCCTGCACGATCCGCGCGAAGATCAGAAAGCCCAGGCTGTTGGCCACTGCGCACAGCAACGAGCCGAAACTGAACAGCAGGATGGCGCTGAAGAAGATGCGCTTGGTGCCGAAACGGTCGGCGATCCAGCCCGAGGCGGGGATCAGCAAGGCCACGGTGAGCATGTACGAAATGATCACACCCTGCATGCGCAAGGGGTCTTCGGCCAGGGAGCGGGCCATGGCGGGCAGCGCGGTGTTGAGAATGGTACCGTCCAGCGACTGCATGAAGAAGGCGATCGCCACCACCCATGGCAGCCAGCGGGCGGTGATGGGGTCGAGCGGGTTGCGTTCGGGCATGACGTCCTCGTCTGTCTGTACTGGCCTCTCGACGGCAAGCGCCGCGCCTACGGGGCGGGGCAGGCGTGGCTACCGCCGTGAGGTGGCCGGCAAAATCCAATCACAATGTCAGCGTCAGCGCTTTGACCAGCGCGCCGGGCAAATGACTCGATCCGGTACTGCGTTGCCCGTAAGTGCTGGTCGACAGAATCAGCTCCCGCTCGCACGTCAACGCCTCCAGTTGCTCGCCCAGCAGGTTGTACAGGCTGTCATCGAAGCGCATCGTGTTGACCGGCCCCTGGATCTGCCCGTCCTGCACCCAGAACGTGGCGAAGCGGGTCAGGCCGGTCATGCGCGCTGCGGGCAGGTCGGAGTAGTTCAAGTACCACAGGTTGCTGATGTACAGGCCGGTGCCTAGCCGCTCCAGAACCTGTTCACGGGGTAATTGGCCGGGTGCGAGGCTGAGCGCGCAGGGCGACTCGTGGCTGTCGGCCCCGTTGGCCAACACCCCGAACTCGGCCGCGCTGCGCGCGCAAACCAGGCGTCGTGCTGGCTTGCCCTGCTCGATCAGCGCCACGTCCAGGCGCGGTGAGCCCTCGTCGGAGAACGCTGGACTCAGTGAGCCGCTGACCTGCTCGGTGAAGCTGATCAGTGGGCTCAGGGTGGCGTCACCGCTGTACAACCGCTGCAGGGCACTGCTGCCGGTCGCCAGGGCCTGCGCCGAGAAGCCACCCCAGCACAGCATGCCGGCGATTTCGTCCATGGCCGCTGGCGCCAGGTAGGCGCGGTAGCTGCCCGGTTGCAGTACCACCGGCGCACGCCCCAGGTAGCCCAACTGCGCCCGAGCCTGACGCAGGCGGGCGGTGAAGTCGTCGGCACGCCATACCTGCCCGGCATAGTTGGCCTTGACCGCCTGGCCGCTCTCGTGGAACAGGCTCCAGTCGATGTTGAAGCTATTGGCCTGGTGCCAGCCAAAGGCGCCGAACGAGCTGGCGAAACCCCGCCAGATCGGGCCTGCGGCATAAATGCCGACCAGGTCCAGGTCACCGGTTTCCTGTTCCAGCAGGGCCAGCACCTCATTCAGGTCGGGCAGAGCATGCGTCTGTTGGCTATCACTGCGCCAGGCACTTTCATCCAGCCTCAGGTACGGGTCTGCCGCCAGTAGCGGCAGCATCTGGCGCAGTTGCGACAGGGCATCGAGCAGGCGCTGGCGGTCCAGGTGCGCATCACCGCTAAGGGTCACTTGTTGCTCAGCCTGACGACCAGCGTGGATCAAGCGCAGGTGAGCACTGGCCTGGCTCACCTCGCCCGCCTGACGGACCTTGGCATGGTTCAAGCGCACGAACTGCGAATGCTCGGCACTCAACCCCAGGGTGTAGTGTTCGCCTGCTTGCAGGGCAGCGCCCAGGGTGTCGATGAGGGATTGGAAGGCCTGTTTCATCATGCATCTCCTCCAAACACGTCGATGGCGCTGAACACGCAAGCTGGCGAGGCGTGCCCAACCCGGATCACCTGGTTGGGCTCGCCCTTGCCACAATTGGGCGTCCCCAGGACCTGGAAGGTGCTGCGGTCGCCGACGGCGGCCAGGTTGCGCCAGAACCGTGCGGAAATGCCGCGGTAGTTGGGGTTCTTCACGATGCCCTTGAGTTCGCCATTCTCGATCAGTTGGCCCCATTCGCAGCCGAACTGGAACTTGTTGCGCGCATCGTCGATGGACCAGGACCGGTTGGTGCGCATCAGGATGCCATGCTCGATACCTGCGATCAGCTGATCCAGGGACTGGTCGCCCGGCTCTATGTTCAGGTTCGCCATGCGGTCGATCGGCGCCCGGTTCCAGCCGCAGGCGCGGCTGTTGGCCACGCCGCCAAGACCAGAGCGGAACTGGGAAAGGGCACCGCCCAGCGGGCGCAGCAGCACGCCGTCCTGAATGAGAAATTGCTTGCTGGCCGGCGTGCCATCGTCGTCGTGGCTGTAGCTGGCCAGCTCTTCGTTCAAGGTCGGGTCGAAGGTTACGTTCAGCAGGGAAGAGCCGTACTGCAACTGGCCAAAGTCACTGGCTTTGACGAAGCTGGTACCGGCGTAGTTGCGCTCATCGCCCAGGATGCGGTCCATCTCCAAGGGGTGGCCGATGGATTCGTGGATCTGCAGCATCATCTGGTCAGGCATCAACAGCAGGTCGCGTACACCGCTGGGCGTGTTGGGCGCCTGCAGCAATTGCAGGGCCTGGTCGGCAACCTGCCGGGCCGAGCCCCTCAGGCCGCAGCGCTCGATGATTTCGAAGCCGCCCTGCTGACCGAAGTTCTCCCTGCCCAGGCTGCGGCTCTGGCTGTCCTGGCCATCGCTGGCCGTCACGGCCAGGCCAGGGAACAGAAAGCGCTGGGCCTGGCGCAGTTCGGCACCGGCCGAGTTCAGGTAAGTCTGCTCGACCAGGCTCATGCCAAGGCTTGCCTGCCAGTCCACCAGGCGCGAGTCCGACGGCACGCTGGCCGACTCTTCGGCGAGCAAGCCGAGGCAGTCGGCAAGGCCCGGCATCGGTTGGTCGAAATGAGGCGAAAGGTAATCGTGGCGCCCGGTCGGCACAGGCTGTTCGCGCAGGTCCAGCAGGCTGTAGCGGGCAATCTGTCGAGCGAGGGTTTCAGCCTGCTCCAATGCGCGCTGCAGGCCACTCTGGGACAGATCGGCCGTGGCGGCGTAGGCCTCCACACCGTTGATGCGCACGGTCAGCATGGCGCCCTCGTCCTGGCTCAAGGCAGGCGGTTCGGCGACGTTGCGGCGCACGGACAATGCCTGGTGCGACTGCCTGACATGGCGCAAGGAAAACAGATCGGCCGTGCTGCGCAGGGCGGCGAAGCGCTGGCGCAGCAGGGTGCTGGAATCGAACATGGACAAGCCTCCGGATACACGGTGGCTCCCTGGAACCACGCGCTGGGCAATGCCGAGACGGGCCGCGCTGCGGGCTCGGGCAATGCCGGGTCATTATGGCAGCCTACTGATGTGCTGGTCAGGCATTAACGGGCGTTTGCGTTGCGGCGAACTCTGAGTCGGCTTCTTTTTGAATCGCAGCCTTGAGCACTGCGTGCAAATGCACGGCCACAGGGTGCGCGGTGTCTGTCAACAGGTAGATGCCGTGCGCGGGAAGCGTCGGCAGGTCCTGGTCATGCAAAAAGACGAGCGAGTCGTCGGCTTCGAGTTCCTCGACGATGCCAACTGCCAGGCCACTTTTGACACAGGCCAGTACCGCATGCCAGTTGGCACTTTCCAGCAGGATACGGTACGCAATGCCTTCGGCTTTCAATGCCTGTACCGCTGCCTCCCGGTAGGGACAGCCCTTTAGCTGCAATGCCAGAGGTAGCGGGCGGCTGTGATCGCGGATGAAGCCCTTCGCGGCGGCCCAACGGGGTTTTGTGGGGCGCAGCCAGTCACCCTGTTGGATGTGCTCGCTGCTGACCGCCACGGCCAGGTCTAGTTGCTGCCTGGCAAACAGGTCCAGCAACTGCGCGCTGGAGCACGCCACAGCTTCCAGCTCCATCTTCGGATTACTGGCAACGAATACCGGCAGGCATTCACTCATGAGCGTGGCGGCATAGCCATCCGGTACCCCCAGACGGACTTTACCTGTCAGTTGCCGGGGGGACAGCGTCGCCAGCAGCTTGTCGTGGGCGATCAGAAAGCGTGTCGCCTCGCCCAGTAGATGCCGGCCTGCGGGGGTGAGCTCCACTGCCTGGTTGCTGCGCGCAAACAGCTGTTGGCCAACCTGCTCTTCGAGCTTCTGTATCTGCGTGGTCACCGCTGAAGGACTGCGATGGACATAGTCTGCCGCTGCGTTGAAACGACCGAGTCGAGCCACGGCCTTAAAAGTTCGCAACACATTGATATCTAGACCTTTGCCCATGAAAGCACCTGGTTTGGCTGGATCGAATCAGCACTTCGATTTAATCAACTGTACAGGCTTTATACCCCTTCCTAAGGTGAGGTCAACGAATGTCCAACTGCCGAAATGCCTAGGCAGCGGGCACCGGATAACAGCGTGCCTGCGCTCTGCGCCTAGCCAAGAGGCTGAGTTTGTTTAATGAGCGCTTGGCTGATCGGGTAGAGGTGGGTGGCCGTAAATCCACTCTTTACCATCGCCCGCGTCATTTGGAGGTGTAGAGATGCAACATAACTGGCCCTCCCACATTTTCCTGCAAACAACCTTTGTCCTGTCCTGGAGTTCCGGTTTCATTGGCGCCCGGCTCGGCACGCAGGATGCAGGCGCAGTGAACTTGCTGTTCTGGCGCTTCCTGTTGGTCAGTCTTTGTTTATTGCCGTTTGTTTTGCATCGATTACGTAACCTGTCCTGGGCGCAAGTTCGCTACAACGCGGTCATCGGCTTCCTGGCTCAGTTCGCTTACCTGATCAGTGTCTACATTGCCATACGCGGTGGCTTGCCTGCGGGGATAGCCGCCATCATCTGCGCGCTGCAGCCCCTGATCACGGCGGCGATGGGTAGTGCGGATCAGCAGGAGCGAAGCGGCAGGCAGGAGTGGCTTGGGCTGGTACTCGGGTTTGCCGGGGTCAGTGTGGTGATTCTTGGTGAGTACAGCCTGTCTTCCACTCGGCTCGAGCTATGGCTGTATGCGCTGCCGCTGATTGCCGCGATCACGTTATCGATCGCCACCCTTTACCAACGGCGACAGTCGGTCATGGGCACGGATCACAGTAAAGAGGGCTTGTTGATGCCGCTCTTCCTGCAATCGAGCGCGACGCTGGTACTGCTCAGTGTCACAGGAGTGCCGTTGCGCCTGATCGAGCTGCCCAGCAGTGCTCAGGTATGGGTGGCGGTGGCGTGGTTGACCTTGTTTTCGACCTTCATCGCCTACCTGAGCCTGTGGATACTCTTGACCAAACTGTCGGCAACACGGGTGTCCGCGTTGGTTTACCTGGAACCCCCTGTAACGCTCATTTGGGCGGCGTTGATGTTCGGCGATGCCATTCATTGGACGACCTACCTGGGTATCGCGATAGTCGCCACTGGCATTGCCATCACCCGCACCGCTCGACGTGTGCCGTCAGCAGGGGAGTGCCCGCAACGATGAGCGGGCCAAGGCCACTTTCTAGAACCACTCTTGTTGCATGTTCAAGCTGGTGTCATCGCGCGCTTCAAGCAAGGCCAGGTCTGCATGGCAGCCCGGTATTTCGCAGGTCAGGAAATACCGGGCTGCCTGCAGCTTGCCGAGGTAGAAGTCGCGGTCAGCCGCGGCGCGCTGAAGCAGACCGAGTTCGGCATGAATCGCCTGTTCCAGCCAGCGCCAGCCAATCACGCAATGGCCGAAGACCTTGAGGTAAAGGGCCGAGTTGGCCAGGGCGCCGGCGACCTTGCCCTGGGCCAGGTCGCCGAGCAGGGCAAGGGTGACACCTTGCAAGCGATTGACCAGCTGTTCCAGTGGCTGGCGCAGCGGGTCGAGGTTGGGGTGATGGCTGGCGCGCTCACCAGTGACAGCGATCAGGCGCATCAAGTGCTTGAGCCCGGCACCCCCGTTCTGGGCCAGCTTGCGGCCCAGCAAATCGAGCGACTGGATGCCCTCGGTCCCTTCGTGGATGGGGTTCAGGCGATTGTCACGGTAATACTGCTCGACCGGGTACTCCCGGGTGTAGCCGTGGCCGCCGAGAATCTGGATGGCCAGTTCGTTCGCTTTCAGGCAATACGCCGAGGGCCAGGATTTGACGATGGGCGTCAACAGGTCGAGCAGCGCCTGGGCCTGCTGGCGAGTGTCTTCATCGGGCGCCGTGTGGGTGTCGTCGAACAGGCGCGCCGCATACAAGCCCAGGTCGAAAGCGCCTTCCACATAGGCCTTTTGCGCAAGCAGCATCCTTTTGACATCGGTGTGCTCGATGATCGGGATGGCCGGGGTTTGCGGGTCCTTGTTTTCGGCTGATCGGCCCTGTGGGCGCTGCCGCGCATAGTCCAGCGAGTACAGGTAACCGGCGTAACCGAGCATGACCGCGCCCATGCCGACGCCGATGCGTGCTTCGTTCATCATCTGGAACATGCAGGCCAGGCCTTGATGTGGCTGGCCGACCAGATAGCCCACGCACTGGCCGTTGTCGCCGAAGTTCAGCGCCGTGGACGTGGTGCCGCGCCAGCCCATCTTGTGAAACAGCCCCGCCAGCACTACGTCATTGCGCGAGCCCCGGCTGCCGTCGGGCCCGACCAGGTACTTGGGCACGATGAACAGCGAGATGCCTTTGACCCCCGGTGGGGCATCCGGCAGTTTGGCCAGGACCATGTGCACGATGTTTTCCGACAGCTCATGGTCACCGCCGGAGATGAAAATCTTGTTGCCCCGGAGCCGGTAGCTGCCGTCACCGGCCGGTTCTGCGCGGGTGCGGATGTCAGCCAGCGATGAGCCGGCGTGGGGTTCGGTCAGGGCCATGGTGCCGAAGTAGCGGCCCTCGATCATCGGCTGCAGGTACAGGCGCTTTTGTTCTTCGCTGCCGAAGCTCTCGATCAGGTTGGCCGCGCCCATGGTCAGAAACGGGTAGGCGGTGGTGCCGGCGTTCGCCGCCTGAAAATGGGCAAAGCAGGCTTGTGACACCAGGCTGGGCAACTGCATGCCCCCGACCTCGAAGTCGCGATTGGCGTTGAGAAACCCGGCTTCAAGAAATGCATCCACTGCAGGCTTGACCTCAGGGATCAGCTCGGCGCGGCCGTCTACGTAGCGCGGTTCGTTTTCGTCAGCTTTGCGGTTGTGGGGGGCGAAATATTTCTCGGCGATGGTGCGCGCGGTGGTCAGCGCAGCGTCGAAGGTTTCACGGCTGTGCTCGGCAAAGCGCGGGCGTTGGGTCAGGGCTTCGGCGTCGAGGACTTCGTAGAGCTCGAAGGCCAGGTTGCGAGGGCTGAGCAGGGTCTCGGGCATGGGGCGGTCCTAGAGCGGGCTTGGTGCGAGTCTAGGATTGGCCGAACAGGGCTGGCTACCATGATTGATTCAGATGATGTTCAGTCACAGATTCTCGTATTTGGAACGTCTGATGTTGGTTGACGGGGCGAAGGGGCTGGGTTGAGTGAGCGTCAAGAGAAGCAGGTGTTCATAGTAATATTGCAGCACCTTTGAGATCAAAAGGCATGCATCTGTCAGCCTTGGCACCTTTCAAGCTCTGATGTTCCACTGACGGCATGAAGAATTTGAGGCATCAGAGACTTGTTCGTAGAAGACAGCATGAAGCTAGCTTCCTGCGTGCGTTGCAGAAACTTCCTACGACCGCGGTGATGGAAAATGAGATAGATATTGAATCTTCACTGTGGTGGAGGAATTTCATGGACAGGATTTGTGAGTGGCGAGACGTCTGGAAAGAAGAGTTAGAGAAGGTTGAAGATCCTTTTTTTGCTTGTTCGGTAGTTCAGAAAGCTTTGCTGGAAAATACCACCCTGAGTGGGCTGCGTGATTTCCAGAAGGCTTGTGATCTGCCGCCTGGGCGTCCTCTGCTGCAGGCTGATATCGAGCGAGCTTTGAAGCTGGTAGAGGACGGCAGGTGGTTTGTTATTCGGGAGAAACCAATTTCTCCGATTGATATAGCGCGTTACCCTCGCTTGAGATGGGCGGAATCAAAGCTGGACCTACTGCTATCTGAGAGCAAATACCCAGAGGTTAAAGGCCCTGGAAAGTGGAAAATATTCAGTATTGATACAAATTTACTGTGGTCGGGTGTGGCATTGGCCGCAAACTTTTTAACATCTCGAGGGGATGAGGGGCGTCTTTTTCCGAGCGAGGGGAAAGACTATGCCAATACCCGTAGGCTTGTAAGTCAGAGGTGGGTACCGTTGGGTGAAAATGAGCGGAGTTTCGTCAGGTTATCGGCTATACATCGATATGGCGATGTACGACGGATAACGCAGAACTATGTACAGGCTGACGATGCATGGGCGATCACGGGGCAGTCTTGGCACTGGCGTCCTGTGGTGCCTGACGAGGAGTATGAGTACAGAAGGGGCGCCTATTGATGGTCTCAAATATGAATAAGCCACGATCAATATACTTGTTTTGGGCAAGTATGGATGCTTTTTATATTGTTTTGTACATCTTGCGTAGTGCCGCCCGAGGCGCAATACCTTTTTGGTCAGATTTCAACAGTGGTCTTGAAGTGGTGCGGAGTTGGGGTGGTCCAGGGTTCGTGATTTGGGTCGGGCTGTTTTTACAGCTTTCAGTTATTGTTACGTGTGTGAGTTTTTTTAAGTATCAAAAATTCGCGGTGTTTTTGGCGGTAGTGCAGATGCCACTCAGATTGTTCTTCATTGTTCCGTCAATTTCGGTGGTTTTGCTCTTACCTATGGTAGTTGCTGGCATCAATAACTGGATGTGGGTTGGGTTGTTGATTGCCTCAGAGGCGATTAAGGGATGGAGTATCTGGCGGCTTTGGCGTACCTCTGGATCGCCCATCTTGGAAAGATAGTATGGCCGATGCCGCGGGCGGCGTTCGGTCTCCGGCGCTGCAAAGGGTGGAGACTGTCTGCCCATCCCCAGCCTCAAGTCATGCACTCCATAAAAAAGGGAGAGCCGAAGCTCTCCCTTTTTCTTCAACAACCCTCAGCCTCAGCCAATGGTCATCAAGCTGGCGTTACCCCCAGCCGCCGCAGTGTTCACACTCACCGCCCGCTCGATCACCAGGCGCTCCAGTGCAATCTGATGATCGCCGCTGGACAAGCCGTGTACCCCGACAATCGCCCCGGCACGCTTGGCCACCTGCTGGCAGACACTGCGCAGCTGGTCCGAATCGCCGTGATGGATCACGGCATCGAACGCCACTTCGTCCTTGCTCCAGTCCGGTACCAGCTTCACCTTGGCCTGCAGTTCGCGTGGCAGGCGGGCGCGCAGGGCCTTGCCGGGTTCGCCGTCGGCCCACACCGCTGAGCTTCCCACCGCCAGCACGGCGGCGAACTGCGCCAGCAGGTCGGTTTCGTTGTCCGCCAGGCACAGCACGTGTTCGCGTGGCAGGATGGTGTAAGTGTTGCGCTCGCCGGTCGGGCCAGGCAGCAGACGGGCGATACCGCTCTGCGACTGGCTGGCGAACTGGCTGCACAGCACGGCGAGGTCGGACAGCTGATTGCTCTCGGCCCAGGCCTTCAGGGCGTGGAGCGGCTTGACAAGCTGCTCGTGCAGCGCGCGGTCTGGCTTGGCTTCGCCGTCCTGGTGCTGGAAGTGGCTGCCGATGGCGTCCGCCGGGCGGGTCGACAGCAGGCGGTACAGGTACAGCGGGCCGCCGGCTTTGGGGCCAGTGCCCGACAGGCCTTCGCCACCGAACGGCTGTACGCCCACCACGGCACCGACAATGTTGCGGTTGACGTACATGTTGCCGGCATGGGCCGACTCGACCACCTTGGCGATGGTTTCGTCGATGCGTGTGTGCACACCCAGGGTCAGGCCATAGCCCGAATTGTTGATCTGCTCGATCAACTGGTCCAGGTTGCGGCGGTTGTAGCGCACCACGTGCAGTACTGGGCCGAAGATCTCGCGCTTGAGCTCGTCGAAGCTGTCCAGTTCGATCAAAGTTGGCATCACGAAGGTGCCACGCTTGATCTCGGCACTGTCGGCAATCGCCACCTGATAGACCGAGCGGCCTTTCTCGCGCATGCCCTGGATGTGCTTCTCGATGCCAGCCTTGGCTTCAGCGTCGATCACCGGGCCGATATCCACGGCCAGGCGATCCGGGCAACCGAGCCGGCTTTCGGCCATGGCGCCCTTGAGCATCTCGATCACGCGGTCGGCGGAGTCTTCCTGCAGGCACAGTACGCGCAGCGCGGAGCAACGCTGGCCGGCACTGTCGAAGGCTGAGGACACGACATCGATCACCACCTGCTCGGTCAGTGCCGAGGAGTCGACGATCATCGCGTTCTGGCCGCCGGTTTCGGCGATCAGTGGCACTGGGCGACCCTGGTTGTCCAGGCGGCCTGCCACGTTGCGTTGCAGCAGGCGAGCCACTTCGGTGGAACCGGTGAACATCACGCCCTTGACGCGCTCGTCACCCACCAGGCCAGCACCGACGGTTTCGCCGCGGCCCGGCAGCAGTTGCAGGACACCTTCCGGAATGCCGGCTTCCAGCAGCAGGCGCACGGCCTGGGCGGCGATCAGCGGGGTTTGCTCGGCAGGCTTGGCCAATACTGGGTTGCCGGCGGCCAAGGCTGCGGCTACCTGGCCGGTGAAGATCGCCAGCGGGAAGTTCCATGGGCTGATGCACACCACAGGGCCCAATGGGCGGTGGGCATCGTTGCTCAGGTCGTTGCGCGCCTGGACGGCGTAGTAGCGCAGGAAGTCGACGGCTTCGCGCACTTCGGCAATGGCGTTGGCAAAGGTTTTGCCGGCTTCGCGGATCAACAGACCCATCAGGGGCTGAATCTCGGCTTCCATCAGGTCGGCCGTGCGTTCCAGGATGGCGGCGCGCTCGGCTGGCGGGGTGGCCTGCCAGATGGGCGCTGCGTTGAGTGCGCACTGGATGGCATTGTCGACGTCTGCAACGGTCGCTTCCTGAACGTGGCCGACCACATCGCGGTGATCGGCAGGGTTCAGCACCGGCGTTGCCGCGCTGTCACTGGCGGTGCAGGCCAGCAGCGGACCGGCTTTCCAGTCGTTGTTGGCGGTGGCCAGCATGGCGCAGGACAGCGAAGCCAGGCGGTGTTCGTTGGCCATGTCGATGCCGGCGGAGTTGGCCCGCTCGGTGCCGTATAGGTCACGTGGCAGCGGAATGCGGGGGTGTGGCAAGCCGATGCGGCCTTCCTGGGTACCCATGCGCTCGATGCTGGTAACAGGGTCGGCGACCAGTTCCTGGATGGAAATGGACTGGTCGGCGATGCGGTTGACGAACGAGGTGTTCGCGCCGTTTTCCAGCAGGCGGCGAACCAGGTAGGCCAGCAGGGTTTCGTGGGTGCCGACCGGCGCATACACGCGGCAAGGGCGGTTCAGCTTGCCGTCGGCGATCTTGCCGACCACCTGTTCGTACAGCGGCTCACCCATGCCGTGCAGACACTGGAACTCGTACTGGCCGGGGTAGTAGTTCTGCCCGGCGATCTGGTAGATGGCCGACAGGGTGTGGGCGTTGTGCGTGGCGAACTGCGGGTAGATAGCCTCGGGCACAGCCAGCAGCTTGCGCGCGCAGGCCACGTACGACACGTCGGTGTAGACCTTGCGGGTGTAAACCGGGTAGCCCTCCAGGCCTTCGACCTGGGCGCGCTTGATCTCGCTGTCCCAGTAGGCACCTTTCACCAGGCGGATCATCAGGCGGTGGCGGCTGCGCTTGGCCAGGTCGATCACGTAGTCGATTACATACGGGCAGCGCTTCTGGTACGCCTGGATCACGAAGCCGATACCGTTCCAGCCGGCCAGCGCGGGCTCGAAGCACAGGCGCTCGAGCAGGTCCAGGGACAGCTCCAAGCGGTCGGCTTCCTCGGCATCGATGTTCAGGCCGATGTCGTATTGCTTGGCCAGCAGGGTCAGGGACAGCAGGCGCGGGTACAACTCTTCCATCACCCGCTCGTACTGGGCACGGCTGTAGCGTGGGTGCAGGGCCGAGAGCTTGATGGAGATGCCCGGGCCTTCATAGATGCCACGGCCGTTGGAAGCCTTGCCGATCGAGTGGATGGCTTGCTCATAGGATGCCAGGTACTTCTGGGCATCGTGCTCGGTGAGTGCTGCTTCGCCGAGCATGTCATAGGAATAGCGGAAGCCCTTGGACTCGAAGCGTGTGGCATTGGCCAGTGCTTCGGCGATGGTTTCGCCGGTGACGAACTGCTCGCCCATCAAGCGCATGGCCATGTCCACGCCCTTGCGGATCATCGGCTCGCCGCTCTTGCCGATGATCCGGGTCAGCGAGGAGGTCAGCCCGGACTCATTGTGGGTGCTTACCAGCCTGCCCGTCAGCAACAGGCCCCAGGTGGCGGCGTTGACGAACAGCGACGGGCTGTTGCCCAGGTGCGGCTGCCAGTTACCGGTGCTGATCTTGTCGCGGATCAGGGCGTCGCGGGTGCCTTTGTCGGGGATGCGCAGCAGCGCTTCGGCCAGGCACATCAGCGCCACACCTTCCTGCGAAGACAACGAGAATTCCTGCAGCAGGCCTTGAACGATGCCGGCCCGGCCACCGGTGCTCTTCTGGTTGCGCAGCTTCTCGGCGATGCCGGCAGCCATCTTGTTGGCCGCGTCGGCAAGCGGAGCGCTCAGGCGCGCCTGCTCCAGCAGCATCGGCACCATTTCCTGCTCGGGCCGACGGTAGGCGGCGGTAATGGCCGAGCGCAGGACCGACTGCGGCAGGATGCTTTCGGCGAATTCCATGAAACTCTGGTGACCTTGCTCGGGCTGTACATCGCCGGCTTCATCGCTCAGGCCCAGGGCCTGGCCACTGATTTCGGTCAGGGTCGCGCCACCCTCGAGCTTCTCCAGGTAGCTGAAGATCGCTTGCTTGATCAACCAATGCGGCGTGCGGTCCACGGACAGCGCAGCGGCCTTGAGTCGTTCACGGGTAGGGTCGTCGAGTTTGACCCCAAGGGTGGTCGTCGCCATTTCTTATCCTCATTATTGCCACGAGTGCGGCTTAAGCTGGCGACAAGATTATCTGTAGGAAAACGCGGGTGCAACCAGGTGCAACCCTAAAATGTCGCGAATAAGGTGCAACTCGTCAGGCTGTCGTTTTTAGTGAGGGTCAAAGCGTCAAGTCGACAAGATTTTGTTCTATAAAAGGGCAACGCCTGCCTCATTAGGGAGCAAAAACGGGGCTTTGTCTGAAAAAGCATACTTGGGTGCAACTTCACAGTGAAAAATGGTTGCACCGGATTTATGTTGTTGAATAGCATCTGCCGCCTGGGTGCAACCACCAACGATGTGGGTGCGCATGAGATAACAACAAACGCCAGGGCCAACACATGGGTAATCCGTTAACGATCACATTCGTGATCTACATCGCAGCAATGGTGCTGATCGGCTTCGCTGCCTACCGCGCCACCAAGAACCTTTCCGACTACATCCTTGGCGGTCGCAGCCTAGGCAGCGTGGTCACCGCATTGTCGGCCGGTGCTTCCGACATGAGTGGTTGGCTGCTGATGGGCCTGCCCGGCGCCATCTATTTCGCGGGGCTGTCGGAAGTCTGGATCGCCATCGGCCTTACCGTCGGCGCCTACCTGAACTGGCTGTTCGTCGCCGGCCGTCTGCGCGTGCAGACCGAGCACAACGGCGATGCGCTCACCCTGCCGGACTATTTCTCCAGTCGTTTCGAAGACAAGAGCGGCCTGCTGCGAATCATCTCTGCCATCGTCATTCTGGTGTTCTTCACTATCTATTGCGCCTCCGGCATCGTGGCCGGTGCTCGCCTGTTCGAAAGCACCTTCGGCATGTCGTACGAGACAGCGCTGTGGGCAGGTGCTGCCGCTACCATCATCTACACCTTCGTCGGTGGCTTCCTGGCCGTGAGCTGGACCGACACGGTCCAGGCATCGCTGATGATCTTCGCGCTGATCCTGACGCCGGTAATCGTGCTGATCTCCACCGGTGGCTTCGACCAGACCTTCGCCGCCATCGAAGCCGTCAACCCGGCGCACTTCGACCTGCTCAAGGGTGCGAGCTTCATCGGGATCATCTCGCTGATGGGCTGGGGCCTGGGCTACTTCGGTCAGCCCCATATTCTGGCGCGCTTCATGGCCGCCGACTCGGTGAAGTCCATCGCCAACGCACGCCGCATCTCCATGACCTGGATGATCCTGTGCCTGGCCGGTACCTGCGCCGTCGGTTTCTTCGGCATCGCCTATTTCTCGGCCCACCCTGAGGTGGCCGGGCCAGTGAATGAAAACCACGAGCGCGTGTTCATCGAGTTGGCGAAGATCCTGTTCAACCCGTGGGTCGCCGGCGTCCTGCTGTCGGCCATCCTGGCGGCGGTGATGAGTACCCTGAGTTGCCAGCTGCTGGTGTGCTCGAGTGCGCTGACCGAAGACTTTTACAAAGCCTTCCTGCGCAAGAACGCCTCCCAGCGAGAACTGGTGTGGGTCGGTCGTCTGATGGTACTGGCCGTGGCCTTGATCGCCATCGCCATGGCTGCCAATCCTGAAAACCGCGTGCTGGGCCTGGTGGCCTACGCCTGGGCCGGCTTCGGCGCTGCATTCGGCCCTGTCGTGCTGATCTCGGTGCTGTGGAAGGGCATGACGCGCAACGGCGCGCTGGCCGGTATCGTGGTGGGTGCGCTGACCGTGATCCTGTGGAAAAGCTTCGACACCATGGGCCTGTACGAAATCATCCCTGGCTTCCTGTTCGCCAGCATCGCCATCGTCCTGGTGAGCAAGCTGGGCCGCCCATCGCAGGCGATGGTCAGCCGCTTTGAAACGGCAGATGCGGCTTATCGCGCTGACAAGTGACAGCCACCAAGGCTCGCTGCTAGCTGAAAGCCGGACCCGCTCCAGCAGTGTCCGCACGGCCTTTGAGGGTTCGTGCAGCACTGCGGTGGCGGGTTCGTTGTTTTCTGGGGACCGTCAGGCCTGACGTCGTTTGCCAGGCAGGGTAAACTTGCGTCCTGCGCAGGAGTTTCCATGAACTATCGTCACGCCTTCCACGCCGGCAACCATGCCGACGTTCTCAAACATATCGTGCTGACCCGCCTCATCGCCCTGATGTCGCGCAAGGAGCAACCGTTCGCCTACCTCGACACCCATGCCGGGCTGGGGCTGTACGACCTCAAGGGTGATCAGGCGAGCCGAACCGGTGAGTACCTCGAGGGGGTCGCGCGGCTGTGGGACCGTGATGACCTGCCGGCCATGACCGCCGATTACCTGCGCGTCATCAAGCGCCTGAATGCCGATGGCGAGCTGCGCTACTACCCAGGCTCCCCTGAATTGGCGCGTCGCCTGATGCGCCAGCAGGACCGCGCCTTACTCAACGAGAAGCACCCCGAGGACGGGCCGCTGCTCAAGGAAAACATGAAGAAGGATCCACGCGTGTTCGTGCACCTGGGCGAGGGCTGGCACGTGCCGCGAGCCTTGTTGCCCGTGCAGGAAAAGCGCGCGGTCATGCTCATCGACCCGCCGTTCGAGCAGGCTGATGAGCTCAAGCGTTGCACGGCTGCGATGAAGGAAGCCATTGGTCGGATGCGCCAGACGGTGGTGGCCATCTGGTACCCGATCAAGGACCAGCGCTCGCTGACCCGTTTCTATCAGGACCTCACCAGCACTGGCGCGCCCAAGCTGTTGCGTGTCGAGCTGTATGTGCATCACCAGGACAGCCCGCAGGGCCTCAATGGATCCGGGCTGGCCATCGCCAACCCGCCTTGGGGGCTGGAAGATGAGCTCAAGGAACTGCTGCCTTGGCTCGCCCGGGAATTGGCGCAGACCGAGGGCAGCTACCGCATGGATTGGCTGATCGCCGAATGAGGCCTGGCGGTCGCTGACGGGCCCATTGCGGTCGCCCCGGCTAGGCCGCGCCAGTGACCGCGTGATGGGTGAGCTGCGGGATTGCCGTGTTTGTGGAGTTTGTGCCCTGGCCAAAGGCGTAGCCTTTGCAGAGGCATGCGCACGCTGCGCTTTGCGTTATAATCCCGCCTTTTAGCCGCCACCCGCCCACCAGGCCGCTGGCGCATCTTTATCGAATGAAGAGGCCTATCCCTTGGCATTGACGATTCTTGGCCTGTCCGGCGCCCTCAGCCATGACCCTTCCGCGGCCCTGTACATCGACGGCAAGCTGATTGCCGCCGCCGAAGAAGAGCGTTTCGTGCGCGACAAGCATGCAAAAAACCGCATGCCCTACGAATCGGCGAAGTTCTGCCTGGAACAAGCCGGTATCAAGCCCTCCGACGTCGATGTCATTGCCATCCCGTTCGCGCCCATCAGCCTGTTCGGCAAGGCGCGCTGGCACTACGCCAAACGCTACTGGTACGCACCGGACCGCGCCCTCGACGCGATTCTGATGGGCAACCGCCGCTACAAGCGCTACCGCAAGAAGATCGTCTGGTGCCTGGAACAGCTGGGCTTCGACCCGAAAAAGGTCAAGATCGAGCCCGTGGAACACCACCTGGCTCATGCCTCCAGCGCCTATCACTGCTCCGGCTTCAAGGAAAAGACCGCGATCCTGGGCATCGACGGCAAAGGCGAGTACGCCACCACTTTCTTCGGCTACGGCGAGAACGGCAAGATCCACAAGATCAAGGAGTTCTTCGATCCGGATTCGCTGGGGGGCCTGTACGGTGCCATCACCGAATTCCTCGGGTTCGAAATGCTCGACGGCGAATTCAAGGTCATGGGCATGGCGCCCTATGGCGATGCCAGCAAATATGACTTCTCACGCCTGGCCAGTTTCGAAAACGGCGAGTTGGTGATCAACACCGACTACGCCAACGTCATTGGCTTGCGCCGCTACAAAGAGAAAGGCAAGGGCTTCTACTTCTCGCCCAAGTTGATCGAATGGCTGGGGCCCAAGCGCGAAGGCGACATCGCTGACGAGCCGTACATCCATTACGCAGCCAGCATGCAGGCACTGTTCGAGAAGATCGCCCTGCAGATGATCGACCACTACCTGGGCGACACCCTGCGCGAAACCGGCAAGCTGGCCTTCGCCGGCGGTTGTGCGCTGAACGTGAAGCTCAACCAGAAGATCATCGCCCGTCCCGACGTGAAGGAACTGTTCGTGCAGCCAGCCTCCGGCGATGCCGGCACGGCAGTGGGGGCGGCCGCCTACGTGTCCCACGCCCGCGGCGTGCCGGTCGAGAAGATGGAGCACGTCTACCTCGGCCCGTCCTACTCCAACGAAGATGTGATCGCAGCCTGCGCCCGTCACCCCAACGCGCCGAAATGGCGCAAGCTCGACGACATGCCGCAGCGCATCGCCAAGATCATGGTCGATGGCAACCCGGTGGCCTGGTTCCAGGGCCGCATGGAGTTCGGCCCGCGTGCCCTGGGTGGCCGCTCGATCATCGGTTGCCCGAGCGTGCCGGGCGTGGCCAACCGCATCAACGAGCAGATCAAGTTCCGCGAACGCTGGAGACCCTTCTGCCCGTCGATGCTCGATACGGTCGCCCCGCAGATGATCAAGGTCGACCACCCGGCGCCCTTCATGACCTTCACCTTCGAAGTGGCCGAGGAGTGGAAGAGCCGCGTGCCGGAGGTGGTCCATGAAGACGGCACGTCCCGTGCCCAGGTGCTCAAGCGCGAGTACAACCCGCGCTACTACGACATGATGAAGGCGCTGGAGACGTTGACCGGTAACGGCGTCTCGCTGAACACCTCGCTCAACCGCCGGGGTGAGCCGATGATCTGCTCGCCGACCGATGCCCTGAACATGTTCTTCGGCTCCGATCTGCAGTACCTGATCATGGAAGATATCCTTGTCGTCAAGGACGGCGCTGCCGCCTATGAACAGCCGCTCTGAACCGCGCATCCTGCAGTTCTGCCATGGTTATGACGGGCCTTTCCTCGATTGTGCCCGTCAATACGCCAGCCTGTTCGAGGGCAGCGGCTACAAGGTCACGACCGTGTTCCTGACCGGTGCAGCCGACCCGCAGGTGGCGGCCGGCTGTGGGTCGGATGAAGTGCTGTTTCTGGAGTTCAGTTCCAAGGCGGTCCGTGGCCTGAAGCTCGGCGCGATCCGGGCGTTGCGCAAGATCGCGGCCCAGCGCGACTTCGCGTTCTGCATCGCTCACCGCTTCAAGCCGATCTACGTCGCCTTGCTCGGGACCCGGTTACCGGTGATAGGCGTGCACCACGCCTTTGGCGACTATGAGCGCAAAGGCCGGCGCCTGTTCGCCAACCTGTTCAGCAAGCGCTTGAGCCTGTTGGGTGTATCCGACGCGGTGCGCGACGACATGCGCCGCTGCCTGGCGCAGTGGCCCGCCGACCGCATCCAGACGCTGTACAACCGCATCGACATCGCCACCCTTCAAGCCGCCCTGGTGCCGCGTGCCGAGGCACGCGAAGCCTTGGGGCTGGATGCGCAGGCCTGGGTGGTGGGCAATGTCGGTCGGTTGCACCCAGACAAGGACCAGGCCACCTTGCTGCGCGGCTTTGCCCAGGCGTTGCCGGCATTGCCGGTTGGTGCGCGCCTGGCCATCCTGGGCAAGGGCCGCCTGGAATCCAAGCTAAAGGCCCTGGCCCGCGAGCTGGGCATTGCCGATCAGGTCGACTTCCTGGGGCAGGTGCCCGATGCGCGTCGCTATTTCCAGGCCTTCGACGTGTTCGCCTTGAGTTCCGATCATGAGCCCTTCGGCATGGTCCTGCTCGAAGCTATGGTCGCTGGCGTCCCGGTGTTGGCCACGGCCTGTGGCGGTGCGCGGGAAGTGGTCGAGGGTGTCGGCATGCTGTTCCCCCTGGGCGATGCCAGCCAGCTGGCGCAAGGCTTCGAACGCATGGCTGCGCTGGACGACTCGCAGCGCCAGGTGTGCGCCGAGCATATGCTCGAACGCCTGCGCGAGCGTTTCTCGGACCAGGCGGTGCGCGAGACCTTCTGGCAACTGCCCCAGGTTCGCACGTTGGTGGGGGCCTGATGTTCAATCCTGTAAAAGCCCTGCGCGAGCGTGGCTGGCAAGTCATCGATGCGCAGACCTATGCCCAGGCCTGGGCGCGTTTCGGCGGTAGTGTCGCCACCCATCCCCTGGTGGTCTCCCAATTGGCGGACCTGGCGCAGATCCCCGTGCGTTACCTGGCCTGGCACCAGGCCGGCGAGCTCAAGGCGGCCATCCCCACCTGGGGGCGTCACCTGGCGCTGTCCAAGGACGTGCTCAAGCGCAGCGGCAAGAAGGCATTGTTCGACCTGGGCAATGCCGAAATCATCCTGCCTGCGGCAGCCAACGCCGCCGCGCCGCTGCGCCATGGCGCACGCTACCTGTCCGAACTGAACCAGGGCCGCTTTGTCGGCCTCAAGGCGCAGAAAGAACAGCTGGCGATGGCCCGTGCGCCAGAAGACCTGTCGAAGAAATTCCGTTACAACCAGCGCCGTGAACTGCGGTTGCTGGAAGAAGCCGGTGGCGTGGTGCGGCCGATCAGCGACTTCGATGCCGCTACTGTCGCCGCCATGTATTGCGACCTTTTCCAGCGTCGCTGGGGGTTCGCAGCCACTGGCGCCGAGCGCATGGGCGACGTGATCGAGCGCCTGCGGGACCTGCTGATCGGCTCAGTCTTGCTGCTCGATGACAAGCCTATCGCCATCCAGCTGGTGTACCGCGTCGAGGCGC
Source organism: Pseudomonas sp. xss_4 (assembly GCF_043104125.1). NCBI lineage: Bacteria > Pseudomonadati > Pseudomonadota > Gammaproteobacteria > Pseudomonadales > Pseudomonadaceae > Pseudomonas > Pseudomonas sp. xss_4. The sequence continues at coordinate 25,824 of NZ_JBICKJ010000078.1, forward strand.
CTGAATGGATCAGCGTCGAATACGTCAATGGCGGCGTCGATCCTGAGACCAAGGCGTTCAGCCCCGGCAGCGTGCTGAGCTTCCTTAATACCCAGGCCGCCTGGGAGGACGCCCGCGCGCGCAACAAGCCATTGCGGTTCTCGTTCGGCCGGGCCGACCGCGAGTACAAGGACCGCTGGTGCCACCCTGTGCCGGTGTACCAGGCGTGAGCCGCAAGCAGCAGTTGCTAAAGCGCCATCGGCGCAACAAGCGCTTCGGGCTGCTGATGGCCCTGGTGGCGTTGATTGCGCTGGGTGCGTTCATCTGGTGGCTGCCGTTGTTGTTCCTGCCGCTGCTGTGGGTAGCCCACGAGGCGTGGCTGGCCGACCACCTGTTTTACACCCCGGCCGGCGACTACACCTATGCCTTCGATGGGGCCGATGAAGTGATGGGCGTAAGCCTGCAGGGCGGCCGTTTGCAATTACCCGCAGCGCCCGTCGCTGAAGGTGCAACCTGGGTGCTGCAGGTTGAACTGCGTTGCGCCCTGCTGGGCAGGTTTTTCGACCCTGGGGTGTACATCGAAGGCGCAGGCGGCAAAGACCTGCAGGTGTTCGAGCGCGGTGTTCGCGGCAAGCGCTACCTCAACCTGACTGGGCTCGACACGGCGCTGCGTCAAGGCCAGATCACCTTGCGCGGGCGCTTCTGCCGGCTGGTGGGCCAGCCGCGCCTGTGGATGTTCCAGCAGCCAGACCTGCGTCGCAAGCGGGTGATGGTCATCGCGCCCCATGCCGATGATGCCGAACTCGCCGCCTACGGCCTGTACAGCCAGGCAGACGAAGCCTGGATCGTGACCCTGACCGCTGGCGAAATCGAGGCCGAGCACTACCAGGCCATGGGCCTGTCATCTGCCGAGGCTGCGCGCCTCAAAGGGCGCTTGCGGGCCTGGGACAGTATCGCGGTGCCTCGCTGGGCGGGCGTTGCGCAAGAGCGCTGCGTGCAGTTGGGCTACTTCTGCCTGCAATTGCCCGCCATGCGGCAGGCACCCACCACCCCCTTCGGCTCGCGCGAGGCAGACATGACCGATACGCGCCCCTTCCGTACCCTCAACGCGCTGTCTTTGCCGGGCGACGACGGCGTTCCGACCTGGCAGAACCTGCTGGCCGACGTGCGCGCGTTGGTACTACAGGCGCGCCCGGAAGTGATCGTGATGCCGCACCCGGTGCTCGATCCGCATCCTGACCACGTGGCTGCCCAGCAAGCGCTGCACGAAGCGTTGCAGGGCCTGCAGTGGCAACCCGAAATCCTGCTGGGCTATGCCAATCACCTGCACGACAATGACCGCTGGCCCATGGGCGACAGCGGTGCAGGCGTGGCCTTGCCGCCGGTCACCAGTGAGTTGTCGGTCGGGCGCCCTTGCACCCTGGTGCTGGACCGCTCACTGCAACATGACAAGGCCATGGCACTGGGCATGATGCACGACCTGCAGCCCCGCCCGCCCTTCAAGCGCCGAGTACGCCGAGTGATCCAGCGCTGGTTGGCAGGCCGGCGCAGTTCGCCTTATGGCGAGAACGAATTTTTCCGCAAGGCCGTGCGTCGCCACGAGCTGTTCTGGGTTCTGACGGACCGCCACCAGGGTGTACATCGGGAAAACGTATGAAGCGTTTCAAAGTCCTGCAACTGCAACCGGACTACAACATCAAGCAGCACGATTTTGCCGACCTGGCCGAACAGATCTTCAAGGCGCTGCCAGCGGATCGGTTCGAAACGACCATGGCCTTTCTCAAGGGCCGGCCTGCGCCTGGCCAACCGGTCAGTCGCGCCGACCATTCGGTGTACTTCGACTTCAGCGACGGTGCGCTCAAGGGCATGCGCCTCAAGGCACTGTGGCAGCTCTACCGGTTTTGCCGGCGCGAACGCTTCGACGTGGTGATCTGCAACCGCTTCAAGCCTGTGAACATGCTGTTGCAACTCAACCGTTGGTTGAAGATCCCGTTGTGCATCGGCATTTCCCATGGCTTTGGCGAGTACGACCGCACCTATCGCCGTCGTCAGACCCAGCGCCTGATCGACGGGCATTGGCAGTTCGTGGGTGTGTCGCCGGCAGTCAAGCAATACCTGCTGGACTGCAAGTGCGGTTTCACCGATGCCAACACCCATGCCATCACCAATGCCATCGACACGGATCAGGCCCAGGCGTTGCAGCTGAACAAGGCCGAGGCCCGCACACAGCTTGGCCTGGCCCAGAACGTTCGCATGGTCGGGGCGCTGGGCCGCCTGGTGCCGGTCAAGGGCCATACCTACCTGATCCAGGCGTTTGCCGCCTTGAAGGACAAGTACCCCACCGCGCAACTGGCGATCATCGGGGCGGGTCGTGAGCAGGCGCGCCTGCAGGCCGAGATCGATCGCCTGGGCCTGACGGGCAGGGCGCACTTGCTGGGCTTTCGTGACAACGCCCTGCGCTATGTCCGTGCGTTCGACATCTGGGCCATGCCATCGCTGGCCGAAGGTCTGGGCCTTGCCCTGCTCGAAGGTATGAGCGGGCGTTTGCCGGTCATCGCCAGCGACGTGCCGGCCATGTTGCCGCTGATCACCGGCGCGGGCGGCGAGGTGGTCAAGCCTGCGGACGTTGCCAGCCTGACCACAGCACTGGACCGCTACCTGGCGCTGGATGACGCGGCGTTGCACGCCAAGGGCGAGCAGGCCTATCACTACCTCAATCAACACCACGACATCGACGTGTTCCGTCAGCAATACCTGGCGCTGATCGAGTCGGGCTTGGCTGCGAAGGAGCCGAAATGAGTGCGGACCCAACCCTGGTCACGGTGATCATCGCATCGTACAACCATGGCCCATACATCGAGCAGAGCATTCTCAGCGTGCTGAACCAGACCTACCCGCACATCGAGCTGCTGGTGGTGGACGACGGCTCTACCGATGACAGCGTCGAGCGTATCGAGCGCCTGCAGGCGCAGCACGGTTTCGATTTTCGCGTGCAGCGCAACAAAGGCCTGACCCACACGCTCAACGAGGCCATTGCGCGGGCCAAGGGCTCGCTGATTGCGCCGTTTGGTTCCGACGACATCATGATGCCGGACCGCATCGCGATCCAGGTCCAGTACATGGCCGACAAGCCCGAAGTGGGTATCTGCGCTGGCAACATCGAGCTCATCGATTCCCAGGGTGAGCTGTTCCCCGAAGCGCGGCAGCGCCGCGAAGTCCCATTCAGGCGCCTGGACTTCGAGGACATGTTCCTTGAGCGCAAACCCTACCCACCTGCGCCCACGCTGCTGATTCGCCGCGAGGCACTGGAGAAGGTGGGCGGCTTCGACCCGGATATCCGCCTGGAAGACCTGTTGATCGAACTGAAGGTGACCCATGCCGGGTACTTCATCGATGGCCTGAGCGTGGTCATGGCGCGCTACCGCAAACATGCCAGCAACTCGTACAAGAACCACCGTTTCATGATCGACAACATCCTGCGCACCTATGCCAAGTTCAAGGATCATCCGGCCTATGAGCAGGTCAAGTTCAAGGCGCTGAACTCGATGTTCCTCAAGGTGGCCAACCGTGATCGCAAGCTGGCCCGCGAACTGCTGGCGCAGATTCCACTGCGCGCCTATACGCGCAAGACCTGGCGCGGGCTGGGGCGATTGTTCTTCTCGCCATTGGAAAAGGGCTGAAGGGCATGGGCTGGCTCTCGCGCTACCGGGAAAAACGGGCCAAGCGGGCGATTCGCAAGCTGCCGGCCATCGAGCGCGGGCAAGCGCGATTTGCCGCGCGTTACCCCCAGTACGCTTTCGGCGTGGGTAGCTATGGCGTGCCCGAGGTGCACGACTGGCAGGAGGGGACGACGCTGCGCATCGGCGCCTATTGCTCGATTGCCGAAGGCGTGCAGATTTTCCTGGGCGGGCATCATCGGGCCGACTGGGTAACCACTTACCCATTCCCGGCCATGCTGCCCGAGGCATCGGCCATCGAGGGCTATGCCTTCAGCCGCGGTGACGTGACCATCGGCAACGACGTATGGCTGTGCTCCAACTGCACGATCCTGTCGGGGGTTAGCATTGGCAGCGGGGCCATCGTGGCCGCTGGGGCCGTGGTGACCCGGGATGTGCCTGCTTACGCGGTGGTCGGCGGCAACCCGGCCAGCATCGTGCGCTGGCGATTTCCGGAAGCGGTGCGAGAACAACTGCTGGCCAGCGCCTGGTGGGATTGGCCACCTGCCGAGATTGCCCATGTGGTGGGCAAGCTGTGCAGCGATGACATCCAGGCGTTTCTCGCCTATGCCGAGCGGCGCGCCTCAGGCCTGGTGGGTCGAGCCTGACTTCAGGTTCTCGGGCTTGGCCTGCGGGCGCTGGGCCAGGCGCTTGCCCAGGGCGATCCCCGGCTTTTCCAGTAAGAGGAACGTGGCGCTGCTCACGACCACCAGCACGGTGCAGGCGATGGCGATCACGGCCATGAACGCCCCGCGGTCGTCGTAGGTGAACCCGTAAGAGGGGTAGAGGCGATAGGCGAGCCACCACAGCACCAGCCCATGGAGCAGGTACAGGCTATAGCTGATTTCGCCTAGCCAGCGGGCACTGCGCAGGGCCAGGGCGCCCAGTAGGTCGTTGCCTGAGACGATGATGCAGAACACGAGGCTTAGCAGCAGCAGCGGGAACACCGCGAAGGTCTTGTGCAGCACCGTCATTACCAGCACCAGCAAGCCGATGGCCATCCAGGTGCCGTACCTGCCCTTGGCCCATTGCACCAGTGCCGGGCTGCGTACCCAGTAAACCGCCGCAATGCCGCCTGCAAAGCTCATCAGGTATTTCTTTTTCAGCGCATGTTCCCAGCCCACAAGCTTTGCCAGCAGGTACAGGGCGACCACGCAGGCAATGGCCCTCAAGAGCGTACCGCGGTAGACGAACATCAGGCCCAGCAACGGCAGGGCCAGGTAGAAGTAGATTTCGTAGTTAAGGGTCCAGGTCACGTTCGAGATCAGGTTGCCGGTGCCGGCCAACTGGTTGATGTCGGGGCGGTGGAACAGCAGCCAGCCTGAAAGCTGTTGTGCCAGGGCGGTTGGCGTGTCGAGCAGCTTCCAGCCTTGCAGGTAGAACACCGTCACAAGCACCGCAGCCAGCAGGCCGAAATACAGCGGGTACAGGCGCATGACCCGGGAAATGGCAAAGGCTCGCCAGTCGAAGGCGCGGCCCTGGCGCACCAGCCTGCTCCAGAACAGAAACCCGGTGATCATGAAGAACAGCGCGACGCTCGCTTGCCCGATCTGGGCGAAGAAGCGTTCGGGGGGCATGTTGATCTGGCCGGTGTGCTGGTAGTGCCAGGCAATGGCGGCATGGTGGATGAAGACCCCGAGTGCCAGGTAGCCCCTCAAGCCATCGAGAGTGGCCCAGCGCCCCGCCACCGGCTCAAGATGGCGCGCCACCCAAGGGCTGCGCAGCAGCAGCCCTGCCAGCAACAAGGCAAGGCCGAACACCAGGAAACTCAGCAGCGGCGCCAGATAGCCCATGTCAGCGTTCCGCTCCCGGGGCCAGTTCCAGCTTTTGGCGCAGGGCGTGGCTCATGGTCTGGCTGGCTGCTGCGCTGTAGCCTTCCAGCAGGGCCTGGACGTTTTCCTCGAACAGCCACTGCTTGTCTTCGGTGTAGCGCTGCATGTGGCGCAAATTGCGCTGGCGCAGCTCCGCCGAAAGCGGCGAAGGCAGCAAGCGCATGTCGGCAAGGTCGATCAGGCCGAATTCACCGTTGTCCATCAGCAGTACGTTGCCCAGATGCAAGGACCGGAAGTAGACGCCTTGCTGGTGCAGACGCCCCATGAACCGCCCCATACGCTGCACCAGGGCCCGGCGTTCTGCCAGCGATGGGCAGGCCTGCAGCGCCTGGCGCACGGTCTGGCCTGCCAGGGGGATGTAGCGCACGCCTTGGGTGCCATCGGCGTAGTTCAGCAGTTCCACGACGGGGGGCGTGGGAATGCCTTCGAGTGCCAGTTGCTGGCTGTTCCTGGCAAAGCGGCGCGCGTAAGGGTAGAAGGCGCCGGCGGTGTACCAGGCGCGCGGGCGGAACAACTTCAGGAAGCTGCCATCTTGCAGCAGCAGGACCTTGGGGCCCAGCCCGTCCTCTTCGATGACGCGAGCACCCTCATGCAGCTGCCTGGCCTGCGCCTCGCTCAAGCGGGCGCGGTTGGCCGCCACCAGCCTGCCACCCCGGCGGGCGATGTTCAGCCCGGCGACCAGCGCCAGCGGAATCCACAGCAGGAACCAATGCTCCTTGGGCCGCGACAGGATACCGCCGCCCTCGGTCAGACCCGCACCGATGCCAAACACCAGCAGCGCCGAGGCCATCTGCAAGGCAGGGTGGGTGCGGTACTTCCAGCCGCTGTAAAGCGCGTAGACGATCATGCCCAGCCACGGCAGCAAGCCCAGGATGCCCACGTAATACAGCACGCCCATGACGAAACTGTGGGGCTCGCTCAGCAGGTAGCCCACGCCGACATCGATGGACAGGGGCGCGTCGTAGCCATGGCCGATCAGCGGGTGCTGGAGGAACAGGTCCCACGTAATGCGCCAGATATCGAAACGGTACGAGTCGCCGCGCGCCATGATCAACTGCGGGTCCACCACCAGCACCGCGACGATGAACAGCGGGGCGGCCAGGAACAGGGGGATCGAGCGACGGTCCAGGCAGAGCAGGGCGATCCAGTTCACCGCCAGGGTCATGGCCACCAGGGGCGTGCGGGAACCGGTGGCCACCACCGCGGCGAACATGACCGCAAAGGCCGCCATGCACAGCGACACGGTCAACGCCCGCTTGCCGTTGACCGCCATCCACAGCCAGTAGGTCCCGAAGAAACCGTACAGGTGCGAGCTGAGCAGCGGGTTGTCCAGAGCGCCGGCCCCGATTAGCCGGCTGCCCGGGGTGTAGGTGAGCATGAACGTGGTCAGGTCCCGCAGCGTGGCCAGCAGCGCCAGCAGCGCAGCGCCCAGGAACAGCCCCTTGAGCGCCTCGGGTCGGTAACGCAGCATCAGCCCGGTGCCCAGGAACAGCATCAGGGTGTGCAGGGGCCGCTTGATCAGGTTGTCCGCCTGCGCCGGCGAGGGTGACCAGCTCAGGCTGAGGATGGCGTAGCCGGCGAAGGCCACGAACAGCCACAGCAGCGGTTCACGAAACAGGGTTTTCAGTTCACGAGGCCGGACGCACAGCGCCAGCAGGGTCGGAATGCTGAAAAGACCGTAGTACAGCTTGTGGTGCAGGCTGCGTTCGGGCAGGAAGAACAGGGCACCGAGCAGCGCCAGCATGCCGGCCGGCAGCAGCCACAGGCACACGAAATCGAAAAAGCGGTTGCCGGCGTTGCGTAGGCTGCTTGGGAACATGGAGAAAGAGGGCCCAGGTCGAAAGAACGGGCAATGTTAACCCAGCTTTGCGCGCATTGCTGCTGGTAAGCGGCGGGGCCGAGTGGTCCGACGCCGCTGCCAACGTGTGGTAAAGTCAGCACCCCATTTTCAGCATGTTCCGTGATATGACAGACGCCAACGGCTCCCAGAGCCCATCGAGCATGAAGATCTATTTCCGTCTACTTGGTTATGTCCGACCCTACATCGGCGTGTTCCTGCTGAGTATCCTGGGCTTTCTGATCTTTGCATCGACCCAGCCAATGCTGGGCTACATCCTCAAGTATTTCGTCGACGGCCTGTCCAACCCGGATGCCTCGCTGTTTCCCAACGTCCCGCACCTGCGTGACCTGAACCTGCTGCACACGGTGCCGGCGCTGATCATCATCATCGCTGCCTGGCAGGGCCTGGGGTCGTTTCTGGGCAACTACTTCCTGGCCAAGGTCTCGCTGGGCCTGGTCCATGACCTGCGGGTGCAACTGTTCAATAACCTGCTGAGCCTGCCCAACCGCTACTTCGACCAGAACAACTCCGGGCACCTGATCTCGCGCATCACCTTCAACGTGACCATGGTCACCGGGGCGGCTACCGATGCCATCAAGGTGGTCATTCGCGAAGGCATGACGGTGGTGTTCCTGTTCGGCTCGCTGCTGCTGATGAACTGGCGCCTGACGCTGGTGATGCTGGCCATCCTGCCGCTGATCGCCTTCATGGTGGGCCGTGCCAGCAAGAAATTCCGCAAGCAGAGCAAGAAGATCCAGGTTGCCATGGGCGACGTCACCCACGTGGCGTCCGAGACCATTCAGGGCTACCGCGTGGTGCGCAGCTTCGGCGGTGAAGCCTACGAGCGCCAGCGCTTCCTCAAGGCCAGCCAGAGCAACACCGACAAGCAGCTGCGCATGACCCGCACCAGCGCCATCTATACGCCCCTGCTGCAACTGGTGATCTATGTTGCCATGGCCGTTCTGATGTTCCTGGTGCTGTACCTTCGTGGGGACGCCTCGGCAGGTGACATGGTGGCCTATATCACCCTGGCCGGCCTGCTGCCCAAGCCGATTCGCCAGCTGTCTGAAGTCAGTTCGACCATCCAGAAGGGTGTGGCCGGTGCCGAGAGTATCTTCGAGCAGCTCGACGAGCAGCGGGAAGTGGACAGGGGCACCGTCGAGCGCGATGCAGTCAGCGGGCGCCTGGAAGTTCGCAACCTCAGCTTCACCTACCCCGGTACCGATCGCCAGGTGCTGAGCGACATCAACTTCACCGTCGAGCCTGGGCAGATGGTCGCGCTGGTGGGCCGCTCCGGGAGCGGCAAGTCCACCCTGGCCGGCCTGATTCCACGTTTCTACCACCACAGCAGCGGCGAGATACTGCTCGATGGCGTGGAAATCGAAGACTTCAAGTTGCTCAACCTGCGTCGACACATCGCCCAGGTCAACCAGCATGTGACCTTGTTCAGCGACACCATCGCCAACAACATTGCCTACGGTGACCTGGCCGGCGCGCCGCGTGCCGACATCGAAGCGGCGGCCGAGGCGGCGTTTGCCAAGGATTTCGTCGATCAGTTGCCCAAGGGCTTCGATACCCAGATCGGCGAAAACGGCGTGTTGCTCTCCGGTGGCCAGCGCCAACGCCTGGCCATCGCCCGTGCGCTGTTGAAGAACTCGCCGTTGCTGATCCTGGACGAAGCGACTTCGGCTCTGGATACCGAATCCGAGCGGCACATCCAGGCTGCGCTGGACCGCGTGATGCAGGGGCGCACCACGTTGGTGATCGCGCATCGCCTGTCGACCATCGAGAAGGCCGACCAGATCCTGGTCATGGATCAGGGCCGCCTGGTGGAGCGGGGCACCCATGCCGAACTGCTGGCTGCCAACGGCTACTATGCCCGCCTGCACGCCATGGGCCTGGATGAGCCGGCCAAGGCCGATATCACCTGACCCTGCCCGCAAAGGGGGCCCAGCGCCCCTTCTGTTTCGGGGTATTCCTCAGCGCGAACTGGCCCTAAAGCCGCCAGCCACGCTGTGCTAATATCCCGTCCCTGTTCACTATTGTCATATGGGTTGCCCATGAAGTTGTCCATGCCGCGTTTCGATCAAGCCCCGGTACTGGTGGTCGGCGATGTCATGCTCGACCGCTACTGGCATGGCGGTACGTCGCGTATTTCGCCGGAAGCGCCAGTGCCGGTGGTCAAGGTCGATCAGATCGAGGATCGCCCAGGCGGTGCGGCCAACGTGGCCTTGAACATCGCCGCACTCGGCGCGCCGGCTTCCCTGGTGGGCGTCACCGGGCAGGACGAAGCTGCCGACAGCCTTTCCAACAGCCTGCAGGCGGCAGGCGTGCGTTCTGTGTTCCAGCGCATTGCGCACCAGCCGACCATCGTCAAGCTGCGGGTCATGAGCCGGCACCAGCAACTGCTGCGCATCGATTTCGAAGAATCCTTCGCCACCGACCCGGTGTCGCTCAGCGCAGAAGTCGACGGTTTGCTCGAAGGCGTCAAGGTTCTGGTGCTGTCGGACTACGGCAAAGGCGCGCTGAAAAACCATCAGGCGTTGATCCAGGCTGCACGGGCCAAGGGCATCCCGGTGCTGGCCGACCCCAAGGGCAAGGATTTCTCCGTCTACCGCGGGGCCAGCCTGATCACCCCCAACCTCAGCGAGTTCGAGAACATCGTCGGCCGTTGTGCCGACGAGGCGGAGCTGGTTGCCAAGGGTTTGCAGCTGCTGCAGGAACTGGACATGGGCGCCTTGCTGGTGACCCGTGGCGAGCACGGCATGACCTTGCTGCGCGAGGGCCATCCGCCCCTGCACCTGCCAGCCCGTGCGCGTGAAGTGTTCGATGTGACCGGCGCAGGCGATACCGTGATCTCCACCCTTGCCGCCGCCATTGCCGCCGGTGAGGAACTGCCCCAGGCAGTGGCCCTGGCCAACCTGGCAGCGGGCATTGTCGTCGGCAAGCTCGGTACTGCGGCGATCAGCGCGCCGGAGCTGCGCCGCGCCATCCAGCGCGAAGAGGGCTCCGAGCGCGGGGTGCTGGGCCTTGAGCAATTGCTGGTGGCAATCGACGATGCCAGGGCGCACAACGAGCGCATCGTGTTCACCAACGGCTGCTTCGACATCTTGCATGCGGGCCATGTGACCTACCTGGAGCAGGCACGCGCGCAAGGCGATCGTCTGATCGTCGCGGTCAATGACGATGCATCGGTCAGCCGCCTGAAGGGCCCGGGCCGGCCGATCAACAGCGTCGACCGCCGCATGGCCGTGCTGGCAGGCCTGGGCGCGGTAGACTGGGTGATCAGTTTCTCCGAGGGCACCCCGGAAAACCTGCTGAGCCAGGTCAAGCCGGATGTGCTGGTCAAAGGCGGCGACTACGGCATCGACCAAGTGGTTGGCGCCGACATCGTCAACGCCTATGGCGGCACCGTGAAAGTGCTGGGGCTGGTGGAAAACAGCTCTACCACCGCCATCGTCGAGAAAATCCGCAAGCACTGACAGGGCAGGGCCGCACGTCGGCCCTTGTTCAGCCGGTCCTGCGAGAGAAGCGTTATATGCCCGCTTCGGCCGTAATGCTGTTCACTTAGGGCCGCAGAGCGGCCCCATCTATCTCAAATGAACAGCGTTACGCTTCGGTCAGGGCTTGTGCAGTGAGGTACGCGCCCGCTTGAGCAGCGCTCGGGCCTTGGCACCGAACCGTTGCAGGTGAGAGGCGCGGGCTGGCTTGGGCTCCACCAGGCCTTGCTGGCGCACCCAGTCCTTCCAGCGTATGCGTTCCTCGTTGACCACCCAGCCCTCCTGCCGCGCGAAGCTTTCGGCCAGGTACAACCCGCGTGTGCTGGCTGGCACCAGTTCGTCTTTCTTCAAGGTATACAGCTCGGCCAGGGGCTGGCCGTCCTGTAGCGGCATCAGGTACAGGTCCGGGCGCTTGCGGTTCAGCCGCGCCACCAACTGGTCACCCTCCAGGCGTTCGTCCACATGGAACAGGCTGAGTTTCTTGATCTCCCTGGGCACTTGCAGGCGCATGTCGTAGATCAGTTGCAGGGAAGCGGTCGGCAGGTGCACGTAGGCCCGGGGCCGTTCCAGCAGGACCAGGTTACCGCAGTAGACCGGGCGGGCGGCACCGGACTGCGGGGCCAGTTGAAAATGCGGCGTCTCACGGTAGTGCAAGGCTGCTGCATAGGGCACCGGTAGCCAGGTGTCGTTGAAACGGCCGCCCAGCCAACCCTCGGTGGTTTCCAGCAGGCATTCCTCGGCCACTTCCTGCACGGCGGTGTGCAATGGCAGGTTAAGTTCCTGGGCGGGCACGTAGCCTGAGATCAGTTTCAGCACCACGTCGCCACGGTCTTGCCGCCGTTGACGGACCAGCACCCAGTAGTCACGGTTTTGCCAGCTCAGCGTCAGGCGCACCGACACACCCAGGTTGGCAAGCTCAACCGCGAACCGCTGCGGGTCTGCCACCGCCACCGGTTTACGACGTTGCTGGGTCTGGGCGAAATTGAGGGGCATGCCGGTGCCCTGGTAGAGAAGGCTTTCGGCCGTGGCCTCGACATGCAGCGGCAGCGTCTTGAAGTTGCTCGGGTTCTTGCGTATCAGCGTTCGCGCCACGTTGCTCCTCCTTGCGACGGCTCACCTGGCGCGTGGCCAGGCAGACTCAATGCTGGCCCAGGATTCGGGCGACGGTGGCCGCGTTATGGGCCAGGTGCAACGGGTTGATGGTGCCCACGATAGCACTGCTGACGCCTGGGTGGGCGAACAGCAGCTCGAAGCTGGCACGGACCGGGTCGACGCCGGGTGCCAGGCAGGCATGGCCGCTGGCCAGGGCCTTTTTAACCAAGATGGCCTTGCCGTGCTGCGCAGCGTAGTCGAGTACCGGTCGCTCCGCCTGTTCGTTCAGGTTGAAGGTCACCATGGCGCAGTCGCCTTGCTCCAACGCCTTCAAGCCTCCGGCCGCAGTCTTGCCTGAAAAGCCGAAACCCAGGAGCTTGCCTTCACGCTTGAGCGCGGCCAAGGTCTCATACACTTCCTGCTGCTCGAGGATGGCCAGGTCATTACCGTCGGAGTGCACCAGCACCAAGTCGATACGGTCGGTTTCCAGCCGGCGCAGGCTGCGTTCTACCGAGCGGCGGGTGTGGGCTGCGCTGAAATCGAAGCGCGATTGACCGCCGTCGTATTCCTCGCCCACCTTGCTCACCAGCACCCAGGCATCGCGCTGACCCCGCAGCAGCGGGCCAAGGCGCTCTTCACTACGGCCATAGGCGGGGGCGGTGTCGAGCAGGTTGATGCCCAGGTCGCGGGCCTGGCCAAGCAGCAGTCTGGCTTCATCGTCGCCGGGGATGGTGAAGCCTGAAGGGTATTTGACGCCCTGGTCCCGGCCAAGCTTGACCGTGCCCAGCCCCAGGGGCGAAACCTGCAAACCCGTGCTGCCCAGGGGGCGATGCAGGCCGTGGAGAGTTGGCAGGCTCATGGCAGCAGGGTCTCCCACGCAGGCTGGCCCAGCGGCGGGCGCGGCAAGTCGGTCAGGTCGGCCTGGGCCTGGGGCTGCACGGCGTCGCGTTGCAACTGGCGGATAACCCGATCGCTGAAATCAGGTGCCAGGGCCAGCTTGGTAGGCCAGCCCACCAGCAGCCGTTGCTGTTCGGCAAGAAACGCATTGTCCGGGCGCACCAGGCCGGACTGGGCAGGCTCGGCACGGTCCACCCGCAAGGTGGCCCAGTGCAGCTGGCTTTGATCCACCCAGGGCAACAGGCTGGCCACTTCTTTCTGTGCCGCGGCGATCTGCTCGGCCGGCTCACGGGCCACCCCATCGGCTTCGGCCAGCTCGCCGCCCAGGTACCATACCCACTGTCCGTCGGCGGCTGGGTGGGTGGTCACCGTCATGCGCGGCTTGGGGCCTGCGCCCAGGCAATGGGCATAGAGTGGCTTGAGGTTGGCCCCCTTAACCATCACCATGTGCAGGGGGCGGGTTTGCATGGCGGGCTGCTCGAGCCCCAGTGCCTGCAACAGGTCCGCGATGCCGGCGCCGGCGCTGAGCACGATGCGCTGGGCGCGGATGTCACGCCCATCCACACGCAGGCCCACCAGCTCGCCATTGTCGCGCAGCGGCTCGATGCGCTCGCCTGCCAAGAGGCTGTCACCGGCCAGTTCGGCCAGGTTGGCCAGCAGGCTAGGCACGTCGATCACCAGTTCGGCCAAGCGATAGACCTTGCCCTTGAAGGCGCGGTCTTGCAGCGCCGCAGGCAATTGGTCGCCTTTGACCTGATCCACCCGGCCACGCACCGCCTTGCTGGCGAAGAAGCTGGTGAGGTTGCCGGCCAGGGTGCCTGGAGACCACAGGTAATGCGCATCGGACAGCAAGCGCGTGTGGCGCAGGTCCAGTTCGCCGTTGCCCGCCAAGGCTTCGCGCCAGCGGCGCGGCATGTCGGCAATCGCTTCCGAGGCGCCGGTCAAGGCCCCATGCAGCGCGTACTTGGTCCCGCCATGGATGATGCCCTGGGACTTGAGCGTCTGTGCGCCGCCTACCGTGGCGCGCTCCACCAGCACTGTCGAATAACCCAAGCGGCGCAAGCGGGCATTGAGCCAGAGGCCTGCGACCCCGGCGCCGACGATCAGCACGTCAGTGGAAATGGCAGATGGCATGGCGATACCTCGAAAACTGGGACAGCTGGCAAGTATACAGGCTCAGGATCGGATGCACGGGGTGGCGTGCGTCACGCATCCAGAGGCTGCTGCCAAGGCCCGGCTCAATGCCCCGTGGTCTTGGAGAACAACTGGATCACCACCACGCCGCCGACGATCATCGCCATGCCGAGTATCGCCGGGATGTCCAGCTTCTGCCCATAGATCACCAGTGCTGCCACGCTGATCAGGACGATACCGAGCCCAGACCAGATCGCGTAGGCGATGCCCACCGGAATGCTGCGCACCACCAGCGTCAGCATCCAGAACGCGATGCCGTAACCCGCCACCATCAGCAGCAAAGGCAATGGCGTGCTAAGGCCTTTGACGGCCTTCATGGAAGCGGTGGCGACGACTTCGGCGCAGATGGCAATCGCAAGGTAGGTGTAGGCATTCATGACGGTTCTCCATTCGATGGGCGCATTCTAGGCCGTACTCGGATGCGGTAAAGTCATTACCTATCTGGCAAGGAGATAGGTGGATGGCCGAGCAATGGAGTCTGGATCAGCTGCGCACGTTCCTGCGGGTGGCTGAGCTGCGTTCGTTTTCGGCGGTTGCACGCGAACAGCACAAGGCTCAGTCAGCGATCAGCAGCGCCATCGCCCTGCTCGAAGCGGACCTTGGGGTCACCTTGTTCGAACGCAGCAGTGGGCGCCAACCGAAGCTCACCGCAAACGGCGAAGCGCTGCTTGCCGATGCCCGTGAGCTGCTGCGCCAATGCGAGCGCCTGGACGGGCGGGCCCTGGCACTGATGCGTGGCCAGGAAGCACTGCTGCGGGTGGCGCAGGATGAGGCGATGCCGTATCAGCCTGTCATCGACAGCCTGGATGAGCTGGCAACCTGTTACCCCTTTCTGCAAGTGCAACTGGCCAGCGGCGCGCAGGGCGATGTCGCGCGCAAGCTGGTGGAGCGGCGCGCCGACTTGGGGTTGTTCTTTCACCACGAGCGCATACCGGCGTCGCTTGAACGGCGGGCCTTGGGTAGCGTGGAAATGGTCACGGTCTGCGCCGTCGGCCACCCTTTGGCGCAGGCCGGACGGGTGGACCGACAGCAACTGGCACGCCATCGACAGCTGCTGATTACGCCCCAGCAGAGCGGTTACCCGGGGGGTGAGGCGATCAGCCCGCAGGTATGGCGGGCCGACAGCTTCTATGCCATGGCCGAACTGCTGATGCGTGGGCTGGGCTGGGCCTGGCTGCCGCGCCATGTGGTGCAGTACCCCACCTACCAGGCGCACATGGTAGAGCTGGCCAGCGACTGGCGGCCACCGGCGCTGGTGGTGGAGCTTGCCTGGCGTCGGGACGAACCGCTGGGGCCTGCTGCGCAGTGGCTGGCCGAGCGCTTTGCGGTGCATTTGCGTGCGATCGGGTAAACTGCGTCGCCATGAACAGAACCCTCTACACTTTGCTGTTTCACCTGGGCCTGCCCTTGCTGGCGCTGCGCCTGTACTTGCGCGCGCGCAAGGCCCCTGCCTACGGCCGCCGCCTCGGTGAGCGGTTCGCCTTCAGGCTACCGGCCATGCGCAAAGGCGGCATCTGGGTGCATGCCGTCTCGGTGGGCGAAAGCATTGCAGCCGCGCCCATGGTGCGCGCCCTGCTCAAGGCCTACCCTGAGCTGCCGATGACACTGACGTGCATGACGCCCACCGGGTCGGAGCGTATTCGCGCCCTGTTCGGCGATGAACCCCGGGTCCAGCATTGCTACTTGCCATATGACCTGCCGTGGGCGGCAGGGCGCTTTCTCGACCATGTGCAGCCAAGGCTGGGCGTGATCATGGAAACCGAACTCTGGCCCAATCACATCCATCAGTGCGCCAGGCGTGGCATTCCCGTGGCGCTGGCCAACGCGCGCTTGTCAGAACGCTCGGCCCGTGGCTACGGGCGGTTTGCCAGGCTGACCCGGCCCATGCTGGCCGAAATGAGCCTGATTGCTGCGCAGACCGAAGTCGAGGCCCAGCGCTTTCTTGCACTCGGAGCGCGTACTGGCTGCGTGCAGGTGACCGGCTCGATCAAGTTCGACCTGAAGATCGATGAGCACCTGGTGCCGCGGGCCCAGGCCTTGCGCCAGCAATGGGCCGCCGCTTCGCGCCCGGTGTGGATCGCCGCCAGCACCCACGATGGCGAAGATGCCCTGGTCCTGCAGGCGCACCGGCAGTTGCTGCAGGTGCATGGGGATGCGCTGTTGATCCTGGTGCCCCGGCATCCGGAGCGCTTTGAGGCGGTCCATGCCTTGTGCAGCCAGCAGTTTGCCACGGTGCGTCGCTCTACCGGGCTGCCGGTGCTTGCACAGACGCAAGTGCTGCTGGGCGACACCATGGGTGAGTTGCTGTTCTTGTATGCCCTTGCCGACATGGCGTTCGTCGGCGGCAGCCTGGTGCCGACTGGCGGGCACAACCCGTTGGAACCGGCAGCCCTGGCGCTACCGGTGCTGATGGGGCCACACGTGTTCAATTTTCTCGAGATCAGTGCCATGTTGCACGAGGCGGGCGGGTTGCAGCAGGTCGATGACGCCCAGGGGCTGGCCGGTGCCGTGCAGCGGCTGGTCGAATTACCGCAAGATGCCCGGCGCATGGGTGAGGCGGGCAGGGCGGTGATGAGGGCCAATCAGGGGGCGTTGCAGCGCTTGCTCGAGGGGTTGGAAAAGTTGATGCCCTGAGCTCACCACGGGGGCGATGGCTGCGGTTGCCGTGATCAGGGGGGCCGCTTTTGCGGCCCATCTTGCAGTTCGGACAGCCCGCCCTCAGGGCCTGCGCTCGAAATTCTTCGCCGCCGCTGCCGCCAGGTCCGGAGGCAGGAAATCCTTGTCCGGGTTGTAGTCGGGTTTCAGGTAGCGCTTGAGGTCCTGCAGGTCTTGCGGGCTCAGCGTACCGGCTGCCTGTTTCAGGCTCAGGTTGTCGAGGATGTAGGCGTACCGGCTGTTGTTGTAGTCGCGCACCGAGGTGTACAGCTGGCGCTGGGCGTCGAGCACATCGACGATGTTGCGGGTGCCCACCTGATAGCCGATTTCGGTAGCCTCAAGTGCGCTCTGGTTGGAAATGATCGACTGCTTGCGCGCCTGCACCTGTTCGACGTCGGTGTTCACCGCGCGGTGCAGGTTGCGGGTATTCTCCACCACCTGGCGGCGCAGGCTTTCGCGCTGCTGCTCGCTCTGGCTCAGGCGTTGGTAGGCTTCGCGTACCTGTGAACTGGTCAGCCCGCCGCTGTAGATGGGGATGTTCAACTGCAAGCCAACGGTGGTCTGCTCCACGTCGCCGCCATAGCGAACACCCAGCGGTGAAGGGTTGCTAAAGCCCAGGTTGTCGTTGTCACCCTTCTGGTATTTGGCCACGGCATCCACGGTCGGGGCGTGACCGGCCTTGCGCTGACGCAGCGTTTCTTGCGCCGCGGACACTGCGTAGTTGGTCGCCAGCAGGTTGAGGTTCTGCCGGCCTGCAGTTTCGACCCAGGCCTTGGCGTCGTTGGGCACGGGCACCTGCACCGGCAGGCTGTGCACCACGCCCTGGATAGCGGTGTATTCCCGGTTGGTCAGGGTGACCAACGCCTCGAAGGCGTCCTGCACCTGACGGTCGGCGATGATGCGGTTGGCGCGGGCCGTGTCGTAACTGGCCTGGGACTGCAGCACGTCGGTCTTGTCCGAAAGCCCCACGTCGAAACGCTCGTTGGACTGGTCGAGCTGACGCTTGAGGGCCGCTTCCTCGGCCTTGCTGGCCGCCAGGTTGTCCTGGGCGCGCAGCACCGCGAAGTAGCTTTGCGCCGTCTGCAGGATCAGGTTCTGCTCGGTGGCAGACAGCTCCAGCGCGGCCTGTTCGTTGAACGCTTCGGCAGCCTGCAACTGGAACCAGCGGTCGGCGCGGAAGATGGGCTGGGCCAGGGTCGCGCTCCAGGCATTGCCGCTGCGGTTGGATGTGATCGAAGGTTCGTCGAGCTTGGTGCGGGTGCTTTGCATTTCGGCACCGGCCGACAGGTTGGGCAGCAAGCCGGCACGGGCCTGGGGCACGATTTCGCGACGCGCGCCGTAGTCGGCGCGAGCGGCGGCCAGATCGGCGTTGTTCTGTACCGCTTCCTGGTAAACGCTCACCAGATCGGTCTTCACCGTAGCCGGCACGTCCGCTGCCCAGGCCATCGTCTGGGACGCACAAGACACGGCCAGGGCCAGTGAGAGTTTGCGCAGCATAGGGGCAATCCTTGTACGAAATGTAATTACTGAACTGTTGAGTTTCGTGTGATGACGCAGTGTAGTGCCACGCGCACCGGGCAACAATCACCCCGGATGCCGTTGATCATTCCCGGGATTGCTCGCTTGGCTTTGCCGGCAACTCCAGTCTAGACTGCGCATGTTCTTGTCGGGGTGCCTTGAAGCAAAGGCTGAGATCGCATAGGTGCGGATCCCGTTGAACCTGATCAGGTTAGCGCCTGCGTAGGGAACAAGATTGCTCGCCTTCCCGGGGAGCCTCTTGTGCCAGGTCCGGGAAAGCATCGGCTGCTTGCAGCCCATGACACCCCGTCTTTGGCACCGCACCCGTCTAGGAGTGCGTCCGCGTCCTTCAGGTTCACCCCGACATTCCACTGCTAGGAAGCCGTCTGGAGAGCCTGTGATGACCCAACAAGAAAAAGCGATGAACCTCAGCGAATCGGCGCAAGTCGATCAGCAGTCCGTGCAGCCGTTTCCGCGCTCGCGCAAGGTTTATGTCCAGGGCTCGCGCCCGGATATTCGCGTGCCGATGCGCGCGATCAGCCTGGCCGACACGCCCACCGATTTTGGGGGTGAGAGCAATGCGCCGGTGCTGGTCTACGACACTTCCGGCCCTTACACCGACCCAGAGGTATTGATCGACGTGCGCAAGGGCCTGGCCGACGTGCGTTCGGCCTGGATCGACGCACGGGGTGACACCGAGCGCCTGAGCGGGCTGAGCTCCCACTTCGGCCAGCAGCGGCTGAACGACGCCGAACTGGCCAAGCTGCGCTTCGCCCATGTCCGCAACCCGCGTCGTGCCAAGCCAGGCGCCAATGTGTCGCAGATGCATTACGCCCGCCAGGGCATCATCACCGCCGAGATGGAATACGTGGCCATCCGCGAGAACATGAAGCTGCAGGAGGCCCGGGCGGCAGGCCTGCTCGATACGCAGCATGCCGGTCACAGCTTCGGCGCCAGCATTCCCAAGGAAATCACCCCCGAGTTCGTACGTGAGGAAGTGGCCCGTGGCCGCGCCATCATCCCGGCCAACATCAACCATACCGAGCTGGAGCCGATGATCATCGGCCGCAACTTCCTGGTGAAAATCAACGGCAACATCGGCAACAGTGCGTTGGGTTCGTCCATCGAAGAAGAAGTGGCCAAGCTCACCTGGGGCATTCGCTGGGGCTCGGACACCGTCATGGACTTGTCCACCGGCAAGCACATCCATGAAACCCGCGAATGGATCATTCGCAACTCACCCGTGCCCATCGGCACCGTTCCCATCTACCAGGCATTGGAAAAGGTTGGCGGTGTGGCCGAGGACCTAACCTGGGAGCTGTTTCGCGACACGCTGATCGAACAGGCCGAGCAGGGCGTGGACTACTTCACCATCCATGCCGGGGTGCTGCTGCGCTATGTCCCGCTGACCGCCAAGCGCGTCACCGGCATCGTCAGCCGGGGTGGCTCGATCATGGCCAAGTGGTGCTTGGCGCATCACCAGGAGAACTTCCTGTACACCCACTTCGAAGAAATCTGCGAAATCATGAAGGCCTACGACGTCAGCTTCTCGCTGGGCGATGGCCTGCGTCCTGGCTCGATCGCCGACGCCAACGATGCGGCGCAGTTCGGCGAGCTGGAAACCCTGGGCGAACTGACCAAGATCGCCTGGAAGCACGATGTGCAATGCATGATCGAAGGCCCTGGCCATGTGCCGATGCAGTTGATCAAGGAGAACATGGACAAGCAGCTAGAGTGCTGTGACGAAGCGCCGTTCTACACCCTCGGCCCGCTGACCACCGACATCGCCCCTGGCTACGACCACATCACCTCCGGCATCGGGGCGGCCATGATCGGCTGGTTTGGCTGCGCCATGCTCTGCTATGTGACGCCCAAGGAACACCTGGGGCTGCCTGACAAGGACGACGTCAAGACCGGCATCATCACCTACAAGATTGCAGCCCATGCAGCCGACCTGGCCAAAGGTCACCCAGGGGCCCAGATTCGCGATAACGCGTTGTCGAAGGCGCGCTTCGAGTTTCGCTGGGAAGATCAGTTCAACCTGGGGTTGGACCCTGACACGGCGCGTGCCTTCCACGACGAAACCCTGCCCAAGGAGTCGGCCAAGGTGGCACATTTCTGCTCCATGTGCGGGCCGAAGTTCTGCTCCATGAAGATCACCCAGGAAGTGCGTGAATACGCTGCCCGGATCGAAACCGTGGATGTCTCGGTGGAGCAGGGCATGCGCGAGCAGGCCGAGCGCTTCCGCCAGGCCGGCAGCCAGCTGTACCACAAGGTCTGAGGCGCAGCCTTTGGGCCAAGGTGGGCGCAAGCAGGTCGCGAAGCAGGTACCTGGTTAGCCGCCTGCCTTGCGCCCACCCCTACAATCACATTGCCGAGTGCGAGCAAGCATGACCACGTCCAGTCAATTCTCCCCCGATCATCCCATCCCCAACGGCCAACGCGTGTTCGGCGGCCGCGACCTGTTTTCACTATGGTTTTCCCTAGGCATCGGCCTGATGGTGCTGCAAGTCGGTGCCATGCTGGCGCCAGGCCTTGGCCTGTCCGGGGCTATCCTGGCCATCGCCCTGGGCACCGGGGTCGGTGTGTTGTTGTTGGGTGCTGCCGGTGTGATCGGCAGTGACACCGGTTTGTCCGCCATGGGTACGCTCAAGCTCAGCCTGGGGGCGCAAGGTGCGCGCTTGCCAGCGCTGCTCAACGTATTGCAGCTGATAGGCTGGGGCGCCTTCGAGATCATCGTCATGCGCGATGCCGCCAGCCTGCTGGGTGCACGAGCCTTCGGTGAGGCCAGCGTGTGGAACAGCCCGGTACTGTGGACGCTGTGTTTCGGCGCGCTGGCCACAGTGCTTGCGGTCAGCGGGCCGTTGGCCTTCGTGCGCAAGATCCTGCGGGCCTGGGGTATCTGGCTGCTGCTGGGCGCCTGTGCCTGGCTGACCTGGAACCTGTTCGCCAAGGCTGACCTGGCGACGCTGTGGCAACGCGGCGGGGATGGGTCGATGTCGCTGGCCGTGGGCTTTGACATCGTCATCGCCATGCCCCTGTCGTGGTTGCCGCTGATTGCCGACTATTCGCGGTTTGCCCGTGACGGCAGACAGGTGTTCGGTAGTACGGTGGTGGGGTACTTCATCGGCAACACCTGGCTGATGAGCCTAGGGGTGGCCTACACCCTGGCCTTCGCGGCGCAGGGCGAAGTCAATGCCCTGCTACTGGCGCTCGCCGGGGCTGGCATGGGTATTCCGTTGTTGCTGATTCTGCTCGACGAATCGGAAAAAGCCTTCGCCGATATTCATTCGGCAGCGGTCTCCGCCGGGGTGCTGGCACGCGTGAAGGTAGAACACCTGGCCCTGGCCATCGGTGTGTTATGCACGCTGATCGCCCTGTTGGCACCGCTTGCGCAGTACGAGAACTTCCTGCTGCTGATCGGCTCGGTGTTCGCCCCGCTGTTCGGCGTGGTGCTGATGGACCATTACTGGGTTCGCCGTCGCAGCGTTCCAGCCCATGTAGGGGCGCTGCACTGGCCGGCATTGCTGGCATGGGCGGCAGGGGTTACGGCGTATCACATCATTGCCGCCCAGGCGCCGGACCTGGGCGCGACCCTGCCGGCGTTGGTGCTGGCAGGGGTGTTGTATGGCGTGTTGAACCTCAGCCGCGGCCGGGGAACAGTTCGGGCTTGATCACACCATTGAGGCGTGGGTAAGGGATTTTCAGCTCCACATGGCCCATGGAATACGGCGCGATGGCGTACACCTCGTACTTCACCACCACCGCGCCGTAGGTCAGGGCGATATGGGGCGAGCGTTTGAATGGCCAGGTCTTGATGAACTCGGCATCCTTGTCCATGCCGACACTGATCAGCCAGGCGCGGTGCGATTCCTCCACCGTCTTCCAGAACGTTTCTTCCTGGCCCGGGACCAGCATGTCCTGCAGTGTCAGGACCTTGTCCAGCTTGCGTGAATAGTTGATGAAGGCACGACCTGGCATGCCATGGGCGCCACCGGTATCCAGGTAGCTGGACAGCTCGATGATCACCAGCCCGTCATGCTGTTCGCGTACCTTGGCCTGCAAGTAGCTGCTGTTGCGCTTCTCGGCGCTGGCCAGGTAGTGCTGTTCGTAGGCTTGCAACGTGGTCGGTGCTGCCGCGTGCTGGTTGTCCTCGGTCAGCTGCAGCAGGCGCTTTTCGACAATACCGTCGAGCTTGGGCAACGCCGGGAAATGCACGGTGTCAATATTCACCAACGGGCAATCACGCTCGCTGCAGCCTGGCTTGACGTGCTCCCAGGCTTCGCGCTTGACCTCGAGCGGTGCTCGGTAGTTGGGGGCGAACAGGCTCTGGCATGCGCCCAGCGCCAAGGCCAGCACAGCGATGGATGTCAGTTTGACGAGTGTCATGATGATCCTTGCAAGAACAGGGAAAAGTCGGCCTTTGACCGTCGGCATGGCCTTCAGTTCGCCACTAAGCTAACAGAGACCGGGCCCGCTGTGCCATGTACGCCAACGGTTGTCGCCGGGGGGTGAAACGTGCCAGCGTGCAGAGTAGGATGGCGCGATGCAGCAGCGATGCAACGAGGATTTTCATGTCGGATACGTTGAATTCAGTGCCCCAGGCGGTCGAGATCGTCAAGCGGGACAAGTGTTTCCAGGGCTTTTACAGGCTCGACAAGCTGCACCTTCGCCATGAGCTGTTCGCCGGTGGAATGGGCCGGGAAATCAGCCGTGAGCTGTTCGTGCGCCATGACGCGGTGTGCGTTTTGCCGTACGACCCGCAGCGCGATGAAGTGGTCCTGATCGAGCAGTTTCGTGTGGGCGCCCTGGACAAGGTCGCCAACCCCTGGTTGATCGAGATGGTCGCCGGGCTGATCGACAAGGACGAGCAGCCAGAAGAAGTGGCCCACCGTGAGGCCGAGGAAGAGGCCGGCCTGACGTTCAGCGCGCTGTGGCCGATGACGCGCTACTTCCCTTCGCCAGGCGGCAGTGACGAATACGTCCACCTGTTCCTTGGCCGCTGCAGCGCCGAGGGTGCCGGTGGCCTGCACGGGCTGGAGTCTGAAGGCGAGGATATCCGGGTGCGCGCGTGGTCGTTCGAAGATGCCTTGCAGGCGGTACGCGACGGGCGCATCTGCAATGCCGCGACCATCATCGGCTTGCAATGGCTCGCCCTGAACCGCGACGAAGTTCGAGGCATGTGGAAGTGAACCTGCTGCGCGAGCGCTACCGGGTCGACCTGGCCGGATTGCAGGCCGCCTGTGAGGCCAACTATGCCCGGCTGATGCGCCTGCTCCCGGACATGCGCACCACCCAGAGCTCGCGTAGCATCGGCATGACCCAGGGCGACCAGATGCTGGGCGTGCTAGTGCTCGACGTGGTCCTGGCCTGCCCCTACACCACCACGCTGCGCATACGCCAGGAGCACAGCCTGCCCTGGCTGCCGGTCCCGGTCATGGAGGTGCAGGTTTACCATGACGCCCGCATGGCCGAAGTGGTGAGCGCCGAGCACGCCAGGCGTCTGCGCAGCATCTATCCTTACCCCAACGCCGCCATGCACCAGCCGGACGAAAAAGCCCAGCTGAACCTGTTCCTGGGTGAATGGCTTTCTCACTGCCTGGCCTGCGGCCACGAACTGGTAAGCGCTCGCTGAAAGGAGACGGCCTTGCCGCACTCGAACCCTGCCGGCACCGTTAACGTGGTGCACCTGACCGACGCCCATCTGTTCGCCAGCCCCGAGGGCAGCATGCTAGGCCTCAATACCCGCGACAGCCTGCGCCATGTGGTGCGGCAGGCATTGCGCGAGCAGAGCGACACGCACCTGTTGTTGTGCACGGGGGACTTGTCCCAGGACGCCAGCGTTGCTTCCTACGCGGCCTTTGAGCAATTGACCGCAGGCTTTGCTGCGCCGGCGCGCTGGCTGCCGGGCAACCATGACGAAGCGCAGGTGATGGCGCAGGTGGCGCCTGAGTTAGTGCAGCCGGTTACCGACATCGGGGCCTGGCGCATCGTCATGCTCGACACGGCAGTGCCAGGAGCGGCCCATGGTTGGCTGCAGGATACCCAGCTCAGCCTGCTGGAAACTGCATTGCGCACGTCAGGGGAGCGCCACTGCCTGGTGTGCCTGCACCATCAACCGGTCGACATCGGCTGTGCATGGATCGCCCCCATCGGCCTGCGCAACGCCGATGCGCTGTTCGCCGTGATCGATCGTCACCCCCAGGTGCGTGCGCTGTTGTGGGGGCACGTGCATCAGGAATGGGATCAATGGCGCGGCGACCTGCGGCTGCTGGCCACGCCTTCGACCTGCATCCAGTTCGCCCCAGGCAGTGAAGATTTCGAGGTAAGCCAGCAGCATCCTGGCTATCGCTGGATCCGCTTGCAGACTGATGGGACGGTGGACACGGGGGTGGAGCGGGCGCTGGATTTCGAGGTCAGGCTCGATTTCGATAGCCCGGGGTATTGAACTGCGCGGGCTGTCCTGCACCCGCTCTCCAAAGAACCCAGTTCCGTGTGGGAACGGCCTCGCCGGGGCGCCGGACCGGCCGCTCCCATCCTAACCGTGTCACCATAGCTGCCAATAGTGTCAGTGACTCTCCACCTGCCCATAGCGGAATGTGTTTCAGAAAAACCAGCGCGGCGCCAAAACCTTGCGAACGCGATACACTGCGCGTCCCTGCGCCTGCCTACAGGCGCAACGCTACAGCTTCCGGGGGCAGCATGTCGGGTTCCATCCTCTATATACACGGCTTCAACAGCTCGCCGTTGTCAGCCAAGGCCAGGCAGCTTCAGGCCGTCATGCAGCACCTCGGGCTGATCGACCGGCTGCGCCTGCCAGCGCTGCATCATCATCCCCGCCAGGCCATCGAGCAGCTTGAAGGTTGCATTGCCGAACTGGGCGCGCCGTTGCTGGTGGGCAGTTCACTGGGCGGCTACTATGCCACCTTCCTGGCCGAGCGCCATGGCCTCAAGGCCTTGCTGGTCAACCCCGCCGTAGGGCCGCACCGCCTGTTCGACGGCTATTTGGGTACCCAGCACAACCATCACACAGGCCAGGCGTGGGAGTTGACCCTCGACCACGTCCAGGCGCTGGCCGAGCTGGAGGTCCCGCCCCCTACGGACCCAAGCCGCTACCAGGTATGGTTGCAGACCGGCGACGAAACCCTGGACTATCGCCACGCCGAGCGGTACTACCGCCACTGCGCGCTGCGTATCCAGGCCGGTGGCGACCACAGCTTCCAAGGCTTCGCCGAGCGCCTGCCGGCCCTACTGGCCTTCGCCGGTGTTGCCCCGACGCAGTACGCTGCACTCGATTTTTCTGTATTTTGATTTTTTTGCATTCACCAGACTGACGACGAGACCCCATGGCCAATCCCAGCGCTAGCGCCTATAACGCAGACGCCATCGAAGTCCTCTCGGGCCTTGACCCGGTTCGCAAGCGGCCGGGCATGTACACCGACACCAGCCGCCCCAACCACCTGGCCCAGGAAGTCATCGACAACAGTGTCGACGAAGCCCTCGCCGGCCACGCCCGTTCGGTGCAGGTCATCCTGCACGCCGACCATTCGCTGGAAGTCAGCGACGATGGTCGCGGCATGCCAGTGGACATCCACCCTGAAGAAGGCGTGTCGGGCGTCGAACTGATCCTCACCAAGCTGCATGCCGGCGGTAAGTTCTCCAACAAGAACTACCAATTCTCCGGCGGCCTCCATGGCGTCGGTATTTCGGTGGTCAACGCCTTGTCCACGCAGGTGCGCGTGCGGGTGAAGCGTGACGGCAACGAATACCAGATGACCTTTGCCGATGGCTTCAAGTCAAGCGAGCTGGAAGTGGTCGGCACGGTCGGCAAGCGCAACACTGGCACCAGCGTCTATTTCAGCCCCGACCCCAAGTACTTCGACTCCCCGCGGTTCTCCATCAGCCGGCTCAAGCACGTACTGAAGGCCAAGGCCGTGCTCTGCCCAGGCCTGCTGGTCAGTTTCGAGGACAAGGCCAGCGGCGAGAAGGTGGAGTGGCATTACGAAGACGGCCTGCGCTCCTACCTCGTGGATTCGGTCAGTGACTTCCAGCGCCTGCCCGACGAGCCGTTCTGCGGCAGCCTGGCCGGCAACAAGGAAGCGGTCGACTGGGCCCTGCTGTGGCTGCCCGAAGGGGGCGACAGCATTCAGGAAAGCTACGTCAACCTGATCCCCACGGCCCAGGGCGGCACCCATGTCAACGGCCTTCGCCAAGGCCTGCTGGACGCGATGCGTGAGTTCTGCGAATTCCGCAACCTGCTGCCCCGTGGCGTGAAGCTGGCCCCGGAAGACGTCTGGGAGCGCATCACCTTCGTGCTGTCGATGAAGATGCAGGACCCACAGTTCTCCGGGCAGACCAAGGAACGCCTTTCCTCGCGCGAAGCCGCCGCCTTCGTCTCAGGCGTGGTCAAGGATGCCTTCAGCCTGTGGCTCAACGCCCACCCGGAGCTGGGCATGCAGCTGGCCGAGTTGGCCATCAGCAACGCCGGTCGTCGCCTGAAGGCCAGCAAGAAGGTCGAGCGCAAGCGCATCACCCAGGGCCCCGCACTGCCGGGCAAGCTGGCCGATTGCGCGGGCCAGGACCCGATGCGCGCCGAGCTGTTCCTGGTCGAGGGCGACTCGGCCGGTGGTTCGGCCAAGCAGGCGCGTGACAAAGAGTTCCAGGCGATCCTGCCGCTGCGCGGCAAGATCCTCAACACCTGGGAAGTGGACGGCGGTGAAGTGCTCGCCAGTCAGGAAGTGCACAACATCGCTGTCGCCATTGGCGTGGACCCAGGCGCTACCGACCTGGCGCAGCTTCGTTACGGCAAGGTGTGCATCCTGGCCGACGCCGACTCCGACGGCCTGCACATCGCCACCCTGCTGTGCGCGCTGTTCGTGCAGCATTTCCGGGCACTGGTCGAAGCCGGTCATGTGTATGTGGCCATGCCGCCGCTGTACCGTATCGACTTGGGCAAGGAAATCTACTACGCCCTGGATGAAGCCGAACGAGACGGCATTCTCGACCGCCTGGTGGCAGAGAAAAAGCGCGGCAAGCCGCAGGTCACCCGCTTCAAGGGCCTGGGCGAGATGAACCCGCCCCAGTTGCGCGAAACCACCATGGACCCCAACACTCGGCGCCTGGTCCAGCTCACCCTGGACGACGTGCAGACCACATGCGAGCTGATGGACAAGCTGCTGGCCAAGAAGCGTGCCGGGGACCGCAAGGCCTGGCTGGAAACCAAGGGCAACCTGGCAGAGGTCATGGTTTGATTCGTTGGCTCCTGGCGGCTTGCCTGCCGCTGGTGGCCTTGCCGACCCTGGCAGACACCTGGCCTGAACTTGAACTGATCGGCGAGCATCCCGTCGATGGCATGCGTGCCGGTAACCTGTCGGGCCTTGCGCAATGCCGGGGTAGCTTATGGGGTGTCTCGGACCGGGACGACGATCGCCTCTACCGTTTCGAACTCAAGGACGGTGCGTGGCAGGCACAGGCAGTGGCGTTCGACCCACCACCGGTGCCGGAGAGCGGCTTGCCGTGGGGGCTGAAGATGCGGACCTGGCTGGCGTCGTGGCTGCGCGGTGGCGACCTTGATTTCGAGGGCATCACCTGTGACCAGGCCGGCAACCTGTACCTGGTCAGCGAGGCGCATGCCGCCGTGCTGCAACTGCCTGTTTCGGGCGCGCCGCACTGGCTGAAGATCGATTCGGCCATGGTGCGCCAGGCACGGGCCAGCGGCATGCTGCTGAACTTCAATGCGCTGTTCGAAGGCGTGGCCGTCAACCCTGCCGGCGATCGCCTGTGGCTGGCTGGCGAGCGTGAGCGCCGTGGGCTGGTGGCCATCGAGCGCCAACAGGCGGTGTGGGCCTGCGGGCGACGCTGCGTCCTGTTCAGCGAAGCCGGTGTAGAGATGCAGCCGCCGCAGCTACCCGATGCGCGACCGGTTTCGCGAGACTTTGCCGACCTGGCCTGGTTCGACGGCAAACTGTTCACGCTCGAGCGCAATGCCTATCGCATCTGTCGCCGCGATGCCGACAGCGGTCAGATCGAGCGCTGCTGGTCGTTTGCGGCCGACGCGTTGACCGAGCCACGCCGCTATGACCAGCTGTTCGGTGTGGCCGAGGCGCTAGTGGTCGACGCCGAGGGGGCGTGGATCGGCCTGGACAACAATGAAGGCGCGCGTGCCGATGGCGAGCGCCGGCCGATCGTCTGGCGCTTTGCTGCCCCTGCCGGCGGCTGGAGTGCCAAGCCGTGAGCCAGGCACCGGGCAAACGGGCGGGCAGGGTGCTGATGATCCTGGCCTGGGCGGCGGCGCTGTTCCTGGCCACGCGCTTCTTCGGGCAATGGGAAGACCGCCAGCGCAACCCCAATGCGCAGGTCCAGTCCTCCCATGGACAAGGGTTCGTCGAGGTGCGCCTGCTGGGCAATGGCCAGGGCCACTTCGTCGCCGATGGCGCCATCAATGGCCAGGTGGTGCATTTCATGCTCGACACCGGTGCCACGGATGTCGCCATACCCGAATCCCTGGCCGACGGCCTTGCGCTCAAGCGTGGCAGCCCGGTAACCGTCAGCACCGCCAACGGTCGCACGCAAGGCTATCGCACCCGGCTGGACAGCCTGCAATTGGGCGACATCCACCTGCGCGACATTCGCGCGATCGTGGTGCCGGGCCTGGATGGCACCACCGTGCTGTTGGGCATGAGCGCCTTGAAACAACTTGAATTTACCCAGCGCGGCGGCACCATGCTGCTGCGCCAGAACCTGAAATGACGAGGCTCGCATGAGCGAACTACAAGACAGTCTGGACGGCGTCGAACGCCGCTCGTTGGCTGACTTCACCGAACAGGCCTACCTCAACTACTCCATGTACGTGATCATGGACCGGGCCTTGCCGCATATCGGCGACGGCCTCAAGCCTGTGCAGCGGCGCATTGTCTACGCCATGAGCGAGCTGGGCCTGGACGCCGATGCCAAGCACAAGAAGTCGGCGCGCACCGTGGGCGATGTGCTCGGCAAGTTCCACCCCCACGGGGACTCGGCCTGCTACGAGGCCATGGTGCTGATGGCGCAGCCCTTCAGCTACCGCTACACACTGGTGGACGGCCAGGGCAACTGGGGCGCGCCGGACGATCCCAAGTCGTTTGCCGCCATGCGTTATACCGAAGCACGGCTGTCGCGGTATGCCGAGGTGCTGCTCGACGAAGTCGGCCAAGGTACCGTGGATTGGGTGCCCAACTTCGACGGCACCTTGCAGGAACCGGCGGTGTTGCCCGCGCGCCTGCCCAACATTCTGCTCAACGGCACCACCGGCATCGCCGTGGGCATGGCCACCGACGTGCCGCCGCACAACCTGCGCGAGGTGGCCAGTGCCTGCGTGCGCTTGCTCGACGAGCCAAAGGCCTCCATCGAGCAGTTGTGCGAGCACATCCAGGGGCCCGATTACCCGACCGAGGCAGAGATCGTCACGCCTCGGGCCGACATTCTCAAGATGTATGAAAGCGGGCGCGGTTCGATTCGCATGCGTGCAGTGTACCGGGTCGAGGATGGCGATATCGTCGTCACGGCGTTACCGCACCAGGTGTCCGGCGCCAAGGTATTGGAGCAGATCGCCGCACAGATGCAGGCCAAGAAGCTGCCAATGGTCGCTGACCTGCGCGATGAGTCCGATCACGAAAACCCCTGCCGCATCGTCATCATCCCGCGCTCCAATCGCGTGGATGCCGACGAGCTGATGCAGCACCTGTTCGCCACCACCGACCTTGAAAGCAGCTACCGGGTCAACGTCAACATCATCGGCCTGGACGGCCGCCCGCAACTGAAGAACCTGCGGGCGCTGCTGCTGGAATGGTTGGAGTTCCGTACCGGCACTGTCCGGCGGCGCTTGCAGCATCGCCTGGACAAGGTCGAAAAACGCCTGCACTTGCTGGACGGCTTGCTCACTGCCTTCCTCAATCTGGACGAAGTGATTCATATCATCCGTACCGAGGAACATCCCAAGCAGGCGTTGATCGCCCGCTTCAACCTCACCGAGATCCAGGCCGATTACATCCTGGAAACCCGCCTGCGCCAGCTCGCCCGGCTGGAAGAGATGAAAATCCGTGGCGAGCAGGACGAGCTGCTCAAGGAGCAGGCCAAGCTGCAGGCACTGCTGGGCAGCGAGGCGAAGTTGCGCAAGTTGGTGCGCAGCGAATTGATCAAGGATGCTCAGACCTATGGCGATGACCGACGCTCGCCCATCGTGGCGCGGGCAGAAGCCAAGGCGCTCTCGGAAAACGAGCTGATGCCGACCGAGCCCGTCACGGTGGTGCTGTCGGAGAAAGGCTGGGTAAGGTGTGCCAAGGGGCATGACATCGATGCCACTGGCCTGTCTTATAAAGCCGGGGATGGGTTCAAGGCCGCGGCCGCAGGGCGCTCGAACCAATTTGCCGTGCTCATCGACTCCACCGGACGAAGTTATTCGGTGGCCGCCCACAGCCTGCCGTCAGCCCGTGGCCAGGGCGAGCCCCTGACCGGGCGCCTGGCGCCGCCACCGGGCGCCACTTTCGAGTGCGTGCTGCTGCCCGAAGACGATGCGCTCTACGTGGTGGCTTCCGATGCCGGCTACGGGTTCGTGGTCAAGGGTGAAGACCTGCAGGCCAAGAACAAGGCTGGCAAAGGGCTGCTCAGCCTGCCCAACGGCGCCAAGGTGATGACGCCGCGACCGGTGGCCAACCGGGAGCAGGACTGGTTGGCAGCGGTAACCACCGAAGGCCGTCTACTGGTGTTCAAGGTCAGTGATCTGCCGCAGTTGGGCAAGGGCAAGGGCAACAAGATCATCGGCGTGCCCGGTGACCGGGTCGCCAGCCGGGAAGAGTACGTCACCGACCTTGCCGTGGTGGCCGAAGGGGCCACGCTGGTGCTACAAGCCGGCAAGCGGACCCTATCACTCAAGGGCGATGACCTGGAGCACTACAAGGGCGAACGTGGTAGGCGCGGCAGCAAGTTGCCCCGTGGCTTCCAGCGGGTCGATGGGCTGCAGGTCGAATTGCCCGGCTGAGCATCCGACAGGCCCGCAATGGCGATTTCACCGCCGTTGCGGGCAGAAATGCTGGAGTCGGGCACTTATTTCGCGGATGATATGCCCCCTGCGGTGCCGGCGTAGCCGTGTGCCCGTTTGAATCCATACGTATCACTGCGGCGTGCCTGAAGGCAGCCGCCTGGATGGGATGATGAAATTTCTGCGCCTTCCCTTTGCGCTGTTGATGACGGGTCTATTGGGCCTTGGCGGGTGCACCATGCACCAGCCGGTTGCCTTGTACCAGCTCGACAGCGGTGATCCTGGCCAGCCGTCGCAACATGCGGGCATGGCCGTCGTACTCGGCCCGGTTTCGGTGGCCGACTATCTGCAACGTGAGACGTTCCTGCAACGCCAGGCCGACGGCAGCCTCAGTGCTGCGACCGACGGGCGCTGGGCAGGCAGCCTGTCCTCGGATATTGACCAGTTGCTGGTGCGGCAGCTGGCCTGGCGTCTGGACAGCCAGCGCGTGGTGCTGGCGCCGGCGACGGCAGGTTTCAGCCCGGACGTGCAAGTGCTGCTATCGATCACGCGACTGGACTCTGGCAAGAACCAACCCGCGGTTCTGGATGCACAATGGCGTGTGCTCGACCGCCGTGGTCAGGTGCGTGACAACCGCATCGTACATTTAGAGCAGAAGCATGAAGGCAGCGAGGCCTCGCAGGTCCAGGCGCAAGGGCAACTGTTGCAGAAGCTGGCCGAGCAACTAAGCACTGCGGTCAAGCCGTTGGCAAACCAGCCGGCCATCGCCGAAGCCGCACCCAAGAAGCCTGCAGCGCCTGTGCAGGTCAAGAAGCAGCCCGAGAAATCCAAAATCCCGATGGCCTCGCCGATTCGTACCGACATGGAAGTGTATCGGTTCTGATCGAAGACCAGCCACGAAAAAGCCCGCATCAAAGCGGGCTTTTTCGTGGGCGCTGTACGGCGCCGCGCAGCGACCCTGTAATGGCTCAGGCGCGGCGTTCGTGCATGCGGGCCAGCTGGCGCTCCAGCATCGAGGGGTATGGCTCCATCAGGCGCTCCACACAGCAGGCGCCTTCCGGGCTTGCAATGGGGCGGATGCGAGCACGCTGGCGAATCAAACCGTCGTCATTGACCTTGCGCTCGACCAGCAACAGATTGCGGCTGTGTTGAGACAGTGCCAGCGCATCCTGCACCTTCTCAGCCATCAGCAGGTCGACCAGTTCCAGGCCATCGAGGTCATTGCTCATGGCAAGGCCCAGTTGCAGTTGCAAGGTGATGCCGCTGTCAGCGACGTCGATCTGCAAGGCATGGCCCAAGGCACGTAGCAACTCACCGCAACAGATGGCATTGGTAAGGTAGTCCTCGCCGCACTGGCGGCTGTGGAACAGGACCAACGTACTGCCATCGTTGAGGGTGTGGGTTTCGCCCTCGTACAGCGAGGCCGCATGCTCCAGGCACTCCTGATAGCGCTCGGTAAGCTCGGTCAGGCGGGTGCGCGGCAAACGCCGCAGCTGCTCCTGGGAACCCAGTTGCACGGCAAGCACTGCGCTGAACTGGGGCTCATCGGACTCCATTTCGATCGCATGCGCCGGTGTGTCGTCCAGCAGGCCGGCGAATGCCTCGTCGTCATCGTCCGCGCTGGTCACGGTAGTGCGCTGGGCAGGCTTGGAAACGGGGGCGGGCGCTTCATCGAAGTGCTCGTCGTCCTCCAGTTCCGGTTCCGGCTCTGGCGGAGGCGGTGGCGCCAGTCGGGCGTGCAGTTGCCGGGCGATGTCGCCGATCTCGTCCTGGCGGTCGGTGGCGGGCGTGTAATACTGCGGGTCGCGCAACCAGACCCGCAGTTGCAGCAGCGGCAAGGTGATGAATCGGCCCTGGCGCAGGCTCAAGGTCAGGGCGAGCACCAGCAGAATGGCCGCCAGGATAGCCATGCTCTGCATGCTGATCAGCATGGGCTGCTGGAACTGGCTCATGTCCAGGCTCATGCGCAGTTGTCCGGCGGCCACGTCCTGGAAGGTGATCTTGGTCTGATAGACGCCCTCGGCCTCACCCAGCAGGCTGTTGCGCGGACGCTGGCCTGCCTCGGCGAGGATGCGGTTGTCGACACTGTAGATGGCGGCATGCGCCACCAGCGGGTTCTTCACCAGGTTGCCCAGCAGCACGTTGAGGCTGAGGATATCGTTGGCCACCAGCAACTCGGTCGCCGACGTGGCCGTCTGGGTCGTCAGGCTCTGGCCCACGGCATCGGCCTGGTCGTGCATGGCCTGCTTGAACTGCAACCCCATTACGCAGGCATAGATCACCAGCGCCAGGGCCACCAGGAAAATGTTGGTGCAGGCGATGCGCAATGCCAATGGCACGCGACGTTGACTCAGGGCGCGATAGATCATCAGGAAGAAATTGTCTGTTTTGACTGAGGTGGGCCGGTTCACTGAGCTCGGCTCTTAATGGCATGAAGTGGGGGGCAGTATAGCGACACGGGTTTTGTCGGCAAAGTATCGTTAGCGCCCGATGGTCACGGAAAATCGGTAGAATGCGCATTTTTCATCGAAGTCGGAGCCTGGTTGTGCGCGAAATCGTCCTGATCAACATCACCGGTGAGGACCGCCCCGGTCTTACCGCTGCCATCACTGGCGTCCTGCTGCAGGGCGGTGTGAGCATTCTCGACATCGGCCTGGCGGTGATGCACGGCACGTTGTCGTTCGGCATCCTGGTGGATATCCCGGATAACGAAGTGGCGACCAAGCTGCTGCAGAGTGTCCAGGCCAAGGCGCACGAGCTGAACTTGCAGGCGCGCTACACACCGATTTCCGAAGCGGACTACCAGCACTGGGCCGATGGCCATGGTGAAGCACGGCACGTGGTGACCCTGCTTAGCCGCAAGATCTCGCCCGACCAGTTACAGCGTGTCAGCGCCATCATCAGCCAGCACGGGCTGACCATCGAGCGCATCGAGCGCCTGTCGGCTCGAGTGGCGCTGGACGCGGACACCAGCAAGGGCAAGGCCGCGGTGGAGATTTCGGTTCGCGGCGAGCCTGACGATGGCCAGGCGTTGCGCGCCGAGTTCTTTGCCTTGTCCGAGGCCCTGAGCATCGACATCGCCTTCCAGCGGGACGACCTGTTCCGCCGCAACCGCCGCCTGGCCGTGTTCGACATGGATTCGACCCTGATCGAAGCCGAAGTGATCGACGAGCTGGCCAAGGCCGCTGGCGTGGGTGAGCAGGTCGCGGCGATCACCGAGCGGGCCATGCGGGGGGAGTTGGACTTCCGGGCCAGTTTCAAGGAACGCATGGCGCTGCTCAAGGGTTTGGATGTCAGCGTGCTGGATGAAATCGGCGCATCGCTGCGCTTGACCGAGGGCGCGGAAAACCTCTTTGCCGAGCTCAAGCGCCTGGGTTACAAGACCGCCATTTTGTCGGGTGGCTTCACCTACTTCGCCCGCCAGGTACAGGCGCGCCTGGGCATCGACTACGTCTTCGCCAATGAGCTGGAAGTGGTCGACGGCAAGGTGACTGGCGTGGCGGTGGAGCCTATCGTCGATGCCCAGCGCAAGGCCGAGCTGCTCCAGCAACTGGCCAGCGAGGAGGGCCTGCAACTGGAACAGACCATCGCCGTGGGCGATGGCGCGAACGACCTGCCGATGCTGGCGTTGGCGGGGCTGGGCGTGGCCTTCCGCGCCAAGCCGCTGGTGCGTCAGTCGGCCAAGCAGGCGATTTCCACGCTGGGCCTTGATGGTGTGCTGTACCTGCTGGGCCTGCGCGATCGCGATACCCGCGGCTGATCCAGCCTGCGCAGACCCCAGGGTTTTGGCGTCAGCGCCCGAACCCTGGGGCCACGTCTTGGGCCATCACGCCTGCAGCGGCGTGGCCAACAGCTGGCCCATGCGCACCGCCGAGGCGGCGCCCACGTGGTCGGCCCATTTGACCTGGTCGGGGCCGAACAGCACGATCGCCGTCGAACCCAGCTTGAATCGACCCAGTTCGGCGCCTTTTTCCAGGTGAATTGGCGCACGGCTGGCATCGTCGTAGCGGAAGGTCTTGAGCTCGCGCTTGGGCGGCGTGACCAGCCCTGCCCAGACGGTCTCGATGGAGGCCACGATCATGGCACCGACCAAGACAACCGCCATCGGGCCGCGCTCGGTGTCGAACAGGCAGACCACCCGCTCATTGCGAGCGAACAGTTCAGGCACGTTTTCTGCGGTGGTCTGGTTTACCGAGAACAGCCGCCCCGGCACGTAGACCATCTCGCGCAGCGTGCCTGCCAGCGGCATGTGCACGCGGTGGTAGTCCTTGGGTGAGAGGTAGACAGTGGCAAACTCGCCGCCCATGAAAGGGGCTGCCAGGGCCGGGTCGCCGCCCAGCAGTTCCTGTGCGCTGTAACTGTGGCCCTTGGCCTGGAAGATGCGGCCGTGCTCGATCGGGCCAACCTGGCTCACTGCACCGTCGGCCGGGCACAGGATGGCGCCGGGGGTCTGGTCCAGGGGGCGTGCGCCTGGTTTCAGGGCGCGGGTGAAGAATGCGTTGAAGTGCTCGTAGGCGGTCAAGTCTTCGACCAGCGCTTCACGCATGTCGACCTGGTAGCGCTTGGCAAACCAGGCGGTGAAGGCGTTCTTGAACCAGCGGGCGCGGCACTCGGCAACGCAGCCGGCCAGGCGCGACAGCAGGTGATGCGGCAGCAGGTACTGGCTGATGATGAACAGACGGGATTTCATTCAGGTTCCTTAAACTTCGACAGGCGTGTCCGGGTGGTTGCCCCACTCGCTCCAGGAGCCAGCGTACGCTTTGACTCGCGGGTAGCCCAGGGCCTTTGCCACCAGATAAGTGAAGCCGGAGCGGCGATGCGTCTGGCAGTGGGTGATCACTTCCTTGTCAGGCGTGATGCCAAGGGACTGCAGCACTTCGGCGATGTCCGGGCGGATGCGCAGATGGTCATTGAGATCCATGCCGGCGGTCCATTCGAAATTGACCGCACCAGGTATGTGCCCGCCTTTGGCCGCGAGCATTTTTTCGCCGGTGAATTCCTGTGGGGCGCGAGCATCCCAGATGGCCAGGTCATCGGCGCCCAGGCGGCTTTGCAGGTACTCGCGGGTGGCGGTGGGTTCCGGATGCAGTTGCAAACTCACCGGCCGGGTACCCTTGGCAGGCACATCGGTACTGAGCCGGTCGGCCGGCCAGGTCTGGATGCCACCGTTGAGATAGTGGTACCGGGTGTGACCGATCACATCGAGCAACCAGATGAAGCGGCCAGCCCAGCCACCGCCATCATCGTCATACACCACGTAGACCGCATCGCTGCGGTGGCCCAGTTCGCCGAACAGCTTTTCCAGGTCGCTCTGCGGCGGTAGCAGCCCAGGCGCAGGCGGCTGGCCGAGCTGGGTCCGCTTGCCCTCGACGAAATGCGCGCCCGGGATATGCCCGCTGACGTAACGATTGGCGCTGCTGAGGTCGACCAGGATCAAGTCGGGCGAGCCCAGGCGTGGCAACAGGTCGGCGGCTTCGATCACCAGCGGCAGGCCGGAAAAGTCGGTCATCCACGGTCTCCAGTGTGCAAAGGGGCGATTGTAGCGCAAGGCTCAGCCGTTGCGGTTGGCAAACACCCACAGCGCCCGTTCGATGCATTGCGAGGTTTTGCCAAAAGCCTGCACGCTGATGTCGGCCAAGGGCCGGCACCCCTGGTCGGCCACCAATAACATGACCACCTGGTCTTTGACCGCCAGCGAGCGCAGCAGGACATGCTCGCCCCGGAACAGGGCACGCAAGGGCGGCGGCAACAACGAGGCGAACTGCGTGTGGTTTTCGGGCGTGATGCGCAGTTGCCCGGCCTTGGACATCAGCTTTTGCAGCAGCTTGTTCGCCGCCACCGGCAATACCAGGCTGGTCGCCTCTTTCGCTAGCCCGGCCGCCTGTTGCACGCGTAGGCAGTCATTGGTCCGGTCCAGGCCAAGCAGCAGCAGGCGTTGCATGCCGCACGCCAGTACCGCCTCACGGGCTTGGGCCGCCAGGTGCACGGTATTGGTGAAAGGGCTGGGCTGGGCCAGCAAGTCCTGGCAGAGCGACCGCCAGCGCGCCAGTTCATCGGCGGTGGGGGGCGGGGGCGCCAGCATGTCCGGGTGGGGGCGGCGTTGATGCCATGGCCAGATCAAGGCCTCGGCTGGGTGGAACAGTGCCAGGCGCGCATGGCGCCTGGCACTAGCCGCGGCTTGCTGGTGCACCTGCTGCTGTATGTCTTCGAGCGAGGTCTGCAGGTAGAGTGCGGTCAGCAGTTGCCAGCGCAGCAGATGGGGATTGTCCCAGCCCACCTGGGCTGCCAGCGCCAGGTTATTGGCCAACAGCACGGTGTTGGCCGGTTGATTGAACCAGCGCCGCAGACCGGGCTCGGCATCGAGCCGATGTTGTTGGTTGAGCAGGTCTTCGTCCCGGGCGATGTTCAACACCTGGGCAAGCTGCTCGCGCTCTTCGAGCAGCAGACGGTAACCCTGGGTCACCCATTGCGGCAGGCGCCACTGCTGGGCCACGGCCTGGCACAGCGCCATGATGCGAACACCGAATAGCTCCTGCTCGACAATGGCGGCGTCTTCTCCTTTATGGATGACCCGCAGCTCCCAGGTGTCGAGCAGCTTCGGGTGGGCCAATGCCAGCGGCCATAACGGGGACAGAAACAGCAGGCTACCCCAGTGGATTTCCTGCCACAGCCGCGCCAGTCGGCTGGCGAACAGGCCACTGGCCTGCTGCGAGGCATGCTGGCTGATCATCTGGAACTGGCGCAGCACCGGCGGGATGTCTTCCATCGGCAGCGCTGGCAGGCGCTTGAGCAGCAGTGCGCTGCGCTCAAGGCCCAGGCGATTGAGCGCAATCTCCAGGCTTTCGGCCGGCTCGGCCTGGCTGGCGTTGGTCGGGTGGTTGGCTTCGCGCATCACCGACAGCACCAGGGCCGGGCTGTCCTGCATCAGCTCGGCGATGTCGCGCAATGAACGCCGGTTATCGTTGATGGCCGCCATGACCCGGTCGTAGCTGTGCTTGGGCACAGGAATGCGCACACTCTCCAGCAGCTTCACCCAGGCTTCTAACGTACGTGGGGCCTGGCCGGATACCTCGGTTTCAATTGGCATTTTGACATCAGTCCGAACTGGCTTTTCGCTTTTAGTGGCTATAGTCTGGCGCAGTTCTGCCGATAAGGAGAAGAAGAGTTTTGACGCTCCCGCCTCTTTCCCTGACCACGACAGCAAGTGCTTTGAATCTATGGCTAAAATTATCGGCATCATCGTCGTATTCGCGAGCGTACTCGGCGGCTACGTCCTTTCCCACGGCAAGATTGCGGCGCTGATCCAGCCGTTCGAAGTGCTGATCATCGGCGGCGCGGCCTTTGGTGCGTTTCTGCAGGCCAACCCTGGCTACATGACGATGCACGTTCTGAAGAAGTCGATGAAGATGTTCGGCTCGCGCTTCACCCATGCCTATTACCTGGAAGTGCTGGGACTGGTCTATGAAATTCTCAACAAGAGCCGCCGCGAAGGCATGATGGCCATCGAGGCCGACATCGAAGACGCCTCGGCCAGCCCGATCTTTGCCAAGTACCCGACCGTACTGGCCGATGAGCGCATGACCGCGTTCGTCTGCGACTACCTGCGCATCATGTCCACCGGCAACATGGCCCCCCACGAACTCGAAGGTCTGTTCGACATGGAGCTGCTGAGCATGAAGGAGGAGCTGGAGCATCCGTCCCACGCGGTCACTGGGGTCGCAGACGGCATGCCAGGCTTCGGTATCGTTGCAGCCGTATTGGGTATCGTCGTCACCATGGCGTCGCTGGGCGATGGTGACCAGGCAGCCATCGGTATGCACGTGGGCGCCGCCTTGGTGGGTACCTTCTTCGGTATTCTCGCCGCCTACGGTTTCTTCGGCCCACTGGCCAAGTGCCTTGAGCACGATGCCAAGGAAGAACTCAACCTGTACGAGTCGATCAAGGCCTCGCTGGTCGCCTCGGCCTCGGGCATGCCGCCGTCGCTGGCCGTGGAGTTCGGGCGCAAGGTGCTGTACCCCAAGCATCGCCCCAGCTTCTCCGAGCTCGAGCAAGCGGTACGCGGTCGCTGAGTCATGGAGAACAATCAGCCCATCATCGTCAAGCGCGTAAAGCGCTTTGGCGGCGGCCACCACGGTGGCGCCTGGAAGATCGCCTTTGCCGACTTCGCCACGGCCATGATGGCGTTCTTTCTGGTGCTGTGGTTGCTGTCGACCGCAACCCCTGAGCAGAAGATCGCCATCGCCGGGTACTTCAAGGACCCGATCGGCTTCTCCGAGAGTGGTACACCCTACGTCATCGACCTGGGCGGCTCGCCCGAGCTGGCGCCGGAGAAGACCATCAACCCCGAGGTGAAATCGGAGCCGACCCCAGACACCAGCATCGAACTGAACAAGGACCAAGTGGAAACCATGGCCGAGCAGGTCGAGCGCGAGCGCCTCGAGCTGCTGCTGCAGGAGTTGCAGAACAAGGTGGAGGAGAACCCGCAGCTGCAGAAGTTCAAGGACCAGATCCTGTTCGAGATCACCCAGGACGGCCTGCGCATCCAGATCATGGACGCCGAGAACCGGCCCATGTTCGACATCGGCAGTGCACGCTTGCAGCCCTATTTCGAGGACATCCTGCTGGCCATGGCCGATACCATCAAGACCGTGCCCAACAAGATCAGCGTCAGTGGCCATACCGATGCCAAGCCGTACGCAGGCGCTGGCGAGTTCGGCAACTGGGAGCTGTCGGCCAACCGTGCCAACGCTGCGCGGCGGGCCCTGGTGGCAGGGGGGTATCCAGATGGCCAGGTGGCACGGGTGGTGGGGTATGCGTCTTCGTCGCTGTTCGATCGCAAGAACCCGTTCAACCCGGTAAACCGTCGGATCGACATCATCGTGCTGACCAAGAAGGCCCAGCGTGATATCGAAGGCGAGCAGGGCGCCGCGCCACCGCCGGCGCAAGCCCCTACCGGGGCGCAGCCACCTTCAACGACTGCACCGGCACCCTCGGCGGCCGATGACCATACGCCCATGCAACCACGTGAGTTGCGCCAGAAGCTCAACATCTTCGAGGACGGCACGTTGAAGATGGATGAGGCCAAGGAACAGTAAGGGCTTGGCAGCCCCGTTGGGCTGCCGGTCACTGCCGGGGCGGACAAGGTACCTCGCCTGCATTGGGCATGCAGGGTTGATCAGTAGGTTTCTTCCGGCAGGCTGGCGATGATCGAGCGGTAGCTGTTCATCCGCTGTGGCTTGATTCGCCCGTCTTCCAGGGCCTTGAGCAGCGCGCACCCAGGCTCGCGATCATGTTTGCAGTCGCGGAAGCGGCAGGTGCCGAACAGGTCGCGGAACTCGATAAAGCCCTCTTCCACATCGGTGCGGCTGACATGCCCCAGGCCGAACTCACGGATGCCCGGCGAGTCGATCAGGTCGCCCCCGTTGGGGAAGTGGTACAGGCGGGCGGTGGTGGTGGTATGGGTGCCCTGGCCTGACCATTCCGACAGGTCACCGACCCGGGTACCGGCCTGTGGCAGCAGGCTGTTGACCAGCGACGACTTGCCCACCCCCGACTGACCGACGAAGACGCTGATGTGTCCATCCAGTGACTGCTGCAGGCGCTGCATGCCATCCCCTTGATGCGCCGACACTTCCAGCAGCGGGTAGCCCAGTTCACGGTAGACGTCCAGGAGCGCTTGCAGGCCTGGCCCGTTCTCGTCATTGACCAGGTCAGCCTTGTTCAGCAGCAACAGGGGCCGCAGGCCGGCATGCTCGGCGGCCACCAGGTAGCGGTCGATGAGGTTGGGGTGCGGTTCCGGCGCCGGTGCGAAAACGATGACGATAAGGTCGACATTGGCCGCCACTGGCTTGAGCTGGCCATGGTTGTTGGGCCGGCACAGTTCGGTTGCACGGGGCATCTGCGCAACGATGACGCCGATCCCCTGGTTGCCGGCACGCCAGACCACGCGGTCGCCAGTGACCAACGCAGGAAGGTTGGCGCGCAGGTGGCAGCGAAACACCTGGCCTGCGGTGTCGCCATCCTGGGCTTCGACTTCAACTTGTACACCGAAGTGCGCGATCACCAGCCCCAGCTGCTCGGGCCCAAGGTCGCCGCCTTCCAGTTCCTGCAAGGCATGCTGCTCGCGCTTTGCCGCACGTGCAGCGCGCTCGTTCTGAATCTTTTCGATACGCCAGTTCTGGCGACGGTTGAGCTGGCGTTTGGCCATGAACGCTCCGTAGAAGGCCCCGTGCGGGGCGTAGAAAACGACTGGCAGTCTAGCATGCCGGGCCTGAACGCTGTCCGCTTCACTTTGGTTCGTGGGGGTGCACTGCGCTAATATAGGCCTCCATCGGAGGAGTGCCTGCATGCAAAACCCACAGAACCTGATCTGGATCGACCTGGAGATGACCGGGCTGGATCCGGACAGCGATGTCATCATCGAGATGGCCACCATTGTCACCGACAGCGACCTCAATACGCTGGCCGAGGGCCCGGTCATCGCCATCCACCACAGTGATGAAGTGCTGGCGCGCATGGACGACTGGAACACCCGCACCCACGGCGCCTCCGGCCTGACCCAGCGTGTGCGCGAGAGCCAGGTGAGCATGGCCCAGGCCGAGGCCCAGACCATCGCCTTCCTCGAGCAGTGGGTACCTAAAGGCAAATCGCCAATCTGCGGGAACAGCATCTGCCAGGACCGTCGATTCCTGTACCGGCACATGCGTCAGCTGGAAAATTACTTCCACTACCGCAATCTCGACGTCTCCACCCTCAAGGAACTGGCAGCGCGCTGGGCCCCCGAAGTGCGAGACAGCTTCAGCAAGGGCAACACGCACCTGGCGCTGGACGACATTCGCGAATCCATCGCCGAGCTGCGCCACTACCGCGAACACTTCATCAAATTCTAAAAAAACGCAGCTCACGCGCTTCACGCGACCATTAGCGTACGGCCCCCGGCACTTCTGCCCGAGGCCGTGCGCTGACGGTCGCTTGAGCGGGTGATCGGTGTGGGTCTTGCTCATGTTGCTGATGCTTTATCTGATCGCCATCACCGCCGAAGCGATGACCGGTGCGCTGTCTGCCGGCCGTCGTGGCATGGACTGGTTCGGGGTGGTGCTGATCGCATGCGTGACCGCATTGGGCGGTGGCTCGGTGCGTGACGTGCTGTTGGGGCACTACCCGCTGACCTGGGTCAAGCACCCGGAATACCTGGTGCTGACCAGCTGTGCGGCGCTGTTGACCATTTTCATCGCGCCGATGATGCGCCGCCTGCGCTCCCTGTTTCTGGTACTCGACGCCTTGGGGCTGGTGGCCTTTACCCTCATTGGTTGCATGACCGCGCTGGAGATGGGGCAGGGCATGCTGGTGGCGTCCATCAGCGGTGTGATCACGGGGGTCTTCGGCGGGATTCTGCGGGATATCTTCTGCAATGACATTCCGCTTGTGTTCCGCCGGGAGCTTTACGCGAGCGTGTCGTTCGCTGCGGCCTGGTTCTACCTGGGCTGCGACTACTTCAAGGTGCCCGCAGAGCAAGCCATGCTGCTGACCTTGTTCGGTGGCTTTCTGGTGCGATTGCTGGCTATCCGCTTTCACTGGGAGATGCCCAAGTTTCATTACAATGACCAGCAGTGAGGTTGGGCGCCCGCACCAGGCTAGCGGGCCCTGGCTTTGTGCTACACCGCAAAGGTGCAGAGGCCGCTATGCGGCCTATCGCGACCTCCCCTTTAGGGTCATGCCACCCCGTGCCGGGCAAGCGCCCATTCCACGTGTTCCCTCACCAGTGGCGAGGCATCGTCGCGTCGCGCCTTGAGGGCTTCGATGACCGGGATCGTGGAGGGGGCGTTGCCCAGACCAACGGCCAGGTTGCGCAGCCAGCGCTCATAACCGGCACGTCGCAATGGCCCGCCTTCGGTCTTGCGCAGGAAAGTAGGCTCATCCCACAAGAACATCTGCGCCAGCTCCGCGTTCTCCAGGCCGTGGCGGGGCTGGAAGTCCTGCTCGCGGGTGGGCTTGGCGAAGCGGTTCCAGGGGCAGACGATCTGGCAGTCATCGCAGCCGAACACCCGGTTGCCCATCATCGAGCGCAACTGCACCGGGATCGGCCCCTTGAGCTCGATGGTCAGGTAGGAGATGCAGCGGCGGGCATCGAGCACGTACGGGCCGACGAACGCCTGGGTTGGGCAGATGTCCAGGCAAGCCGTGCAGCGGCCGCAATGCTCGCTGGTGGTGGCCTGGTCCACTGGCAGGGGCAGGTCGACGAACAGTTCAGCCAGAAAGAAGTAGCTGCCGGCCTTGCGGTTGAGCAACAGGGTGTTCTTGCCGATCCAGCCAAGCCCGGCTTGTTCGGCCAGCGCCTTTTCCAGCACCGGCGCGCTGTCGACGAAGGCTCGGTAGCCAAAGGGGCCGATGGCCTGCTGGATGCGGTCGGCCAGCGACTGCACACGCTTGCGCACCAGCTTGTGGTAGTCCCTGCCCAAGGCATAGCGGGATACGTAGGCCTTTTCCGGTTGGGCCAGGCGCTGCGCCATTTGCGTGTCGCCGGGCAGATAGTCCATGCGCAGCGAGACGACGCGCACGGTGCCTGGAATCAGCTGCTCTGGGTGGGCGCGCTTGCTGCCGTGTGCCCCCAGGTATTCCATCTCCCCCTGATAACCGGCGTCCAGCCAGCGCTGCAGGTGATGCTCGTGTTCGCCCAGGTCGATACCGGCGATGCCGACGTGGGCAAAGCCCAGTTCCTGGCCCCACAGCTTGATGTTATGGGCCAGTGCGTCGAGGTCAGGAGTGAAGGCGGACATGGATGGGCAAGCAATACGGGCAGAGGTGCGTATAATTCTGCCAGACATTGGAGCTTTTGACCCCATGCAACAGACCAGTAACCCCGTACACGCCCCCACAGTGCTGAGCAGCCTGACCGTTGCCCGCCTGCCGCCACGCCCTGCTCAGGCCCATAAAGGTGACTTCGGCCATGTGCTGGTGGTCGGCGGCGACCTTGGCACCGGCGGCTCCGTCCTGCTCAGCGCCGAGGCCGCGTTGCGCTGCGGCGCGGGGCTGGTGAGCGTAGCCACGCGGCCGGAGCACGTGGCCGCCGGGCTGACTCGCATGCCCGAAACCATGTGCCTGGGCGTGCAGTCGGCCAACCAGTTGATGACCGTGCTGGGCCGCGCTTCGGTGGCGGTCGTGGGGCCTGGCCTGGGGCAGGCGGCATGGGGGCGCAGCCTGCTGTCCGCTGTGGCCAACGCCGAGGGCGCGCAGGTTTGGGATGCCGATGCCCTGAACCTGCTGGCAGCCTCGCCCCTTGCGCTGCCCAGTGGCAGTATCCTGACCCCGCACCCAGGCGAAGCTGCACGGCTGCTGGGTATTTCCACCGAAGCGGTGCAGGCGGACCGCCCGGGTGCAGCGCGCAAGCTGGCACGCCGCCACAACAGTGTGTGCGTGCTCAAAGGCGCAGGTACCTTGGTCGCCGACCCCGAAGGGCGGTTGGCGCGCTGCGACCGTGGCCATCCAGCCATGGCGGGCGCAGGCCTTGGAGATGTGCTCAGTGGTGTGTGCGGCGCGCTGCTGGCCCAGGGGCTTGGCGCCTGGGACGCCGCAGGCCTGGGCGTCTGGCTGCATGCCTGTGCTGGCGAGCGCCTGGGTAG
This sequence comes from Pseudomonas sp. xss_4, assembly GCF_043104125.1. Taxonomy (NCBI): domain Bacteria; kingdom Pseudomonadati; phylum Pseudomonadota; class Gammaproteobacteria; order Pseudomonadales; family Pseudomonadaceae; genus Pseudomonas; species Pseudomonas sp. xss_4. The sequence continues at coordinate 70,681 of NZ_JBICKJ010000078.1, forward strand.
CGGCGGCCGGGGGTTGGCGGCCAGTGATCTGATACCTGTGATTCGTGCGTTGTTGGAGGAGCATTCAGCGTGTCTGGCTTAAACCTGTTTCTGGCCGATGAAGCGGCCATGGTTGCCTTTGGCGGCCAACTGGCCGGTGTGACCGGTGGGCGCGGGATCATCTTCCTGGAAGGCGACCTCGGCGCTGGCAAGACAACCCTGTCTCGCGGCCTTATTCGTGGGTTGGGCCATACGGGTGCAGTGAAAAGCCCTACGTTTACCGTGGTAGAACCCTACGAGATTGGTGATGTCCGAGCTTTTCACTTCGACCTCTATCGGCTGGTCGATCCGGAGGAGCTTGAGTTCATGGGCATTCGTGACTATTTCGAGGGTGATCCACTGTGCCTGTTCGAGTGGCCACAAAAGGGTGCGGGCGTTTTGCCAAAGCCTGACCTGACCATTACCATAAGCCCCCAGGCGAGCGGACGCTCGCTTGTACTTTCGCCGCAGGGGGCTCGCGGCGACGCCTGGTGCGTGGCACTGGCCGAATACTATAAACAGCAAGCGGGGTAGGTATGCGCATACGCGCACTGGTCGCCATCGTTGGGCTTTTGCTGACAACGGTGACCGTTGAGGCTCTGGCCGTCACTCAAGTCAAGAGCGTGCGCCTGTGGCGTGCGCCGGACAACACCCGGCTGGTCTTCGACCTGTCTGGCCCTGTGCAGCACAGTGTCTTCACATTGAGCGCACCCGATCGGCTGGTCATCGACATCAACGGCGCAACCCTGGGCGCACCCTTGAAGGTGGCGACGTCCAATACGCCGATCAGCAGCGTGCGCTCGGCCCAGCGCACGCCGACCGACCTGCGGGTGGTCGTGGACCTGAAGAAATCGGTCACGCCCAAGAGCTTCACCCTGGCGCCTAACGCGCAATACGGCAATCGCCTGGTGGTCGACCTGTACGATCAGGAGGCGGACGCCATTGCCGCCAGTGCCCCACCGCCTGCGCCGCCACCGGTGCAAACGCCAGCCACCACGCCAGCGGTGCCCGTCACGCCAACCCAGCCAGCCATCAAGCTGCCACCGGTGCCCAGTGGCAAGCGCGATATCGTGGTGGCCATCGATGCCGGTCACGGTGGCGAGGATCCAGGCGCTTCGGGCTCCAGCGGGCAGCATGAAAAAGACATCGTCCTGCAGATCGCCCGCGAACTGCAGCGCCAGATCAACAGCGAGAAGGGCTTTCGCGCCGAGCTGACGCGCACCGGCGACTACTTCATCCCGTTGCGCAAGCGCACCGAGATCGCCCGCAAGAAAGGCGCCGACCTGTTCATCTCCATCCACGCCGATGCTGCCCCGTCGCGCGCTGCCTTCGGCGCCTCGGTGTTCGCCTTGTCCGACCGCGGTGCCACCTCCGAGACCGCACGCTGGCTGGCCGATACGGAAAACCGCTCTGACCTGATCGGCGGTGCCGGCAATGTCAGCCTCGATGACAAGGACCGCATGCTGGCCGGGGTGCTGCTCGACCTGTCGATGACGGCCACGCTCAGCTCCAGCCTCAACGTCGGTCAGAAGGTGCTGGGCAACATGGGGCGTATCACCTCGCTGCACAAGCAGCGCGTGGAACAGGCCGGCTTCATGGTGCTCAAGTCCCCGGACATTCCCTCGATCCTGGTAGAGACCGGCTTCATCTCGAACAATGCAGAAGCCGCCAAGCTGGCCACACGCAGCCACCAGCAGGCATTGGCCCGCTCCATTCACACCGGGGTTCGCCAGTACTTCCAGCAGAACCCACCGCCAGGCACTTACGTGGCGTGGCTGCGCGACAGCGGCAAGATCGCCCAGGGCCCGCGTGAACATACGGTGCGGCCCGGCGAAACCCTGGCCATGCTTGCGGTGCGCTATCAGGTCAGCGTCACCAGCCTGCGCAGCACCAATAGCCTAAAGACCGATGAGCTGAAGGTCGGCCAGCGCCTGGACATTCCTGCCACCACGTTGGCTTCGCAATGAGCGGCGGCTCTCGTATCCAGCTGCTCAGCCCGCGGCTGGCCAACCAGATTGCGGCTGGCGAGGTGGTGGAACGGCCGGCATCGGTTGCCAAGGAGCTGTTGGAAAACAGTCTTGACTCCGGTGCTCGCCGGATCGACGTCGACGTCGAGCAGGGTGGCATCAAGCTGCTGAAGGTGCGCGACGATGGCAGCGGCATCTCTGCCGACGACCTGCCGCTGGCGCTGGAGCGCCATGCCACCAGCAAGATCCGCGAGCTCGAAGACCTTGAAGGCGTCCTGAGCCTGGGGTTTCGCGGTGAAGCCTTGGCCTCGATCAGCTCGGTCGCCCGGCTGACCCTGACCTCGCGCACGGCCAACGCCAGCGAAGCCTGGCAGGTGGAAACCGAAGGGCGCGAGATGACTGCGCGGGTGCAGCCTGCTGCGCACCCCGTCGGCACGTCCGTGGAAGTGCGCGACCTGTTTTTCAACACGCCGGCGCGGCGCAAGTTTCTCAAGGCCGAGAAAACTGAATTCGACCACTTGCAGGAAGTGATCCGGCGCCTGGCACTGGCCCGGTTCGACGTGGCCTTCCATCTGCGGCACAACGGCAAGAGCATTCTGAGCTTGCACGAGGCACGCGAGGAAGCCGACCGTGCCCGGCGGGTGGGCGCCATTTGCGGTCCGGGTTTCATGGAGCAGGCCCTGCCCATCGACGTGGAGCGCAACGGCCTGCGTCTGTGGGGGTGGGTCGGGTTGCCGACCTACTCGCGCAGCCAGGCAGACTTGCAGTACTTCTTCGTGAACGGGCGCGCGGTGCGCGACAAGCTGGTGGCCCATGCCGTACGCCAGGCTTACCGGGACGTGCTGTTCAACGGTCGTCACCCCACCTTCGTCCTGTTTCTTGAGCTTGAGCCCAATGGCGTGGACGTCAACGTTCACCCGACCAAGCACGAAGTGCGCTTCCGTGAGGGACGCAGCGTCCACGACTTTCTGTACGGCACCTTGCACCGTGCCCTGGCCGATGTGCGTCCCGAAGACCAGTTGGCTGCCCCGGCTGCTTTGCCTGAGGCGACCCGCCCGACGGGGCAGCAGGCAGGCGAGTTCGGGCCCCAGGGCGAAATGCGCCTGGCTGCGGCCGTGCTCGAGCAACCGCGTGCTGCGCCGTCTCCTGTTGCCGGCAGTGGCAGTGGCGCGGGTTACCAGTATCAATACACACCCAGGCCGTCGCAGCCATTGCCGGCTGCCGAGGCCCAGGCGGTCTATCGCGAGTTCTACAAGCCCTTGAGCGAAGGCGCCGCCGCGCTGCCGGAAAGCCAGGGCGACATCCCCCCGCTTGGCTTCGCGTTGGCCCAGCTCAAGGGCATCTACATCCTGGCCGAGAACGCCGCAGGCCTGGTGCTCGTCGACATGCATGCCGCCCATGAACGGATCATGTACGAGCGGCTGAAGGTGGCCATGGCCAGCGAGGGTCTTAGCGGTCAGCCATTGCTGGTGCCCGAAACGCTCGCCCTGAGCCAGCGCGAGGCCGATTGCGCCGAAGAACACGCCGCCTGGTTCCAGCGCCTGGGCTTCGAGTTGCAGCGCCTTGGCCCGGAAACCCTGGCGATTCGCCAGATTCCTGCGTTGCTCAAGCAGGCTGAAGCCAACCGCCTGGTACAGGATGTGCTGGCGGACCTCATGGAGTACGGCACCAGCGACCGTATCCAGGCACACCTGAACGAATTGCTCGGCACCATGGCCTGTCACGGTGCCGTGCGTGCCAATCGGCGCCTGGCGATCCCGGAAATGAACGCCTTGCTGCGCGACATGGAAAACACCGAGCGCAGCGGCCAGTGCAACCATGGCCGTCCCACCTGGACCCAGATGGGCCTGGATGATCTGGACAAACTATTCCTGCGCGGTCGATGAAATGAGTGGCAAGCCCCCTGCAATATTTCTGATGGGCCCGACGGCATCGGGCAAGACCGACCTCGCCATCGAGCTGAGCAAGGTCTTGCCTTGCGAGCTGGTGAGCGTCGATTCCGCCCTGGTCTATCGGGGCATGGACATCGGTTCGGCAAAGCCTTCCAAGGCTGTGCTGGCTGCCCATCCGCACCACCTGATCGACATCCGCGACCCGGCCGACGCTTACTCGGCTGCGCAGTTTCGTGCCGACGCCTTGCGCGTGATGGCCCAGATCACCGCCCGCGGCAATATCCCATTGCTGGTGGGCGGGACCATGCTCTATTACAAGGCGTTGACCGAGGGGCTGGCCGACATGCCGGCGGCCGATGCCCAGGTCAGGGCCGAGCTCGAGGCCCTGGCCGAGGTCGAGGGCCTGGAGGCGCTGCACCAGCAATTGGCTGAGGTCGATCCGGAGTCGGCCGCGCGCATCCATCCCAACGATCCGCAACGGTTGATCCGGGCACTGGAGGTGTACCGGGTCAGCGGGCAAAGCATGACGGCCCATCGACAGCGTCAATTGGCTGAAAGTAGCGGTGCAGACGCAAGCGCCTGCGGTCATTTGCCCTATACTGTCGCCAGTCTTGCGATTGCGCCTACAGATCGTCACATTCTGCATCAGCGAATTGCGTTACGATTTTCACAGATGTTGGAACAGGGCTTTGTCGACGAGGTCCGATTGCTGCGAGCCAGAAGTGACTTGCACGCCGGACTGCCGTCTATACGGGCAGTGGGCTATCGGCAGGTCTGGGATTACCTGGACGGCCAGCTGACTGAGAATGAGATGCGTGAACGCGGTATCATCGCGACCAGGCAGTTGGCCAAGCGGCAATTCACCTGGCTGCGTGGCTGGCCAGACGTGCATTGGCTCGACAGCCTGGCCTGCGACAATCTGTCCCGCACCTTGAAATACCTTGGGGCCGTCTCCATATTGAGCTGAGTCCCTGCTGATTGCCGTCTATCCTTGTGAAAGCCGGCCTTACTTATCGTTTTTTCAGATTTTCCAATTATTTATCCTTACAGGAGTGCGGCATATGTCAAAAGGGCATTCGCTACAAGACCCTTACCTGAATACCTTGAGAAAAGAAAAGGTTCCGGTTTCGATCTACCTGGTAAACGGCATCAAGCTGCAAGGCTCGATTGAGTCGTTCGACCAGTTCGTGGTGCTGCTGAAGAACACCGTCAGCCAGATGGTCTACAAGCACGCCATTTCCACTGTTGTACCTGCCCGCCCGGTTCGTCTGCCAAGCCCGTCCGATTCCGATCACGGCGACAGCGAGCCAGGCAACGCCTGATAGGAGCCTGCATTGTTCTTTGAGCGCCACGGTGGTGGTGAACGCGCGTTGCTCGTTCACTTGGAAGGTCAGAACCCTGAGGCGCGCGAAGACCCGCAGGAGTTTCAGGAACTCGCGTTGTCGGCCGGTGCCGACATCGTCTCGCTGGTAACGGTCTCGAGGCATCAGCCCTCGGCCAAGTACCTGATTGGCAGTGGCAAGGTCGAGGAGTTGCACGACCGTGTCCATGCCGAGCAGGTAGACCTGGTGATTTTCAATCACACCCTCACGCCCAGTCAGGAGCGCAACCTCGAACGCGTGTTCGAGTGCCGTGTGCTCGACAGGACCGGGCTGATTCTGGATATCTTCGCCCAACGGGCACGTACCCACGAAGGCAAGCTGCAGGTCGAACTGGCCCAGCTTGAGCACATGAGTACGCGGCTGGTACGCGGTTGGACCCACCTTGAGCGACAAAAAGGAGGTATTGGCCTGCGGGGGCCGGGTGAAACCCAGCTCGAAACCGACCGTCGCCTGCTGCGCGTACGCATCCGGCAGATCAAGTCCCGCCTCGAGAAAGTACGCAGCCAGCGTGAACAGGCGCGTCGCGGGCGCAAGCGCGCGGACATTCCGTCGGTCTCGCTGGTGGGCTACACCAACGCCGGCAAGTCCACGTTGTTCAACGCCCTGACCCAGTCCGAGGTGTACGCCGCCGACCAGTTGTTCGCCACCCTCGACCCGACGCTGCGTCGGCTTGAGCTCAACGACCTGGGGCCTATCGTGCTGGCCGATACCGTGGGCTTCATTCGCCATCTGCCGCACAAGCTGGTCGAGGCGTTTCGGGCTACGCTCGAGGAGTCGAGCAACTCCGACCTGCTGCTGCACGTGATCGATGCCCATGAGCCTGAGCGCATGGAGCAAATCGAGCAGGTGCTGGCCGTGTTGGGCGAGATTGGCGCCGAAGGCTTGCCGATCCTCGAGGTGTATAACAAACTCGACCTGCTCGAAGAGGTCGAGCCGCAGATCCAGCGCAATGCCGACGGCAAGCCCGAGCGGGTCTGGGTTTCGGCACGTGACGGGCGTGGCCTGGAGTTGGTTGGCCAGGCGATTGCCGAGCTGCTGGGTGATGATCTGTTTGTCGGCACCTTGTGCCTGGAGCAACGTTTTGCCCGCCTGCGCGCGCAATTCTTTGACCTGGGCGCGGTGCAGAGTGAAGCGCATGATGAAGAAGGGCGCAGCCTGCTGAGCGTGCGTCTGCCCAGGGTAGAACTCAATCGCCTGGTCAGCCGTGAAGGCATGGAGCCGCAAGTGTTTGTCGAGCAACACACTTTGCAATAAATGCCCTACGAGGTCGTCGGGCAGCAGTGACAGGCATTCTGTAGCATTGGACGGCGCGCCGTGGGCGCGTCTTTGCTTTATCAGATGGAGAGCGCTATGGCTTGGAACGAGCCGGGTGGCAACTCGAACAATCAGGATCCCTGGGGCGGCCGCCGCGGTGGCGGTGGTGGCGGCGACAAAAAAGGTCCGCCGGATCTGGACGAGGCCTTCCGCAAACTGCAGGACAGCCTCAACGGCATGTTCGGTGGTGGCAAGAAACGGGGTGGCGGTGACCGCAATGTCGGCAAAGGCGGCGGCCTCGGGCTGCTGGCCATCGGCCTGGCAGTGCTGGCGGCCATCTGGCTGTACAGCGCCGTGTATGTCGTCGACGAGCAGGAGCAGGCCGTTGTGCTGCGCTTCGGCAAGTACTATGAGACGGTCGGTCCCGGCCTGAACATCTACTTCCCGCCGATCGATCGCAAGTACATGGAAAACGTCACGCGCGAGCGGGCCTACACCAAGCAGGGCCAGATGCTGACCGAAGACGAGAACATCGTCGAGGTACCGCTGACCGTCCAGTACAAGATCAGCAACCTGCAGGACTTCGTGCTCAACGTCGACCAGCCTGAGGTCAGCCTGCAGCATGCGACCGACAGCGCCCTGCGTCACGTGGTGGGCTCTACGTCCATGGACCAGGTATTGACCGAAGGTCGTGAACAGATGGCCGTGGACATCCGCGAACGTCTGCAGCGTTTCCTCGACAACTACCGCACCGGCATTACCGTTACCCAGGTCAACGTGCAGAGCGCGGCAGCCCCGCGTGAAGTGCAGGAAGCCTTCGATGACGTGATCCGGGCGCGCGAAGACGAGCAGCGTGCCCGCAACCAGGCCGAGTCCTACGCCAATGGCGTGGTGCCCGAAGCCCGTGGTCAGGCCCAGCGCATCATCGAAGACGCCAACGGCTACCGCGATGAAGTCATTGCCCGCGCCAAGGGTGAGGCCGACCGCTTCACCAAGCTGGTCACTGAGTACCGCAAGGCACCTGATGTGACCCGCGAGCGCCTGTACCTGGAAACCATGCAGGCGGTGTACAGCAATTCGAGCAAGGTCATGGTGGCAACCAAGGACGGGCAGAGCAACCTGCTCTACCTGCCACTGGACAAGATGGTCGAAGGCAGCCGCAACTCGTCCGCACCTGCGAGCGGTGTATCGTCGGCCAACGACGCTGCCGCCGCGCGCTCGGCGCAGGACACGCAACAGCAACAGCAGCCGCTGCGCACTAGGGAGAGCCGCTGATGAGCAACCGATCGCTGATCGCCCTGATCGCCGCCGTGGTTCTGGCCATCGTGGCCTGGAACAGCTTCTACATCGTGGCCCAGACCGAGCGGGCAGTATTGCTGCGCTTCGGCAAGGTGGTTCAGGCCGATGTCCAGCCAGGGCTGCACGTGAAAGTGCCGTACGTGAACCAGGTACGCAAGTTCGACGCCCGCCTGATGACCCTCGACGCCCCTACCCAGCGGTTCCTGACCCTGGAGAAGAAAGCGGTGATGGTCGACGCCTATGCCAAATGGCGCGTCAAGGATGCCGAGCGCTTCTACACGGCCACTTCCGGCATGAAGCAGATCGCTGATGAGCGTCTGTCCCGTCGTCTGGAAAGCGGCCTGCGTGACCAGTTCGGTAAGCGCACCCTGCACGAAGTGGTGTCCGGTGAGCGTGACGCGTTGATGGCCGACATCACCGCTTCGCTGAACCGCATGGCCAACAAGGAGCTGGGTATCGAGGTCATCGACGTCCGCGTCAAGGCCATCGACCTGCCCAAGGAAGTCAACCGCAGTGTGTTCGATCGCATGAGCACCGAGCGTGAGCGCGAGGCGCGCGAGCATCGGGCCAAGGGTAATGAGCTGGCCGAAGGTATTCGTGCCGACGCCGATCGCCAGCGCCGTGTGCTGCTGGCCGAGGCCTATCGCGAATCTGAACAGACCCGCGGTGAGGGTGATGCCCAGGCGGCGGCTATCTACGCCAAGGCCTACACGCAGGACGCTGATTTCTACGCGTTCTACCGTAGCTTGCAAGCCTACCGCGAGAGCTTCTCCAGCAAGAGCGACGTGCTGGTCCTGGATCCGAAGAACGAGTTCTTCCGCTTCATGGACAAGAGCAAGCCCTGAGCCGAATTCGGGCAGGCGCCCCGCCTGGCAGCTAAAACGCCAGGCAGGGTGCATCCCGAATCAAAAGGGGTGTATGATGAGTCAGCCGGGAAATTTCCCGGCTTTTTTGCGTCTGCAAGGTTGATCGGCTTGGTGTCGGTTCGCCTTTGACACGTTCGCAAGGCAATTCGAGGGTATCGGGTACGGTGGCTGCGCTGGGATCAGTGCTGCCCGTTGCTGTGCGCGATACCTGCTTTACTGACGGCCGGCTTGCTGGCGGCCGCCCGGACCAGAGGGGAAAAGGCGTAATGGCAACGGTAGACCGCTGGCTGCTGCCAGATGGCATCGAGGAAGTACTGCCACCTGAGGCTGCGCGCATCGAGATCGCGCGTCGCCAGGTGTTGGACCTGTTCCAGAGTTGGGGTTACGAACTGGTCGTCACCCCGCATATCGAGTACCTGGAATCGCTGCTTACCGGCGCTGGCCAGGACCTGGATCAGCGTACCTTCAAGGTAGTGGACCCGCAGTCCGGCCGCCTGATGGGCTTTCGTGCCGACTTCACGCCGCAGGTCGCGCGCATCGACGCCCATACCCTGCGCCGTGAAGGCCCAAGCCGGTTGTGTTACGCCGGCAGTGTGCTGCATGCCCAGCCGCGTGCTTTGTCTACCTCGCGCAGCCCTATCCAGCTGGGTGCCGAACTGTACGGTGATGCCAGCCCCACCAGCGATGTGGAGGTCATCAGCCTGATGCTCGCCACACTGCAGTTGGCCGATGTGCCTGATGTCCACATGGACCTGGGCCATGTGGGCATCTACCGTGGCCTGGCTCGAGCCGCCGGCCTGTCGGGCGCGGTCGAGCAGCAGCTGTTCGACGCCCTGCAGCGCAAGGCGGTCGACGAAGTGCAGGCGCTGACGGCCGACTTGCCAAAGGATGTGGGCAACATGCTGCGAGCCCTGGTCGAGCTGTGTGGCGGCAGGGAAGTTCTGGCCGAGGCCCGCGTACGCCTGGGTCGTGCACCTGCAAGCGTGCTGGCGGCCCTGGACGATTTGCTGGCCATCGCCGACCGGTTGGCCGCTCGTTACCCGCAGTTGCCGTTGTACTTCGATCTGGGTGAACTGCGCGGTTACAACTACCACACGGGCGTGGTGTTTGCGGTGTTCGTGCCAGGTGAAGGGCAGTCGATTGCCCAGGGCGGACGCTATGACGACATCGGCGCCGACTTTGGCCGGGCGCGCCCGGCTACCGGTTTCTCCACGGATTTGAAGACCCTGGTCACACTGGGGCGAGCGGAGGTCGTACTGCCCACGGGCGGCATCTGGATGCCGGACAGTGGCGATGCGGCCCTATGGCAGCATGTCTGCCAGTTGCGCAACGAGGGCCAGCGTGTGGTCCAGGCCCTGCCTGGTCAGCCGCTGAGTGCTGCCCTTGAAGCGGATTGTGATCGTCAATTGATTCAGCAAGACGGGCGCTGGCAGGTTCTGCCGCTGGCCCAGTGAGTTTCTGCGTCGGCAACAGGCCGGCAACCAAGTTTGCGTGAATGAGGACCAATGTAATGGGTAAGAATGTCGTCGTCCTGGGCACCCAGTGGGGTGATGAGGGCAAAGGCAAGATCGTCGATCTGCTGACCGAACATGCTGCCGCCGTCGTGCGCTACCAGGGTGGCCACAACGCGGGCCACACCCTGGTGATCAACGGTGAAAAGACCGTTCTGCACCTGATTCCATCCGGCATCCTGCGTGAAGGCGTGCAATGCCTGATCGGCAACGGTGTGGTCGTTGCACCCGATGCGCTGATGCGCGAGATCACCAAGCTGGAAGAGAAGGGCGTACCGGTGCGCGAGCGCCTGCGCATTTCCCCGGCTGCGCCGCTGATCCTGTCGTACCACGTCGCGCTGGACCAGGCCCGTGAAAAAGCCCGTGGCGAAGCCAAGATCGGCACCACCGGCCGTGGTATCGGCCCAGCGTACGAAGACAAGGTCGCCCGCCGTGGCCTGCGCGTGGGCGATCTGTTCCACCGCGAGCGTTTTGCCGCCAAGCTGGGCGAGCTGCTGGACTACCACAACTTCCAGCTGGTCAATTACTACAAAGAGCCTGCCATCGACTTCCAGCAGACGCTGGACGAGTGCATGGCCTATGCCGAACAGCTCAAGCCGATGATGCTCGACGTCACTGCCGAGCTGCACAAACTGCGTCGTGCCGGCAAGGACATCATGTTCGAAGGCGCGCAAGGCTCGCTGCTGGACATCGACCACGGTACCTACCCGTACGTCACCAGCTCCAACACCACCGCTGGCGGTATCTCGACCGGTTCCGGCGTGGGCCCGATGTACCTGGACTACATCCTGGGCATCACCAAGGCCTACACCACCCGCGTAGGTTCGGGCCCGTTCCCGACCGAGCTGTTCGATGACACGGGCGCCACCCTGGCCAAGCGTGGCCATGAGTTTGGCTCCACGACCGGGCGTGCCCGTCGTTGCGGCTGGTTCGATGCCGTCATCCTGCGCCGCGCCATCGACGTCAACAGCATCTCGGGCATCTGCCTGACCAAGCTCGACGTGCTGGACGGCCTGGAGACCATCAACATCTGTGTAGGTTACAAGGATGCCAATGGCGAAGTGATCGAAGCCCCGACCGATGCCGACAGCTACATCGGCCTGCAGCCTGTGTACGAAACACTGCCGGGCTGGAGCGAGTCGACCTTGGGTGCCAAGACCCTGGAAGCGCTGCCTGCCAATGCGCGTGCCTACATCACCCGTATCGAGGAGCTGATCGGCGCGCCGATCGACATCATCTCCACCGGCCCGGACCGCAACGAGACCATCGTGCTGCGTCATCCGTTCGCCTGATCTGCCCTGCAGGCTGATCCGACGCCGTGGCCCTGAACAGGGGCCGCGGCGTTTTTCATTGTGGGTATGAAACGCGCATTGCTTGGACTTGGCGTTTATCCCCGCTGCTACCGGCATAACCCTTGCTGTAAGAAGTGTCTGTCGATGCCATCAAAGTAATGGCGCCAGAAAACACGAGGGTTTCACCGTGTCTGCCATCCTTTCGCTGTTACGAAGCCGCCTGTTGCGGCCTGTTTTTGTGGCCTTGGGTATCGCCCTTTTGGTGCAAGTGCTGGTGGCCGTTGCCCTGACACGAAGCACCGTTTCGGCCCTTGAGCGCGAACTGGCCGAACGCCTGGGGCATGACAGCCAGCAACTCACGACCGATCTGGAGCAAGCCGGCCAGGAGGTGCGCGCAGGCCTCGATGGCCTGTCTGCCAGCACGCGCCAACGCTTGAGTGCAGGGCTCTCGACGCGCCTGCAGGCCGAGCAGCAGCAACTGCGCGAAACTCTCGAAGGCACGCTGAAGGAGTCCGCCAACGACATGGCAGAGTTGCTGGCCTCGGTGGCGCCGCGCGCCATCTGGGACAAGGATGTGCCGGTGCTGTCGGATTTCGCCCGACGGGCGCAGCGCAATCCCAACGTTCTGTTCGTGATTTATGACGATGCAGAAGGCCAGCACCTGACCCGCTACCTGAACCGACAGAACCCGATCAACCAGGCATTGCTCGAGAAGGGCCAAGGGGAGCGCGCGCTGGACAAGGTGATCGAGGCCGCTCGCCGTGATCCTGCCGTGTACATGGTCGAAGCGTCGATCAACCCAAACGGGGCGGAAATCGGCAAGGTTCTGCTGGGCGTGTCAACCGCCGGTATCGATCAGCAACTGGCCGCGCTGGATCAGCGTTTCGCAGCCTTGATCACCAGCAGCGAACAGCTGGTTGGCGACAGCCTGGTAGGGGCGGCTGCCGATAGTGGCAAGACCCTGCGTGAACGCCTTGAGGCCGCGCAAGGCAGCGCCGCGGCCATGCAGAACAATACAGCGCAAACCGTGCGCGATGCGGCGGCTGAATTGCGTTGGCGCATCGGGCTGGGCCTGGTGCTGGTAGGGTTGGGCGTGCTGTTGGTGGTGGCCGTGGTGCTGGGCCGGCGTGTAGTGAGCAAGTTGCGCCTGTTGATCGCGGCGCTCGATGACCTGGCGGCGGGCGAAGGCGACCTGACCAAGCGGGTACGGCTGGACAGCTGCGACGAGATTGGCGACATGGCCTCTGCAGTCAACCGCTTCGTCGACAAGCTGCAACCTATCGTGCGCGAAGCCGGTGACGTGGCCCAGCGCACCGGTGTGGAAATCGACGCCATGGCCCAGCGCAACGCCGGCGCCGATGCCGCCGCTGCGTTGCAACGTGATGAAGTGGCGGCCAGCCTGAGCGACCTGTCGAGCATGGCTGAAGAAGCCCAGGCCGAGAGCTACGCCATGCAGGCCGCCTTGCAGCAAGTGGTGGACATCCGCCAGGCCACCGACGAAAACAGTCGAACCTCGACGCAACTGGCCGGGCTGATCGAAAACCTGGCTGGGCAGGTGGACGCAGGCTCCCAGGTCATTGAGCGCCTGGCCAAGCAAAGTGAGCAGATCGAGGTGGTACTGACGGTGATCCATGGCATTGCCGAACAGACCAACCTGCTGGCCCTCAATGCCGCCATCGAAGCCGCCCGTGCCGGTGAGACGGGGCGTGGCTTTGCCGTAGTGGCGGACGAAGTGAGGGCATTGGCGAGCAAGACGCAACGCTCCACCGGTGATATCCAGGCGCATATTGCCGCACTGCAGGCAGGGGCGAAGGAGGCGGTAGCCACGATCAGTCAGGCGGGTACAAAGGCCAGCGAAGGGCTGCTGGTGCTGCGTGACAACGAGCGTCGCCAGCAGTCGGTACAGGCTGCCGTTGAGCAGGTGCATGCGGCGATAGGCCTGGCTACCCGTGCCGCCGAACAGCAAGCCAACGGCGCGCAAGCGGTGCGCGGCAGGGTGCAGAACATACATACCCAGGCCGAGCGTTCAGCCGAAGTGGTGATGCAGACCACGGCAAGCAGCAAGGTACTGGACGATCTGGCGGCGCAGCTTCGGGCGAGTCTAGGCCAGTTCCGGGCTTGATGCGTTTGAGGCCATCACGCCCGGTTCAGGTACATCCGCGTTGTCAGCAGGTACACCGGCAACCCCGACACCACAATCAACAACGCCGCATACGGGGCTGCGGCCGCGAACTCCACATTGGCCGTGTGTGCCCAGACTTCGGTGGCAAGGGTCGTCATGCCGGTCGGGCTGAGCAGCAACGTTGCCGTCAATTCCTTCATGGCGTCCAGAAACACCAAGGCGAAGGCCGCTGCCATCGCCGGGAAGATGATCGGCAGGGTCACTTTGCAAAACGCGGCAAAGCTGCTTGCTCCCAGGGTGCGGGCCGCTTCTTCCAGCGTAGGGGAGGCCTTGTTCAAGGCCGTGCGTACAGGGGACTGGGCCAGAGGCAGGAACAACAGTGCATAGGCCAAAAGCAGTAACGCCGTGGTCTGGTACAGCACCGGCACGTAGTGCAGGGCGAAGAACACCAGCGTCAGGGCAATGACCAGGCCGGGCAGGGCATGCAGCAGGTACGGCAAGCGTTCTGCCCAAATGGCCAGGCGCCCCTTGTAGCGCACCACCAGGAAGCTGATCGGCAGAGCTAGCACGACGCAGAAGCCGGCGCCGCCTAGCGACACGGACAGCGAGGTGAGCAGTGCACTGGAAATATCCGCAATGGGGAACGCTGCGGAGGAACCCACGCTGAGCCAGTAACCGAGCATGGCCAATGGAATACCGCTGCCCAAGACTGCCAAGCCCAGGCAGAACAACTGAGCAGGTATTGCCCAGCCACGCAGCTTTATAGGCTGAGCGCGGCGTGCCACGCCCTGGCCGATGCGCACATGCCGGGCCTTGCCGCGTACCCGCAGCTCCAGCCAGAGCATGACCAGGCACATGGCTAGCAGTACGGCAGAGAGCATGGCCGCGTTGGCGTTGCTGAACTCCAGCTCGAACTGTTGGTAGATGGCGGTGGTGAATGTCTGCAGGCCTAGAATCGACAGCGCACCGAATTCCACGAGCATGTGCAGGGCAATCAACAAGGCGCCCCCGAGCATCGATGGCCACAGCAGGGGCAGGGTGACTTTCCGGTACACGCTCCAGCGGCTACAGCCCAGGGTACGCGCCGACTCCTCGAGTGAGGTGTCCAGGTTGCGCAAGGTGGCGGCCACTGGCAGGAAGATCAGCGGGTACTTGGACAGGGCCATCACCAAAATGGCGCCGCCCAGGCCCTCGAAGTCAGCGCTCAGCGAGACCCAGGTGAAGCTGCTGACGAACGACGGCACGGCAAAGGGCAGGCACAACACCACCCCCCACAGCCTGCGACCGGGTAGGTCGCTGCGTTCGAGCAACCAGGCCAGCGCCAGGCCGACCACCATGCAAGTCAGGGTTACCCCGACCATCAACAACAAGGTATTGCGCATCAGCCCCCATACATAGGGGCGCCACAACAGATACAGCGCCTCTCGCCAGCCGGCTTCCCAGGCTTTGATGGCCACGTAGAGCAATGGCAGCACGCTCATCGCCACCAGGAAAAGCACGGGCAGCACCACCCAGATCGAGGGGCGCTTGCGGCGCGGTACGAAACGTACCGGCACCGGCTGGGTCAGGGCGGCAGTCATTAGAGCAGACCGACCTCACGTTCCAGTTCGATGGCTTCCTCGGCATTGCCCAGGTCGGCAGGCGAGATCTTGGGCGGGCGCAGGTCTTCAAACGGCTTCAGGCCCCGGTCGGAGACCATGCCCTTGTGCAGCGGGTACTCGGCTGTCGTCTGGGTGATGACGCGCTGGCCTTCTTCGCTGGCCATCCAGTTGAGCAGGGCCTGGGCTTCCTTGGGGTGCTTGCTGGCCTTCACGGCCGCGGCACCCGAAATGGTCACCAGGTTGCCGGCATCGCCGTCGGCCAGGTAGTACAGCTTGGAATCGAGCTTGCCACGCTCGCGCTCCAAGGCGTACCAGTAGTAGTTGTTGACCAGCACCGCGTCCACTTCACCTTTCTCCACGGCCTTGAGGGCGACCATGTTGTTGGTGTAGGTCTTGCCGAAGGCCTTCAGGCCGGTCAGCCATTCTTCCGTTGCCTCGCGACCATGCATCTTCAGGATGGCTACCGCCTGCTCCTGGAAAGCCCCGCTGGTGGGCACGAAGCCAACACGCCTGTCCCATTCAGGGTTGGCGAAGTCCATCACCGTGGTCGGCAGGTCCTTCTCGTCGATTTTCTTGGGGTTGTACACCACCACCCGGGTCCGCGCGGTCACGCCCATCCAGGTGCCGTTGGCGGCGACGTATTCCTTGGGCAGCATGTTGAGCGTGGCATCATCGATCTTTGCCAGCAGGCCCAATTCACCCAGGTTGTTCAGGGGTGGCGACTCTTCGGTATAGATGATGTCGGCCGGCGAGCGCTCGCCTTCTTCGATGATCTGGCTGGCCAGCTGGTTGCTGCTGCCCTTGCGAATATTGATATGGATGCCGGTCTTGGCTTCATAAGCCTTGGCGATGGCCTCGCCGATTTCCTTGTGCTGACCGTTGTACATGGTCAAGGTGACCGGCGCGTCTGCCATGGCGGCCGGAGCGCCGATGACCAGGCTCAATACGGCGGCGGCCAGGGTGCGCATCAGCGGTTGCGGGCGGATCGTCATGCGGGTACTTCCTCGCTTACGGCTACATATTCGGAAACAATGGTAAACGAAATCGTTTCTCATGTGGCGAGGTGACGATAAATTCATTGAGCGGGTTACGTGGGCTTATGCATGCATCGGAAGGGGCGGGGCGTTGGGTCTTGTGCACCGTCTTGCAGAAGGCCGAAAGCACGGGAGGGCGCGGCCAAGGTGCTGAATTTCAGGCAAGAAAAAACCCACTAGCAAGCTAGTGGGTTTTTGTATGGTGCCCAGGAGAAGACTCGAACTTCCACGACCGTTAAGTCACTGATACCTGAAACCAGCGCGTCTACCAATTCCGCCACCTGGGCAAAGCTTTACATCATCTGATGAAGGCGACTATTGTTCGCTTCACACAGTAGTAACAGATCCTTGGTCATCTATTACTTGAAAATTTTGGTGCCCAGGAGAAGACTCGAACTTCCACGGCCGTTAAGCCACTGATACCTGAAACCAGCGCGTCTACCAATTCCGCCACCTGGGCACACATTCGAGATAAAAGATGCTTTACAGCGCCGCTCATCTCTACTACAACTTCGGGGTTGTCCGTCGTCGTGGTGCGCACTATACGGATGCTCCCAAGGGCTGTAAAGCCCTCGATCAAAAAAAATCTCAAAAAATTCAACTTGTTGATTTCATGGGCCTATTGCCGATTGCCGAGCGCTCCTCAGGGGGCTGTCCAAGGCTGACATTTCCGGTTTCAATACGCCTATGCCAGAATTCCTATCTATATACCCCAAGGTGAACCCCTTCTGATGGCCGATTGGCAATCCCTCGATCCCGAGGCCGCTCGCGAAGCGGAAAAATACGACAACCCCATTCCCAGCCGTGAGCTGATCCTGCAGCGCCTTGCCGACCGTGGCGAACCGGCCGCGCGCGAGGAGCTGGCGGCAGAGTTCGGTCTGCACGAAGAAGACCAGATCGAAGCACTGCGTCGCCGCCTGCGGGCCATGGAGCGCGACGGCCAGCTTATCTACACCCGGCGCGGCACCTATGCCCCGGTGGACAAGCTGGACCTCATCTGCGGTCGCGTCTCCGGCCACCGCGACGGCTTCGGCTTCCTCATTCCCGACGACGGTAGCGAAGACCTGTTCCTGAGCCCGTCGCAGATGCGCCTGGTATTCGATGGCGACCGCGCCCTGGCTCGCGTATCTGGCGTCGACCGCCGTGGTCGCCGCGAAGGCGTACTGGTAGAGGTTGTCTCCCGCGCCCATGAGAGCGTGGTCGGCCGCTACTTCGAGGAGGGCGGCATCGGTTACGTGACCCCCGACAACCCGAAGATCCAGCAGGAAGTGCTGGTCACGGCCGGGCGCAACGGTGGCGCGAAGATCGGCCAGTTCGTCGAGATCAAGATCACCCATTGGCCGACGGCGCGGTTCCAGCCACAAGGCGATGTGGTGGAAGTGGTCGGCAACTACATGGCGCCGGGCATGGAAATCGACGTTGCCTTGCGCAGCTACGATATCCCACACGTTTGGCCCAAGGATGTGATCAAGGAGGCCCGCAAGTTCCGCTCCGAAGTCGAAGACAAGGACAAGGAAAAGCGCGTCGACCTGCGCCACCTGCCTTTCGTGACCATCGACGGCGAGGACGCGCGCGACTTCGACGATGCCGTTTACTGCGAACCGCTGGGCAAGCTGCGGATGTTCTCCGGTGGCTGGCGCCTTTATGTGGCCATCGCCGACGTGTCGAGCTACGTTCGCCTGGGCTCGGCGCTGGATGTGGAAGCCCAGCAGCGCGGCAACTCGGTGTACTTCCCCGAGCGCGTGGTGCCCATGCTGCCCGAGGAGTTGTCCAACGGCCTGTGCTCGTTGAACCCGCATGTCGATCGACTGGCCATGGTCTGTGAAATGACCATGAACAAGGCCGGGCAAATGGTCGACTACCAGTTCTATGAAGGGGTCATCCACTCCCACGCCCGCCTGACCTACAACAAGGTCAGCAGCATGCTCGAGCATTCACGCACCCGTGAAGGCAAGGCGCTGCGCGAGGAATACAAGGAAGTCGTCCCGGACCTGAAGAACCTCTACAACCTGTACAAAGTCCTGCTCGAGGCCCGTCACACCCGCGGTGCCATTGACTTCGAGACCCAGGAAACTCGCATCGTCTTCGGCGAAGACCGCAAAATCGCGGAAATTCGCCCGACCGTGCGCAACGATGCGCACAAGCTGATCGAGGAATGCATGCTGGCCGCCAACGTGGCCACGGCAGAGTTCCTGCAAAAACATAACGTGCCGGCCTTGTACCGCGTGCACGACGGCCCACCACCGGAGCGCCTGGAAAAGCTGCGCGCGTTCCTGGGCGAGCTGGGGCTGTCCTTGCACAAGGGCAAGGATCCGTCGCCCAAGGACTACCAGGCACTGCTGGCGAGCATCGCCGCCCGCCCGGACTTCCACCTGATCCAGACCGTGATGCTGCGCTCGCTCAGCCAGGCGGTGTACAGCACCGACAACAACGGCCACTTCGGCTTGAACTACGAGGCGTACACTCACTTCACCTCGCCGATCCGCCGTTACCCTGACCTGCTGGTGCACCGCGCCATCCGCAGCGTGATCCGCTCCAAGGTCGATACCCCGCACGTCAAGCGTGCCGGTGCCATGAGCATTCCCAAGGCGCGTATCTACCCGTACGACGAGAACACCCTCGAGCAACTGGGCGAGCAGTGTTCGATGACCGAACGTCGGGCTGACGAAGCCACCCGTGACGTGGTCAACTGGCTCAAGTGCGAATACATGAAGGACCGCGTGGGCGAGACGTTCCCGGGTGTGATCACTGCGGTGACCGGTTTCGGCCTGTTCGTCGAGCTGACCGACATCTACGTCGAGGGTCTGGTGCACGTCAGTGCGCTGCCGGGCGACTATTACCACTTCGACCCTGTGCATCATCGCCTGTCGGGCGAACGCACCGGCCGCAGCTTCCGGCTGGGTGACACGATCGAGGTCAAGGTCATGCGCGTGGACCTGGACGAGCGCAAGATCGACTTCGAGGTGGCCGACGCCACTTTGGCCGCTCCGATCGGTCGCAAGCAGCGTGGTGCAACGGCTGCGGCGGCCCCGACCGAGCAAGCTCCGGAGCAAGTGAAGGCCAAGGCCACGCCCAAGCCGCGCAGCCGCAAGAGCGAAGCCTCCGAGGCGTATTTCCCCAAGGACGCCGTGCAGCGCAACGCCGAGGTGCGCAAGAGCCGCGAAATGAAAAAGGCGCTGATGACCGAGGCCCGCACTACCGGCCACGGCAGCAGCAAGTCGGACAAGGGCAGCAAGACGTCCGGCAAGCCTACCAAGCACCGTAAAGGGCCGTCGAAATCCGGCGCCTCACGCAAGAGCAAGAGCAATTCATGAGTCAGTTGGAAAAGATCTACGGCGTTCACGCGGTACAGGCGCTGTTGCAGCACCATCCCAAGCGAGTCAAGCAGATCTGGCTGTCAGAGGGTCGCAGCGAGCCGCGCCTGCAAGCGCTGCTGGCCTTGGCCGCCGAGAACCGTGTGGCCGTGGGTCAAGCCGAACGCCGTGAGATGGACGCCTGGGTCGAGGGCGTGCACCAGGGTGTGGTGGCCGAGGTGAGCCCCAGCCAGGTCTGGGGCGAGCTTATGCTCGAGGAGTTGCTCGAACGCACTGAAACGCCGCCGCTGATCCTGGTGCTGGACGGGGTGACCGACCCGCACAACCTCGGTGCCTGCCTGCGCACCGCCGATGCGGCGGGGGCCACGGCTGTGATCGTGCCCAAGGACAAGTCAGCGACCCTTACGCCTGTAGTGCGCAAGGTCGCATGCGGCGCAGCCGAGGTGATCCCGCTGGTGGCCGTGACCAATCTTGCGCGTACGCTTGAGAAGTTGCAGCAGCGGGGCCTATGGGTGGTCGGCACCGCTGGCGAAGCCGAGCAGGAAATCTACCAGCAGGACCTGACCGGCCCGCTGGTGATGATCATGGGCGCCGAAGGCAAGGGCATGCGCCGGCTGACCCGCGAGCACTGCGATTTTCTGGTGAAGCTGCCGATGAGCGGCAGCGTCAGCAGCCTGAACGTGTCCGTGGCCACTGGCGTATGCCTGTTCGAGGCCGTGCGCCAGCGTCAGGCCAAGGGTTGAGCCCAGGGCCGTGCCGGTCTTGTGGCCGGGCGTCAGCCTGACCTGACCACGTGAACTGATCCTATGCAGGCAGCTGCACCCGTGGAGCGACAGGCGCCGCGTCGAAGTGTTTCCGGTTGTTCAAATAATCGCCAATTGCCTTGCTTGTCTGTCTGGCCTTCTCTACAATTGCGCCCCTTGCCGAGCTGGCAGGTGCGCATGTGCCTCTACTCCCTGGCAAGACACACCAGTGTCATTCACTCCTTGTCTGACCAGATTCGCTGGCAGACTACTAACCCGTAAGGAGCATTCATGCGTCATTACGAAATCATCTTCCTGGTTCACCCGGACCAGAGCGAGCAAGTCGGCGGCATGGTTGAGCGTTACACCAAGCTGATCGAAGAAGATGGTGGCAAGATCCACCGCCTGGAAGATTGGGGCCGTCGTCAACTGGCCTACGCCATCAACAATGTTCACAAGGCTCACTACGTGATGCTGAACGTTGAGTGCACTGGCAAGGCCCTGGCCGAGCTGGAAGACAACTTCCGCTACAACGATGCCGTTATCCGTAACCTTGTCATCCGTCGCGACGAAGCCGTTACCGGTCAGTCCGAGATGCTGAAGGCTGAAGAAAACCGCAGCGAGCGCCGTGAGCGTCGTGAGCGTCCTGAGCATGCCGAGTCCGCCGAAGGCGACGACAGCAATGACAGCGACTCCAGCGATAACGCTGACGAGTAATCCACGGACCTTTAGAGGAGCCTATTAAATGGCACGTTTCTTCCGTCGTCGTAAATTCTGCCGCTTCACTGCTGAAGACGTGAAAGAGATCGACTTCAAAGATCTCAACACCCTGAAAGCTTACGTATCCGAAACCGGCAAGATCGTTCCAAGCCGTATCACCGGTACCAAAGCTCGTTATCAGCGTCAGCTGGCTACCGCTATCAAGCGCGCCCGCTTCCTGGCCCTGCTGCCCTACACCGACAGCCACGGCCGCTGAGACCGGGTCGTCGACAAGCAGTAAGGGATTAGCATGCGAGCGTTAGCAAGTTTCATCATGCGCGGTCGTGTGCAGGCCACCCTCGTGGTGGTCATCAGCGCGGTATTGCCGCTGCTGTTCTGGTTGAGTGCCGCTGCCGGCAGCCTTGTGCTGCTGCGGCGCGGGTTCAAGGATGCTTCAACGGTCATCGCTGGCGGCTTGCTGGCAGGGTTGGCCGTTTGGGTCATGGGCGATCCGATCACCTTCATGGTGATTGCGGGCGCCCTGGCACTTGCCGGCCTGTTGCGGGCCGAGCATCCCTGGAGTCGGGTGTTGGTGGTCAGTGCCGTGTTCGCCGTGGCGTTCAGCCTCGTGCTCGATCTGGCGCTGGCCCCTACCTTCGATGCGCTGGCCAAGGCGTTTGCCGAAGCCATGCCGCAAGTAGAAGGGCAGCCGGTGCTCTCCGGTGAAGTGATCCGCCCATTGCTGGTCACTTCCACAGCGGTGACAGTGCAGTTGTTCTGCGTGCTGGCCTTGGTGCTAGCGCGCTATTGGCAGGCAGCGTTGTACAACCCTGAAGGCTTCGGTCACGAGTTTCGTGCCCTGAAGCTGCCGAAACAGACCATGGTGGCCCTGGTGGCAGTGATGGTGGTGGCCCCGTTCATCGGGCCGCAGTTCATCATCCTGGCATCGGCTTCGAGCCTGGTACTGGTGCTGGCCGGCATCGCTTTGATGCATGGGCTCGTGGCGCAGGGCCGACTGGCCGGTTTCTGGCTGGTAGGGATGTACGTGACGCTGCCGCTGATCATGCAGCTGATTTACCCGTTGCTGGTGGTCCTGGCCATTGTCGACAGCCTGATTGATTTTCGCGGTCGCAAGTCCCCCAAAGGGAATGACTCCGCGAACGGTGAAGGTTAAAAGTTAAGAGGTTTTACCAAATGGAACTGATCCTGCTGGAAAAAGTCGCCAACCTGGGCAACCTGGGCGATAAAGTAAAAGTTAAGGCTGGTTACGGCCGTAACTTCCTGCTGCCATTCGGCAAGGCTACCGTTGCCAACGCCGCCAACCTGGCTGCGTTCGAAGAGCGTCGCGCCGAGCTGGAAAAAGCAGCTGCAGACCGTAAATCGTCGGCTGAAAGCCGCGCTGCCCAACTGGCCGAGCTGGAAGTGACCATCACTGCCACCGCTGGCGACGAAGGCAAGCTGTTCGGTTCGATCGGCACCCACGACATCGCTGACGCCCTGACCGCCTCCGGCGTTGAAGTGGCCAAAGCTGAAGTTCGTCTGCCGAACGGCACCATCCGTCAGGTTGGCGAATACGACGTAGCCGTGCACCTGCACAGCGACGTTGAAGCCACCGTACGCGTGGTCGTCGTAGCTGCCTAAGCTGCGCTGACTGGCTGGCCCCTCAGGTGTCAGCCGGTTAACATCGGGCACGGTCCTGTCTTCGACAGGCCGTGCCCTTTGTCTTTTTCATCCTCCAGAATTCTTTCGTGGCCATGAACGAGATCACTACCTCCGAACAGCTCGACCTGCAAACCGCAGCCCTGAAAGTGCCGCCGCATTCCATCGAGGCCGAACAGGCCGTGCTCGGTGGTCTGATGCTGGACAACAACGCCTGGGAGCGGGTGCTGGATCAGGTGTCGGACGGTGACTTCTACCGGCATGACCACCGGCTGATCTTCCGTGCCGTGCACAAGTTGGCCGACGCCAACCAGCCGTTCGATGTGGTGACGCTGCACGAGCAGCTCGACAAGGAAGGCTTATCGACGCAGGTCGGTGGCCTGGCGTACCTGGCCGAACTGGCCAAGAACACGCCTTCGGTGGCCAACATCAAGGCCTACGCCGCGATCATTCGCGAGCGGGCCACGCTGCGGCAACTGATCAGCATCAGTACCGACATCGCAGACAATGCGTTCAATCCGCAAGGCCGTGATGCGGCGGAAATCCTCGACGACGCCGAGCGGCAGATCTTCCAGATCGCCGAGGCGCGACCCAAGACCGGCGGCCCGGTAGGGGTCAACGACCTGTTGACCATGGCCATCGACCGCATCGATACCTTGTTCAACTCCGACAGCGACATCACCGGTATTTCCACCGGTTATACCGACCTGGACGAGAAAACCAGCGGCCTTCAGCCGGCCGACCTGATCATCGTGGCGGGCCGGCCTTCGATGGGTAAAACCACGTTCGCCATGAACCTGGTGGAAAACGCCGTGCTGCGGACCGACAAGGCCGTGCTGGTGTTTTCGCTGGAAATGCCAGGCGAATCGCTGGTCATGCGTATGCTGTCCTCACTGGGTCGTATCGACCAGACCAAGGTCCGCTCCGGTCAATTGAGCGACGACGACTGGCCACGCCTCACCTCGGCGGTAAACCTGCTCAACGACCGCAAGCTGTTCATCGATGACACCGCTGGCATCAGCCCATCAGAGATGCGCGCGCGCACCCGGCGCCTGGCACGCGAGCACGGCGAGATCGCCATGATCATGGTCGACTACCTGCAGTTGATGCAGATTCCCGGATCTTCCGGTGACAACCGCACGAACGAGATTTCCGAAATCTCTCGCTCGCTCAAAGCCCTGGCCAAGGAATTCAATTGCCCGGTCATTGCCCTTTCGCAGCTCAACCGTTCGTTGGAGCAACGTCCGAACAAGCGTCCGGTGAACTCCGACCTGCGTGAATCGGGTGCAATCGAGCAGGACGCCGACGTCATCATGTTCGTGTACCGCGACGAGGTGTACCATCCGGAGACCGAGCACAAGGGCGTGGCGGAAATCATCATCGGTAAACAGCGTAACGGGCCTATCGGCTTTGTGCGCCTGGCGTTTATCGGCAAGTACACCCGCTTCGAGAACCTCGCGCCGGGCATGTACAACTTCGACGACGACGAATAGCACCTGTTTCTGCTTCACCAGACGTACCTCATCACCTGCACCGTGGGGCGAACGTGCCCCGCGAGGTGTCACGCCCCAATCATCGCACGCCTGTCAATTCCCACGAATCCAGTCGGATTTGGTTAAAATTTGTGCTATTCTCCGCGCCCGCGATTTCCCTGCACACCAGAGCCGGTCACTGATATGCAAGCAGCCAAACCACTTTACGATTATCCCAAGTACTGGGCCGAATGCTTCGGGCCAGCACCTTTCCTGCCGATGAGCAGGGAGGAGATGGATCTGCTCGGTTGGGATTCCTGCGACATCATCATCGTGACTGGCGACGCCTACGTCGACCATCCGTCGTTCGGCATGGCCATCATCGGCCGGTTGCTGGAGGCCCAGGGTTTTCGCGTAGGCATCATTGCCCAGCCGAACTGGCAGTCCAAAGACGACTTCATGAAGCTTGGCGAGCCCAACCTGTTCTTCGGTGTGGCTGCCGGCAACATGGACTCGATGATCAACCGCTACACCGCCGACAAGAAAATCCGTTCCGACGACGCCTACACCCCGGGCGGCCTGGCGGGCAGCCGGCCTGACCGTGCCAGCCTGGTGTACAGCCAGCGTTGCAAGGAAGCCTACAAGCACGTGCCCATCGTGCTGGGCGGCATCGAGGCCTCCTTGCGCCGCATCGCGCACTACGATTATTGGCAGGACAAGGTGCGCCACTCGATCCTGATCGACGCCAGCGCCGACATCCTGCTGTTCGGCAATGCCGAGCGTGCCGTGGTCGAGGTGGCACAACGGCTGTCCAACGGCGAGAAGATCGAGTCGATCACCGATGTGCGTGGCACGGCCTTCGTGCGGCGCGACACCCCGGACGGCTGGTTCGAAATCGACTCCACCCGTATCGATCGTCCGGGGCGTGTCGACAAGATCATCAACCCGTACGTCAACACCCAGGACACCCAGGCCTGCGCCATCGAACAAGCCAAGGGCGACCAGGAAGACCCGAACGAAGCCAAGGTGGTGCAGATACTGGACAGCCCGCGCGTGACGCGCGAGAAGTCGGTAATTCGCCTGCCATCGTTCGAAAAGGTGCGTAACGACCCGGTCCTGTATGCGCATGCCAACCGTGTGCTGCACCTGGAGACCAACCCAGGCAACGCCCGCGCCCTGGTGCAGAAACATGGCGAAGTGGACGTGTGGTTCAACCCACCGCCCATTCCCATGAGCACCGAGGAAATGGACTACGTGTTCGGCATGCCCTATGCGCGCGTGCCGCACCCTGCCTATGGCAAGGAGCGCATCCCGGCCTACGAGATGATCCGCTTCTCGGTCAACATCATGCGCGGCTGCTTTGGCGGTTGTACGTTCTGCTCGATCACCGAGCACGAAGGGCGCATCATCCAGAACCGTTCGCACGAATCGATCCTCAACGAGATCGAGGAGATGCGCGACAAGGTGCCAGGCTTCACTGGCGTGGTGTCGGACCTCGGCGGCCCTACCGCCAACATGTACCGTATCGCCTGCAAGAGCCCGGAAATCGAGAAGCACTGCCGCAAGCCCTCGTGCGTGTTCCCCGGTATCTGCGAGAACCTGAACACCGACCACAGTTCGTTGATCGAGCTGTATCGCAAGGCCCGTGCGCTGCCAGGCGTGAAGAAAATCCTCATCGCCTCGGGCCTGCGCTACGACCTGGCGGTGGAATCGCCGGAGTACGTCAAGGAGCTGGTGACCCACCACGTGGGTGGCTACCTCAAGATTGCCCCGGAGCACACCGAGCGTGGCCCGCTGGACAAGATGATGAAGCCGGGCATTGGCAGCTATGACCGCTTCAAGCGCATGTTCGAGAAGTTCTCCAAGGAGGCGGGCAAGGAGCAGTACCTGATCCCGTACTTCATCGCGGCGCACCCCGGCACCACCGACGAAGACATGATGAACCTGGCCTTGTGGCTCAAGGGCAACGGTTTCCGTGCCGACCAGGTGCAGGCGTTCTACCCCTCGCCGATGGCGTCTGCCACAGCCATGTATCACTCGGGCAAGAACCCGCTGCGCAAGGTGACCTACAAGAGCGAGGGCGTGGATATCGTCAAGAGCGACGAGCAGCGTCGCTTGCACAAGGCGTTTCTGCGTTACCACGACCCCAAGGGCTGGCCGATGCTGCGCGAGGCGCTGCAGCGCATGGGGCGTGCCGACCTGATCGGGCCAGGCAAGCATCAGCTGATCCCGTTGCACCAGCCGCAATCCGATACCTACCAGAGCGCCCGACGCAAGAACTCGACGCCTGCCGGTAGCCACAAGGTGGGCAAGGACCAAAAGATCCTGACCCAGCACACCGGCCTGCCGCCGCGTGCCAGCGATGGCAGCAAGCCATGGGACAAGCGTGAGAAGGCCAAGGCGGAGGCGTTCGCCCGCAACCAGCAGGCGGCCAAGGAGCGCAAGGAGTCGGCCAAGGGTGGCAAAGGCGGGAAGAAGCCGCGCCAGCCAGTCATCCCACGCTAAACCCCGGGCCGCCTGGCGGCCCCTTCCTCAGCAACAAAGGGTTACTCGATCACTGCACAACGGCATCACTCGGGGCGCGAGAACTCGCAGATCGCGCCTGTGGCAGCGTGGGCATAGGCAGCGAGCAGGCTGTTCAAGAAACTGGACATGGGCATTTGGTACTGCTCCTAAATGAGAGGTTGTCCCATCGTCTATTAAAAGGGCATGATGTGCCCTTAGATTGGTTGTATACAATCCATTGAACAATTCAACTGACTGGCCCATTGACATCCCCTTGACGCACGTCACCCAGGGGCTGGACGGTTTCAGGCAGTCTCGCTGTTGATAAAACCCTGCCAAGGAGATTCACGATGTTTGCGAAAGCTGTAGCGGTATCCCTGCTGACCCTCGCCAGCGCCTCTGTCTTCGCCGCCGAGTGTTCGGTAACTGTCGATTCGACTGACCAGATGTCCTTCAACACCAAGGAAATTACGGTCGACAAGAGCTGCAAAGAATTCACCGTCAAACTGACTCACTCCGGTAACCTGCCGAAGAACGTCATGGGCCATAACCTGGTCATCAGCAAGACGGCCGACATGCAGGGCATCGCCACCGAAGGCATGAGTCAGGGTCTGGAAAAGGACTACATCAAGGCCGACAACGCCGCCATCATCGCCCACACCAAGATGATCGGCGCGCCAGAGAAGGAAACTGAAGTGACGTTCGACACCGCCAAGCTCGAAGCCGGCGGTGACTACAGCTTCTTCTGCACCTTCCCAGGTCACATCGCGATGATGAAAGGCAAAGTTGTGGTCAAGTGATGTCACCAAGCGGTAGAACACGAATTGGGGCCGCAACGCGGCCCCAATTGCGTATTCAAGGGGCGAACGGCAGTTCGCGCTTGTGCTGGGTCTTGCGGTAGTTGGCAACGATGACATCGAACGCAGCTTGATCGATTTCCTGGCCATGCAGGAATGCGTCGATTTGCTGGTAGGTAACCCCGTGGGCCGCTTCGTCTGGCTTGCCCGGGTCGAGGTCTTCGAGGTCGGCGGTAGGCACTTTCTCCACCAGTGACTCCGGCGCCCCGAAATGGCGCGCGATGGCGCGTACCTGATGCTTGACCAGGCCACTGAGCGGCGCCAGGTCGCAGGCGCCGTCGCCGAACTTGGTATAAAAGCCCATGACCGCCTCGGCTGCGTGGTCGGTCCCGATCACCAGGCCTGCGCGCGCGCCTGCGATGGTGTACTGGGCAACCATGCGCATCCTGGCCTTGATGTTACCCACCACGAAATCCACGAGCGTAGGCGAGCCGTTTTTCAACGCCTGCGTTTCGCCTGCCAGTGCCTTGACGGCCGGGGCAATGTCGATGGTATGCGTCTCGTCCGGCTTGATGACGTCCAGGCACGCCTGTGCATCATGCTCATCGTGCTGGACATGATAGGGCAGGCGCACGGCGATGAAGGTATAGCCCTTGTCACCGGTTTCATCACGCAACTCATTGATGGCGCGCTGGGCGAGCAGGGCTGCGGTCAGCGAATCGACGCCGCCGCTGATGCCCAGTACCAAGGTCTTGAGCCTTGCATTGGCCAGGCAGTCCTTGATGAACGCTACCCGCCGGGTCACTTCGGCCTCGAGGGCGGCAGCGTCGGCGAACGGCGGTTGTACCTTGAGTGCCTGGGCAATCTCTTGCTGAACCGCTTGCATGGGGTTACTCCTTGCTGGGGACTTTGAAAACGTGACGTAGGTAGGTGACGAAGTTCTCGTCACGACACTGGGTCTTGGCCGCTTCGTCTGAAATCTTGGCCACCGGTGCGCCGTTGCAATCGGTCATCTTAAGCACGATGCTCATCGGCGTTACGCCCGGAATGTCGCAAGTCAGGTTGGTGCCGATACCGAAGCTTACGTTGATGCGACCGCGCAGGGCACGGAAGATTTCCAGCGCCCGGGGCAGGTTCAGCCCATCAGAGAACACCAGCGTCTTGGTCAT
Source organism: Pseudomonas sp. xss_4 (assembly GCF_043104125.1). Classification (NCBI taxonomy): domain Bacteria; kingdom Pseudomonadati; phylum Pseudomonadota; class Gammaproteobacteria; order Pseudomonadales; family Pseudomonadaceae; genus Pseudomonas; species Pseudomonas sp. xss_4. Next base: position 99,277 of record NZ_JBICKJ010000078.1, read on the forward strand.
CGGATCGATGCCCAGGTGCTGGTAGTGAGCAATGGCTTTCTCGGCCCAGAGCACAGGGTCACCGGAGTCGTGGCGCAGCCCATCGAAGAGCTTGGCGAAGTACAGGTCGAAATCGCCCAGGAAGGCGTCCATGGTCACGCAGTCGGTCAAGGCGATGCCCAGCAACCCCCGGTACTCACGCACCCAGCAATCGAGTGCGGCGATCTGGCTGTCGATCAACCGCGGGCCCAACTGTTGATGGGCCATGATCCATTCATGAGCCATGGTGCCCAGCGGCTTGATGTCGAGTTTCCAGGCCAGGTCCACATTGCTGGTGCCGACGAAGCGGGCCGGGAAGTCATCGCGCAACACGCGCACCACGTCTTCCTGCACACGGCTGGAGAAACGCCGGCGGGTACCAAAGTCAGCGACCTGCATTTCGGCCAGTTCATCGGTGCTGGCGTTGGCGCGCAGCCAATCGAATTTACGGTAAAGCTGATCACGGGCATCGGCCAGGCGCATGTGCGGGTGCAGCGAACGGTTGCGCACCTCGCTGACGATCGCCAGCAGCGGCACCTCGAACAGGATCACATGTAGCCAGGGCCCTTTGAGGCGCAGCACCAGCTGACCGTCGTCGATACCCAGGTGCACGTAACGCAGGTTGAAGCGGAACAACCTCAGAAAGCGCAGGAAATCAGGCTTGAGAAAGCTGATGCGCTCCAGGAAGGCAAGTTGGCCGTTATCCAGCGTCAGTTCGGCAAGCTGCTCGAGTTGCTGGCGAATGTCGTGCAGGTAGGGGCGCAGGTCCTCGCCATTGCGGCAGCGAAATTCCCATTCGACATCGGCGTCAGGGTAGTTGTGGAGCACGCCCTGCATCATGGTGAGCTTGTAGAAATCGGTGTCGAGCAGGTTATGCACGATGCGCTCGGCGAATGCGCTCTCGCTCATCAAGGTGGCTCCAGAAACGGCAATAGGCGGTCATTGTGCCAGTCTTTGCCATGCCGATGTGATTGCGACGCCGATGGAGAGGTAAGGCAGCGTGAAACCCTTCAGAAGAATCTGACTACGGTGTCGTACCAGCCAAACCAGGCGGCGTTACATCACGTGCCGAGTGTAGTTAAGGTGCGGGCTGTAGCAGTCATGCACCAGCTGTGTGCAGTTCGGTGACGTTAATTGTTACAGGTCGGTTGCCCATCGGCCCGTGCACCAGTTGCAACGCCCTGCCGTTACGGTTGCCCTGCGCCGCGATAATCGGTGTCACCTGAGGTGGAATAGACGGTTGCACGCTCAATAAAGAAACGGCCAACGCCGGCCCGCCACCCTACGCACGATGGTGTTTGGAGATGATGCGAATCTAATGGCACGGCCCTTGCTCAGAGCACAGGGCTGAGTCGTTGTAGTGCCAATCAAAAAAACTCTAGGAGCACCACCTCATGTCGCAGACGTTTTACAGGAAAGGTTTCCTCGCCCTGGCCGTTGCCACGGCCATGGGTGTTTCTTCGTATGTACAGGCCGACGTCAAGATCGGTGTTGCAGGCCCGATGACCGGTGCCAACGCAGCGTTTGGCGAGCAATACATGAAAGGTGCGCAGGCAGCGGCCGACAAGATCAACGCAGCCGGGGGAGTCAATGGCGAGAAGATCGTGCTGGTCAAAGGCGACGACGCGTGCGAACCCAAGCAGGCCGTGTCTGTAGCGAACCGGCTGGTGGATCAGGACAAGGTCATTGGCGTGGTAGGGCATTTCTGCTCCTCCAATACCATCCCGGCATCCGAGGTGTACGACGAAGCAGGCGTCATTGCCATCACGCCCGGCTCGACCAACCCGCAGGTCACCGAGCGCGGGCTGTCGGCCATGTTCCGCATGTGCGGGCGTGACGACCAGCAGGGCGTCGTCGCTGGCAACTATATCGTCGATGTACTCAAGGGCCAGAAAGTAGCGGTGTTGCACGACAAGGACACCTACGGCCAGGGGCTGGCCGATGCGACCAAGGCTCAGCTGGAAAAACGCGGCGTCAAGCCTGTGCTGTACGAGGGCCTGACCCGAGGCGAGAAAGACTTCAGCGCCATTGTGACCAAGATCCGCTCCACCGGCGCCGACGTGGTCTATTTCGGTGGCCTGCACCCTGAGGCCGGCCCCCTGGTCCGCCAGCTGCGCGAGCAAGGGCTCAAGGACGTGAGGTTCATGTCCGATGACGGCATCGTCACCGACGAACTGGTGTCCACGGCAGGCGGGGCGCAGTACGTCGATGGCGTCTACATGACCTTCGGCGCCGATCCGCGTCAACTGCCCGACAGCAAGGCAGTGGTCGAGGAATTCCGTAAAGGCGGCACCGAGCCTGAAGGCTACACCCTTTACGCCTACGCCTCATTGCAGGCACTGGCTGCAGCGTTCAACGGCGCCAAGTCCAACAAGGGCGAAGACGCGGCCAAGTGGTTGAAGGCCAACCCTGTGCAGACGGTGATGGGCGAGAAGAAGTGGGACAGCAAGGGTGACCTGACGGTGTCGGACTACGTGGTCTACCAGTGGGACAAGGACGGCAAGTACCACCAGCTGGAAAAACAACAATAACAACGGCTCCAGGGACTTGGGGCGCGAGCCCCAGGGCCCGGCCCTGCGGTACCCGTCTTTATCCGAAGATCAGCACAGTGCTGCAGCGCCATGGCTGCCTGGTACCGGGCCCTGCGTGGGCAGCACCGGTGCGATCTCGATCAGGTGAGATTGCGTTATGGATGGTATTTTCCTGCAGCAACTGGTCAATGGCCTGACCCTCGGGTCGGTCTACGGCCTGATCGCCATCGGCTACACAATGGTCTATGGCATCATCGGCATGATCAACTTCGCGCACGGCGAGGTGTACATGATTTCCGCCTACCTGGCGGCGATCAGCCTGGCATTGCTGGCCTATTTCGGCGTCGAGTCCTTCCCTCTGCTGATGTTGGGCACCTTGTTGTTCACCATCGTGGTGACCGGGGTATACGGCTTCACCATCGAGCGCATCGCTTACAAACCCTTGCGCAACTCCACCCGCCTGGCGCCGCTCATCAGTGCCATCGGCATTTCCCTGATCCTGCAGAATTACGCGCAAATCAGCCAAGGTGCGCGGCAACAGGGGGTACCAACCCTGCTTGAAGGCGCCTGGCGCGTCGAGGTGGGCAGCGGCTTCGTGCAACTGACCTACACCAAGATCTTCATTCTGGTGGCGGCCTTCGTTGGCATGGGCCTGCTGACCTATGTGATCAAGTACACCAAGCTGGGGCGCATGTGCCGGGCCACTCAGCAGGACCGCAAGATGGCGTCGATCCTGGGCATCAATACCGACCGGGTGATTTCCTATGTGTTCGTCATCGGTGCCGTGATGGCGGCGCTGGCGGGCGTACTGATCACCATGAACTACGGCACCTTCGATTTCTATGCCGGTTTCATCATCGGCATCAAGGCCTTCACTGCCGCGGTACTCGGCGGTATTGGCTCGCTGCCTGGCGCGATGCTTGGCGGCATCATCCTGGGCATCTCCGAATCGCTGTTCTCCGGGCTCATCAACTCGGACTACAAGGACGTCTTCAGCTTCTCGCTGCTGGTGCTGATCCTTATCTTCCGCCCCCAAGGCCTGCTGGGTCGCCCACTCGTGGCTAAGGTGTGACCATGTCCATTGCCAAATCCGTATCCGTTCCCCAAAAGACAGGCTTCGATCTCAAGCGCAGCGTAGTGGAAACCCTGGTGGCAGGGCTGCTGGCGCTCATCGTGTTCGGCCCGGTCGTCGGTGTGGTGCTCGACGGCTACAGCTTCAACGCCGAACCGCGGCGTGTGGCGTGGCTGGTCGGCGGTGTGATGCTTGGGCGCTTCCTGCTCAGCCTCTACCTGCAAACCGCTGCCGGCCGGCGCATGCTGCAAGGCTTCGACAATGGCGGCTCGGGCGTGCATGTGAACCCGCCAGATTACAAGTCGCGGCTGCGCTACATCATTCCTGCGCTCATCGTGATCGCCATCATCTTCCCGATCTTTGCCAACAAGTACTTGCTGACGGTGGTGATCCTTGGGCTGATTTACGTGCTGCTGGGTCTTGGCCTGAATATCGTGGTTGGCCTGGCCGGGCTGCTGGACCTGGGCTATGTCGCGTTCTATGCCATCGGTGCCTATGGCCTGGCGCTGGGCTACCAGTACCTGGGGCTTGGCTTCTGGAGCGTGCTGCCCTTGGCGGCCATTGCCGCGGCCCTGGCCGGGTGCATCCTGGGCTTTCCGGTGTTGCGCATGCACGGCGATTACCTGGCCATCGTTACCTTGGGCTTTGGCGAAATCATTCGCCTGGTGCTCAACAACTGGCTGTCGTTCACTGGCGGCCCCAACGGCATGCCGGCCCCGGCGCCGACGTTCCTCGGCCTGGAGTTCGGGCGGCGGGCCAAGGACGGGGGCGTGCCTATCCACGAGTTCATGGGTATCGATTACAACCCCAACCTCAAGTTCGTGTTCATCTACGCGGTACTGTTCCTGGTGGTGCTGGCCGTGCTGTACATCAAGCACCGGCTGACGCGCATGCCGGTAGGTCGCGCCTGGGAGGCCCTGCGCGAAGACGAGATTGCCTGCCGTTCCATGGGGCTCAACCATGTGCTGGTCAAGCTCTCGGCGTTCACCCTGGGCGCCTCGACGGCGGGGCTGGCGGGGGTGTTTTTCGCCACCTACCAAGGCTTCGTCAACCCGTCCTCGTTCACCTTCTTCGAGTCAGCGCTGATCCTGGCCATCGTGGTACTGGGCGGCATGGGTTCGACCGTCGGCGTGGTGATTGCCGCGTTCGTGCTCACTGTTGCGCCAGAACTGCTGCGCAGCTTCTCCGAGTACCGGGTGCTGCTGTTTGGCGTGCTAATGGTGCTGATGATGATCTGGCGACCGCGCGGGCTGATCCGCATCAGCCGGTCCGGTGTGATCCCGCGTAAAGGAGTGGCGCCATGAGCGACGACATCATTCTCTCGGTAGACCACCTGATGATGCAGTTCGGTGGCATCAAGGCGCTCAGCGATGTGAGCCTGAAAGTCAGGCGCAACCAAATCTTCGCCCTGATCGGCCCCAACGGCGCAGGCAAGACCACGGTGTTCAACTGCCTGACCGGCTTCTACAAGCCCAGCGGCGGGCGGATCGAGCTCAACGCGCGGGGTAGCCATACCAACGTCATCCAATTGCTGGGCGAACGCTTCCAGGCGGCGGACTTCGTCTCGCCATCACGGTTCGCCAGCCGGCTGTACTACAAGATGTTTGGCGGCACCCACCTGGTCAACCGGGCCGGCCTGGCCCGGACGTTCCAGAACATCCGGCTGTTCAAGGAAATGTCCGTCGTCGAGAACCTGCTGGTGGCCCAGCACATGTGGGTCAACCGCAACCTGTTGGCTGGCGTGCTCAACACCAAGGGGTATCGCAAGGCCGAGAGCGACGCGCTTGACCATGCGTTCTATTGGCTGGAGGTGGTGGACCTGGTCGACTGCGCCAACCGCCTGGCCGGCGAACTGTCCTACGGCCAGCAGCGACGCCTGGAAATCGCCCGTGCCATGTGCACCCGCCCGAAGGTGATCTGCCTGGACGAACCTGCCGCGGGCCTGAACCCTCAGGAAACCGAAGCGTTGAGCCGCATGGTGCGGGTCCTGCGCGACGAACATGACATCACCGTGGTGCTGATCGAGCATGACATGGGCATGGTCATGAGCATTTCCGACCACATCGTCGTACTGGACCACGGCAACGTGATCGCCGAGGGCGCGCCCCAGGATATCCGCAACAACCCGACAGTGATCGCTGCCTATCTGGGTGCCGACGAAGAGGAGCTGATATGACTGCACCCATTCTGGAATTGAAGGACCTGGATGTATTCTACGGCCCCATCCAGGCCCTGAAGCAGGTGTCCATGCACATCGACGAAGGTGAGACGGTCAGCCTGATCGGTGCCAACGGGGCGGGCAAGTCCACCTTGTTGATGTCCATTTTCGGGCAACCTCGCGCCGCTTCCGGTCAGATCCTCTACCGGGGCACCGACATCACCCGCAAGTCCTCGCACTACATCGCCGCCAATGGCATCGCTCAATCGCCGGAAGGGCGGCGGGTGTTCCCGGACATGAGTGTCGAAGAAAACCTGATGATGGGCACCATCCCCATCGGCGACAAGCATGCTGACGAGGACATGCAGCGGATGTATGCATTGTTTCCACGCCTCAAGGAGCGACGCAACCAGCGCGCCATGACCATGTCGGGGGGTGAGCAGCAGATGCTGGCCATCGCCCGCGCCCTGATGAGCCGGCCTCGACTGCTGCTTCTGGATGAGCCTTCGCTCGGGCTGGCGCCCATCGTCGTCAAGCAGATTTTCGCCACCCTGCGCGAGCTGGCCAAGACGGGCATGACCATCTTCCTGGTCGAGCAGAACGCCAACCATGCGTTGAAGCTGTCCGACCGGGCTTACGTGATGGTCAACGGGCAGATACGCATGACGGGTACGGGCCAGGAGTTGTTGGTCAATGAAGAGGTGCGCAGTGCTTATCTGGGCGGGCACTGAGCCCTGATGGTCGTCCAGCCTTGAGCCAATCGGGGCTGGTCAGCGCTCGAAAGCATCTTCCTGCACGTCTCAACAGGCCAGTCCTCATGTGGACAACTGCCATGACCTCGGGCTTATGCACAGGCGCGAGGCGACAGGCCGCCCTCGGTTACCCACAACTTGATTTAGTCCACCATTCGTGTGGAGGTGCCTGTGGAAAACATGGTGGCATCTTTCTGCAGGCCCTTGAATCAAAGGCTTTCACAGGTTTGATCATTTTTTGACCATGGGCGTGCTGGGTGGTGCTATGCCTATCTGACTAGTACTTTTTAAGTGTGATGTCATAAGGTCAGATGTCTGTGGATAAAATTGTGGAAAAGCATTGGACAGACGTCTGGAAGCAGCATGTGGCCAAGGATCTGGCCCTAGTGAAAAAGTCAGACGAGACCGTGGTTCGCTGAAAGGGTTCCGCCGGGTGCGGCCGTTGCCCCCAATTGGCGGGGAAAGGCTTGTGGATAAGGTGCGCATAGGTGGCTGCAGCCCAGTGCATACGCGGCCTTCAGCGGTGTGGTCAAAAAACGATCAGTGCGTATGGCGACTTGCCCGGCGCATCGAGCACGGGCATGCTTCGGGTTAACCCAGGATCTCTTACGTGAGGAACACTGCATGACTTCGACCGTCTTCATCACAGGCGCCACGTCCGGCTTTGGCGAGGCCACTGCCCGCCGGTTTGCCGAGGCGGGCTGGAAGCTGGTGCTCACTGGGCGCCGCAAGGACCGCCTGGATGCCTTGTGTGCCGAATTGTCAGCGCAAACCGAAGTCCATGGCCTGGTGCTGGATGTGCGTGATCGCCAGGCGATGGAACAGGCCATCGCCAACTTGCCAGCGGGTTTCGACACGCTTCGCGGGCTGGTCAACAACGCCGGGTTAGCGCTGGGGGTGGACGCGGCACAGAATTGCAGCCTCGACGACTGGGAAACCATGGTCGACACCAACATCAAGGGGCTGATCTACACCACGCGCTTGCTGCTGCCGCGCTTGATTGCCCACGGGCGGGGGGCGTCCATCCTGAACGTGGGGTCGGTGGCGGGTAATTATCCCTATCCGGGCAGCAACGTCTATGGCGGTACCAAGGCGTTTGTCGGCCAGTTCTCGTTGAGCTTGCGGTGCGACTTGCGCGGCACTGGCGTGCGGGTGAGCAACATCGAGCCTGGCTTGTGCGAGAGCGAGTTCTCGTTGGTGCGTTTTGGCGGTGACCAGGCCAAGTACGATGCTACCTACGCGGGTGCCGAGCCGATTCAGCCACAGGACATTGCCGAGACCATCTTCTGGATCCTCAACCAGCCGGCGCATATCAACATCAACAGCCTGGAACTGATGCCGGTAAGCCAGGACTGGGCTGGGTTCTCCATTGATCGCTCGGCGAAGGGGTAATTTGGTGTCTTTCTCGGTGGGAATGATCTCGTCAACTGGCGAGTTCCCCGCGCAACCCTGCCGTATTCGGACGTGCTGTTCGCGAACCTGAATGGCCGTCGTCGTTGTCGTAGTCGTTGCCGTTGCCGTTGCTTTTGCTTCTAAGCGCGCGGTAGTTCAGGCGCCGCAGATCGCGACTTCAGGAGGCCGAGCGCAGGGCTTGCGGAGGGAGGTGACGGGCATGGATGCCCGTCAAGCGCTGGGCCCCAGGATGGGGCCTGCAGCGCGGTTCTCCCGGGAGCGAGCCCGGAGCGAGGGGACCCCGAAGCGCAGCGCAGGGGCCGGATGACAGGAGCAAGCGGTTTTTGCTCACTTTTTGACAAGACAAAAAGTGAGCCGCCGTAAGGGCGGAAAGGTGACTGTGCGCCACCCGCGCCAATGAATACCAACTTGCTGTGCGCGCCCACGCTTTCAAGTTTCAAGTTTCAAGTTTCAAGTTTCAAGTTTCAAGTTTGGATTGCTTTGGCGTGGGTATCGAAAGAGAGCATAGTCCATTTGCGATGGCGACGCTTATTCACCTTTTCGCCAT
>NZ_JBICKJ010000079.1:0-351 GCF_043104125.1 Pseudomonas sp. xss_4
GGTCTTCAGCGACCGCCTCTACAGCCACGGTGCCATCGACGGCGAACCCGTCACCTACAACCCCAAGGCCGGTGGCGATGCGCCCAGGCCCGCGCTGCACCGCTTCGTCTATGCCGAGCAGGTGCGCACCGCCCGCCAGACTCAGCGTGACTACACCTTCAAGCACCCACGCTACAACCAGCAGCACAGCGTCGACGGCGTTGAGCTCGACCACCAGCGCAGCGACTACGAGCGTTACGCGTACCCTGGCCGCTACAAACAGGACGAGGCTGGCAAGCCCTTTACCGAGACCCGCCTGCTTGCCCTGCGCGGCGATGCCCGCCTGGCCCGTGTCGAAGGCGACGATGCCCG
>NZ_JBICKJ010000007.1:0-446 GCF_043104125.1 Pseudomonas sp. xss_4
ACATCGTTGGCCGGGGTTTGGAAGTCGATGCTGCCCTGGGTCTTGCCAGCCTCAACGGTGATGACCTGACCGTTGGACAGGGTCACGGTCACCGGGGTCTGCGCCGGGTTGGTCAGGGTCACAGTGTAGGTGATGACGCCGCCTTCGGTGACCGAAGGACTCGCGGTCAAGGTCGCGGTAGTGGTGTCGATCGAATCATTGATCGTGGTAACCACTGGCGTCGGGTTAGGCGTCAGCTGTTCGAAGTTACCGCCCGTAGCGCTGTCGATGGTCACGCTAACGGTGGAACCGTTGTTGTAAACGTCGTTGGCCGGGGTCTGGAAATCGATGCTGCCCTGGGTCTTGCCTGCTTCAACGGTGATGACCTGGCCGTTGGACAGGGTCACGGTGACCGGAGTCTGAGCCGGGTTGGTCAAGGTAACGGTGTAAGTAATGACACCGCCTTC
>NZ_JBICKJ010000081.1:0-102349 GCF_043104125.1 Pseudomonas sp. xss_4
GTCACCTCCCTCCGCAAGCCCTGCGCTCGGCCTCCTGAAGTCGCGATCTGCGGCGCCTGAGCTACCGCGCGATTAGAAGCAACAGCAACTGCAACTGCAACTGCAATATATAAATTCAATAGATGAGTTGACGCTTGCAAATCCTTTGAATACTAACAGTTCTATGTATTAGCGGCCTTGCGCCGCGATGGGCCGCGCAGCGGCCCCAGTCATTAGCGCACTGCCTCAACGCTTGGAGCCGCTGCACGTTTTATCCTACAGAAGACATATACCGTGGCAAGTTTAGAACTCATCACCGCTACGGTTCCATAATCCGCTCAAGCTCCGCCGCCCGCTCTCGGTTCATGTCCATCAGGCAGGTCCCGCCCTCCAGCTGCGCCATGGTGCCGCCGCTGGCCTTGCGGTGAAACTGGCAGTTGCCATCCCGATAGACCAGCCATTTGCGCTGCACATCACGCAGGCTCTTTTGCTGATCCGCCGCCAGTTTACCCATCAGCTGCTTGTAGACGCGGTTCAGGCGTTGATCCTGTACCTGCGTCTCAGCCTTGAGGCATTCACCCATGGCCAGGGTACTGGAGGCACCCTCCATACAGCGGGTATAGGCTGGAGAAGGTTCGGCGGCGATCGCCAGCGTCGTGCAGCACGCCAATGCCAGCCCCGCCAGGTAGTGCTTGATCATGCAAACTCTCCTTGAGTGTCAAAGCGTCTGAGGCTGCTCCGGCGGCATCAATACCCTGCTCGGCTCGAAGCGCAACGACGGCATCTGCGTGGCGGCATACAACGTCACCGCCAATGCCGCAATCAGGGTAACGTCCGCCCAATTCCACCCAGGCATATCAGCGGCCTGGCGCGCTTTCAAACAGTACCAGCCCTGACCAAGGCAAAATACCAGCATGGCTGCCACCCACACATAGAACCCTGCCGCCAAACCTGTCAGGTCGTGAAACTCATAACTCTGATTGTCCGGCAGGCGGTCGATACCCAAACTGGTTGCCGCCAGATACAGAGCACAAAGCCCTAGCAGCAGGGCCAAGCGGCGAAAGCGCCGATGCGCCAGAATGGCCAGGGCGAGCAACGGATTGGCGAACCACTGGTTCAGCCCGAAGGGTACCCCCCAAGGCCCGTACAGCAACATCTGCAGGGCGGGCATGTGGTGGCCATCGCTCATCGAGGCGCCATCGAAGCACAGAGCGACCAAGTACAGCAGGAGCGTGATACTGAGATAAAAAGCGGGCAAAGGACACCTGGGAGGACGGTACAGGGGATGACCATAACCCATGTCATCCCCCGCTTCCAAACTGGGTGTTCGCAGTCTTTCAAGCCACCGGCGGTTCGAGCAGCAGCCCGTAGATGCCCGAGTCGGATAGCTCACCGCCTACGCACCAGCGCGCCCGCAGGGTGCCCTCCAACACAAACCCCTGGCGCTCCAACGTACGCGCCGAGCCTTGGTTGCGAGGGTCGATCTCGCCTTCCAGGCGGCGCATGTGCAGGGTGTTGGCGATGTAGTCGATAAAGCACGTCAATGCTTCATCCATATACCCCCTTCCCTGCACGGCGCTGGCCAGGCAATAGCCGATCTCACCTCGCCGGGAGGTGTCGTCGATGTTGAACAGTTGAACCATGCCAATCAGCTCGCCGTTGTCCCGGCGATACATCCCAAGCTTGAGTTGCTCTCCATTGGCATACGCCTCACGGTCAGCTGCCAGTGCGCTCTGGGCTTCAGCCAGACTCTGCCAGGGCGCGTGGTGCCAGTACCGCATGACTTCCGGGTCGGCCATGATCGCCAACCACATTGCCGCATCTGCGTGGCGCATGGGGCGCAGGTAAAGGCGCGGGCTATCGAGACACAGATCACTCGGGAAACTTCGGGGTGGGGTCACGCCGGCTCACCTGTCCATTGCTGGGTAAGATGACAGTTTAGCGTCATGCGCGGCCTTCAGGCATTGCAAAACTCCACGGCGGTGCAAAGTCGACAGTTAGGACGCTAATAAGCGAACCTCTACATGCCGACTTAGGCGACCTCAGCCCCATCATCGGGCCAATGGGGCTCATTGGCCCCAGGCGGAGTCAATGGCGGTAGACCGTAGGCAGCCCGGGCGGTATCACAGCGTGGGTTGTGGACGCCCCCTTCCCACGACGCCTCGAACTCGCGGCAGGTGCTGGAACGGTTGGCGTAGATGGCGCAGGCAACGCCTTGCCCCACCTCGCCCTGCAGGCTGGTACAACGGCAGGGCTTGGCGTCGGTGCCAATCATGGCCACCCGAGACGGACTCACCTGCACCACCAGATCGTCAGGCACCACACCGCCGGAGGACTGGCATTCACCCCAGAAGAAGGACACACGGAAATACCCGCAGCAAGCGCCGCAGTCAAGGCAAGGGTTATATTCGGACATGATTGCACGGAAGGAAGGTGGTTGAGATCGGGGCTGGCCCGAGCAGCCATTCTCGGGCCAAGCGGGGGTGATTGAATAGAGGGGCAGAAAAAAATAACTGCAGGCGATTGACTGTCACCAGACACCCTCTTCCCCCTCGGGTCAAGTTAGCGCAACGCTTTATAGGTATCCCCATCGCACTGCGTCAGGCCAAGACCTGCAGCTGGGCAATAGGGATCGCCGCGGACATGGCTGAAGGTCGTTTGCCGGGTGCCTTGATGTAACAGCCTGTCGTCACGGCTACCTTCGGTCACGACGGTGTAGGACTTGCGACGCATTGCTTGGTACTGGTCTTCACAGTCCGCCATTGCCTTGTGATAGCCCATCACTTGTTCCTCACTCAAGTCCAGGCACTTGGCCAATTCGACACCCCAGCGCCTGAGGCACACTTCGGCGTAGTGCCTGACCACCAGGCCCGGCTCGACCAGCACTTGGCCGCTGCCAGCACCGTCTACCGACGCGTTCCCCACCAGCGTCGCGTGCCGACCCGGCATGGGAAACACGCCTATCCGCGTACCGGGTTGCACGTCTGGCACCACACAGGCGAACCCTTTGGAACGTTCGTCACGGGAGTAGAACCCTACGTACTCACGCACATTGGCCGACAGCATCACGCGCTCTGGCTGCACATTGCCAATGCCTGGAACCGGGTCAATGGTAAAAATATTGACCGGGACATCGCACAGCTCCGGGTCCTTGGCCATGGCATTGGCCAGCATGTGGCAGCTGATGCCGCCGCGACTCCAGCCGACCAGGTTGACCTGTGTAGGCACAAGCGGCTTACGAAACAGATGAATGATGCGTTCCTGTAATGCCTGCGGCGTGGGTTGGCGATCACCGTAGTCATAGGTCCTCCAGAACCACGAAGCGGTCGAAGCCACTTCCGGCACAGGGACGCCGGCATCTTTAAGCCGCCTATATTCGGCCTCGCTCAGTTTGGTGCGCTGCCAGCGGCTTTCGCCTTTGATGATCTGAAGCACATGGCTGACGTTTTCTTCCCAGCCGCGGCCAAACAACTGCCCTGTCCAGTTGTAATAACCCCCGGGATCGACGAAAAGGCTGTCGTCCTGAAGATTGCCGCTGCCCGGACCGTCGACAGCGACCCAGTGGGCAAACTCGCGGCCCTGGTCATGGCTGGCCAGGGTCGAAACCAGTTCGCCATTCCAGAAATTGGTGTTGGTGTCGTCGAAGCGATGGGAACCTGTCCCACAGAAATAGGCGGTAAAAACACTCATGTCACTGTCATCGTGCGAGAAATGAGTGCCGAAGGTAGTCAGTTAGCACGATAGGGGACATACGGAAGCCTGTCCTGCCGTCGGGCGCTGCGCACCTGCCGCCGGAAATTCCAACGGCAGGCCGTCAAAGGTTACTTGCGCGCCAGCCCGTCAGCCCGGAACATCTGGCGGATACCGCGAATGGCCTGACGAATCCGATCCTGGTTCTCGATCAAGGCAAACCGCACATGGTCGTCACCATAGTCGCCAAAGCCGATACCTGGCGAAACACACACCTTGGCCTCGGCGAGGAGTTTCTTGGAAAACTCGAGCGAACCCAGGTGTGCATACTCAGGCGGGATCTTGGCCCAGACGTACATGGACGCCTTGGGGTTCTCGACCATCCAGCCCAACTCGTGCAAGCCCTTGACCAGCAAATTGCGACGCTGACGGTACTGCTCGGCAATATCCCGTACGCACTGCTGATCCCCTTCCAGCGCTGCGATGGCAGCCACCTGCAAAGGCGTGAAAGTACCGTAATCGTGGTAACTCTTGATGCGCGCCAGGGCGTTGACCAGTTCGGGGTTACCGACCATGAAGCCGATCCGCCAGCCGGCCATGTTGTAGCTTTTAGACAAGGTGAAGAACTCCACCGCAATGTCCTTGGCGCCAGGCACCTGCATGATAGACGGCGCTTTCCAGCCGTCGTACACGATGTCGGCATACGCCAGGTCGTGCACCACCAGCACGCCATATTGCTTGGCCAATGCCACCACGCGCTCGAAGAAGTCCAGCTCCACGCACTGGGCGGTCGGGTTGGACGGGAAGCCGAGAATCATCATCTTGGGCTTGGGGATGGACTCGCGAATGGCCCGCTCAAGCTCGTTGAAGAAGTCCACGCCCGGCACAAGCGGAACAGAACGCACCTGGGCTCCGGCGATCACAGCGCCGTAGATATGAATTGGGTAGCTGGGGTTGGGCACCAGTACCGTATCGCCTTGATCCAGGGTGGCCAGCATCAGGTGTGCCAGGCCCTCTTTCGAGCCAATGGTGACGATAGCCTCTTCTTCAGGGTCTATGTCGACCTCGTAGCGCTCCTTGTACCAGTTCGAGATGGCGCGACGCAGGCGTGGGATGCCGCGGGATGTGGAATAGCCATGGGTATCCTCGCGCTGAGCGACCTGCACCAGCTTCTCGACGATATGCGGCGGCGTGGCGCCATCGGGGTTACCCATGCTCAGGTCGATGATGTCCTCGCCACGGCGGCGGGCAGCCATCTTGAGCTCGGCAGTGATGTTGAAGACGTAGGGCGGGAGACGATCGATGCGCGCAAAGCGGCGCGGCAAACTTGGATTAGCCATGGTTTCCTCTGAAAACGTAAGCGCCCGGAACCGTCCGAGCGACGCTGGCCGCATGGGGCGGCCTGATTCAGAAGATAATGCCGATAGAGACGGCTTGTAAAGGGTAATTTACTGTTTTTTTGGATTTATTCAGGTGCATTTTTTGCCAGCTGAACACGGATAACCGCATGCTGGTAAGCCAAAAACGAAAACTTGTGTACCGGGCACGTCACCTGACTTACCAGCGACAGGCCCCGCATAGGCAAAAAAAAACCCGGCACACAGGCCGGGGTTTTCGTGAAGCAGGCGTGGTTTCAGCGTGCGTAGGTCATCAGCACGTCAGCAGCCGTCTGGCTGTCCACACCCATCATCAGGCTCAAGGCCATGACGGTAAGGATGGAAAAGCCAAACACTTTGCGTGCCCACTTGCTGTCATCTTCGGCCTTGTAGCCACCCCATGCCATGTACAGCCAGTAAAGGCCCATGGCAGCTGCCACGGCCATGTAGCCGAGGCCGGCGTAACCGCCGAGGGTGAGCATCAAGGTCGCAAGCACGAATGCCAGCACATACAGCACGATCTGTTTTTTTGCAGCCAGGATGCCGCGCGCCACCGGCAATACCGGAATGTTTGCGGCACTGTAGTCCTTGAAGCGGAAGATGGCGATGGCAAAGCTGTGCGGCATCTGCCAAAGGCTGAACATCACCAGCAGGGTCACAGCCGCCAGGTCGAAGTTATTGCTGACAGCGCAATAGCCAATGACAGGCGGCATGGCACCGGACAGGCTGCCGACCAAGGTGCCGTGCACCGATTTACGCTTGAGCCACAGGCTGTAGAAGCCCACATAGACCACGAAGCCGATCAGTGCGCAGTACGCGGACAAGGGGTTGGCCTGGACGTAGAGCAAGCTGAAACCCGCCACCCCAAGCAGGGTGGCATAGATCAGCGCGAGGGGCAGTGACATGCCACCCTGTACCATCACGCGGTTCTTGGTGCGCTCCATTTTCTGGTCGATGTCGCGGTCGATGCAGTTGTTGAATGCACAACCGGACGCCACCACCAGGGAAGTACCAACGACCACTGCCAGCAGCAGGGCGAAGTCCACATGGCCCTTCGCGGCAAGGAAGAAACCGCCTGCCACGGAAAGCACGTTACCGAAAATGATCCCCGGTTTGGTGATTTGGATAAAGTGCTTAACGGACATGCAGTCTTACCTCACTTGGCCAGCATTTCGGCGTGGATGCTGAACATGATCCACAGCGACAGGCCAACCAGCAGCGCGATCACCATGACGGTGAACAGGAACGTCGATACGTTGTTGCGTTGCCCTTTCGAGCGGTCCATGTGCAGGAAGTACACCAGGTGTACCACCACCTGGATCACGGCCATGGCCACAACGACCAGAACGGTCAGGTTCTTCGGCAGGCTTGGGAACATCACCAGGCCGAACGGGATCGCGGTCAGGATGATCGACAGGACGAAACCGATCATGTACGACTTGACGCTGCCGTGGCTGCCTTCGTGATGAGTGTCGTGTGCGTTAGCCATTACAGAACCCCCAGCAGGTAGACGACGGTGAATACGCAGATCCAGACCACGTCCAGGAAGTGCCAGAACAGGCTCAGGCAGCTCATGCGGGTCTTGGCGGTCGGCGTGATGCCGTGCTTGTTGATCTGGTACATCATGATTGCCATCCAGATCAGACCAGCCGTCACGTGCAGACCGTGGGTGCCTACCAGGGCGAAGAAGCCCGACAGGAAGCCACTGCGGTTCGGGCCGAAGCCTTCGCCGATCAGGTGATGGAACTCGTAGATTTCCATCGCGATGAAGCCTGCACCGAACAGGAAGGTCACAGCCAACCAGCCCAGGACGCCTGCCTTGTTACCGGCGAACATCTTCAGCATGGCGAAGCCGAAGGTGATCGAGGACAGCAGCAGGAACAGCGTTTCAACAGCTACGAAATCGAGCTGGAAGATGTCATGACCCGACGGGCCGCCGGCAAAACTGCCGGACAGCACCGCGTAGGTAGCGAAGAGCGACGCAAACAGGATGCAGTCGGTCATCAGGTACAGCCAGAAGCCCAGTACGGTCATCTGGCCCGAGTCGTGGTGGTGATCGTCGTGCCCATGGTCGTGACCATGAGCACCGTGCATTACTTGACTGGACATTGATTACACCCGCTCAAACGATTCGACACGTGCGCCGGCAGGCAGAGCACCTGCATTGGCCAACGCTTTCATGCGCTCGCCTTCGATGCGCGCCACTTCTTCGGCCGGAACCATGTAGCCCTGGTCGTCACGCGCAGCGTGGCGAACGAAGACAGCGATGGTTGCAACCAGGCTTGCGCCGACCAGCCACCAGATGTGCCAGATGAAAGCGAAGCCGAAGATGGTCAGGAACAGACCCATGAACAAACCGGTAGAGGTATTGCTCGGCATGTGGATCGCTTCGTACTTGCCCGGCACCTTGTAGGCAACACCGGCTTCCTTGGCTTCGTGCCAGGCATCCAGGCCAACCTTCTCAGGCATGTGGGCGAAGTTGTAGAACGGAGGTGGCGAGGAAGTCGACCATTCCAGGGTACGGCCGCCCCATGGGTCGCCGGTCACGTCCAGGTTCTGGTGACGATCGCGAACCGATACGAACAGCTGGATCAGCTGGCAGGCGATACCGAACAGGATCAGCACGGCACCAACCACGGCAACGTACAGGTAGGGTTCCCACAGTGGGTTGTCCGAGTGGTTCAGACGACGGGTCATACCCATGAAGCCCAGTGCGTACAGCGGCATGAACGCCACGTAGAAGCCCGAGATCCAGAACCAGAAGGCAGCCTTGCCCCACTTCTCGTTCAGGGTGAAACCGAAGGCTTTCGGGAACCAGTAGGCGAAGCCGGCGATATAGCCGAATACCGCACCACCGATGATCACGTTATGGAAGTGGGCGATCACGAACAGGCTGTTGTGCAGCACGAAGTCAGCACCCGGTACAGCCAGCAGAACGCCGGTCATGCCACCGATGGAGAAGGTTATCATGAAGCCCAGGGTCCAGAGGATCGGCGCGGTGAAGCGCAGACGGCCCTGGTAGATGGTGAACAGCCAGTTGAACAGCTTCACACCCGTCGGGATGGAGATCAGCATCGTCGCCAGGCCGAAGAAGGTGTTGACGCTGGCGCCGGCACCCATGGTGAAGAAGTGGTGCAGCCAAACCGCAAAGCCCAGAACAGCGATCGCACCCGATGCGTAGATCATCGCGTGGTGGCCGAACAGACGCTTGCCGGCGAAGGTGGAGGTGACTTCCGAGAACACGCCGAAGGCCGGCAGGATCAGGATGTAAACCTCAGGGTGACCCCACGCCCAGAACAGGTTGACGTACATCATCGGGTTCCCACCAAGCTCGTTGGTGAAGATATGGAAGTCCAGATAACGGTCAACGGTCAGCAGTGCCAGTGCAGCGGTCAGGATCGGGAACGAAGCCACGATCAGGACGTTTGCCCAGGTGCAGGTCCAGGTGAAGATAGGCATGTCCATCAGCTTCATGCCAGGTGCGCGCATCTTCATCACGGTGACGAGGAAGTTCACGCCTGTCAGTGTCGTACCCAATCCTGAGAGCTGTAGCGCCCAGATGTAGTAGTCGACACCCACGCCCGGACTGTACTGAATGCCCGCGAGCGGCGGATAGGCAACCCAACCGGTCTTGGCGAATTCACCAACGCCCAGCGAGATGTTCACCAGCAGCACGCCTGCCAGCAGCAGGTAGAAGCTCAGGGAGTTCAGGAACGGGAAGGCCACGTCACGTGCACCGATCTGCAGAGGAACCGCAAGGTTCATCAGGCCGGTGAAGAATGGCATCGCCATGAAGATGATCATGATCACACCGTGGGCGGTGAAGATCTGGTCATAGTGTTCAGGAGGCAGGTAGCCTTCGGAACCACCGGTGGCAACAGCCAGCTGGGTCCGCATCATGATGGCGTCGGCAAAGCCGCGCAGCAGCATGACCATCGCGACGATGATGTACATCACCCCGATTTTCTTGTGGTCGACGGTCGTCAACCACTCGGTCCACAAGTAGGACCACTTGCGGAAGTAGGTGATTGCACCAACGACAGCGATACCACCGAGCGCGATTATGGCGAGTGTCACCATGACTATCGGCTCGTGATAGGGTATCGCCTCCAGGCTTAATTTACCGAACATCTCTTACTCCTCTGCACCGGCAGCTGGTTGCATACTCGATTCCACACCCTTGGTAGTGGCCAGGTCTTTGCTGCCAGCTTCTTCGTGGCTCGAACGACCGCGGTTCATGCCTTCGTACTTGTCGACGATCAGCTGGAACTGGTCAGGCGAGGCCTCGCTATACAGCGTGACTGGGTTGTTTTCGCTTGGTTTGGCCAAGGCTTCGTATTCGGCCTTGTCCAGCTTCTTCGGCGACTGCTTGACTTCGGCGACCCACTTCTCGAAGTCTTCCTGGGACGTGGCAGTAGCCTTGAATTTCATGCCGGTGAAGCCAGCACCGCTGTAGTTGGCGCTGATACCGTCAAACACGCCGTTTTCGTTGGCGATCAGGTGCAGCTTGGTGGTCATGCCCGCCATGGCATAGATCTGGCCACCCAGGCCCGGGATGAAGAACGAGTTCATCACGGCGTCGGAAGTGACGCGGAAGTTGACCGGGGTATTGGCCGGGAAGACGATCTTGTTGACCGTGGCGATACCTTGTTCCGGGTAGATGAACAGCCACTTCCAGTCTAGCGCGACGACGTCGATCTGCACGGGCTTCACGTCGGAATCCAGAGGACGGTACGGGTCGAGCTTGTGGGTGGACTTGTAGGTCACGTAACCCAGCACGATGATGATCAGGATCGGGATGATCCACACCGCAGCCTCGATCTTGGTCGAGTGCGACCAGTCCGGGGTGTAGGTGGCTGCCTTGTTGGAAGCGCGATACTTCCAGGCGAACACCACGGTCATGATGATGACTGGCACGACGACCAGCAGCATCAGGCCGATTGCGATCAGGATCAGGTTCTTTTGCTCAATGCCGACCTGTCCCTTCGGGTCGAGCAGGGTCCAGTTGCACCCACTGAGTAAAAGCATGCCTAAAAAGGGCAATATGCCAAACAGTCTGGGGTAACGCTTTTTACTCATCTCACGACCTCTAGATCAGCTTGCTTCAATGCAATTGGTGTTTGATAGCCAACACTTCGTCCAACCAAGTGAGGCATTGCGCGCCCGTACCCGCTCCTGCCTGGGCCCGACTGCAGGACCTTGGCTTCAAGCGAGTTAGCGGTGCTTTTGGTTTCGTAGGCAAAGGCCTGTATAGCAGACCAATTCCATTTGGTGCGGAAAACGCGGAGGGGGGTCCGCCCGGTATCGCCGTTGGGCGAAACTTGACGAAGTCAGCAAAAAGGAGCGCTGGGGCTTCCTTCAATCCTGCGACTTGCAAGCAGTGCCGAACGGAAATTGGGGGCGATTGTAGATAGGTCGCCAACCCTTGACTATGACTTATTGAGCAACAGTCCTTTACAGGTTCTGTAACAATAGCGCCGAAAAATTCAACTTCGCGACACTTTGTCGCACCCCTGGCTATAGCCCTGCAACCCGCATCCAGCAAGGGCTACAGCTTGATCTGGATCAATTTACCAGGGGTTTTCGTACCTCGATGAAGCCCGCGAAAACCTTGTCGTATTCAGGGACTTTTGTCTAAGGACGGCGACGGTTGCGGTAGATGCCAAGTGGCACCAGCAACGCCGTCAGGACGAAGGCGATCAACGCCCATTGCGCCAGTGAAAGGCCCAGCACCGGTGGGTAAGGCGTGCTGCAGAAACCGTCCACCTGAAACGCCAGCGGCCAGACCTTGGCCAAGGGCAAGTCATCGACGATGGGCTGCAGCGTATCGATGCCACAACTGACCATGGGGTTGGCGAGTATATACACATGGTTGCCGGCTGCAATGATTCCGCCAATGGCGCTGACCACGACCAGTGCCTCGAAGAAGGTCAGGCTGCGTCGCCCGGGCATGGCTGCGGCCAGGAATGCGAAGACGGCGATGCACAGGAGCGCATAGCGCTGAAGAATGCACAACGGGCATGGCGCCTCGCCCAGCACCACCTGCATGTAAAGGGCGCCACCGATCAGCGAAACGCAGATCAGGCCCAACAGTACCAGAAAGCGCCGTTCCCGATTCAGGCGCGATGTTTGATCATTCATTGCCGGTTCCTTGGATGGATAGTCGCAGCGTAGTCCGCCAGCCTGGCGCAATTCTACACAGACGCCGGTTGCCTGGGCGCTTCGCCTTCATGGATACATATTCCAGGCGACAATGGGGTGTGGCTCTGACCGGGCGTTGGCAGGACGGTTCAACGAGGGGCAGCAAAAAAGTGAAGCTACCGGACAGGCCGCAGTTGCCGCCTGCTTCTCGTTCAGCAGGAGTGAATGGCAGCTGGGTTAATGCAGGATTAACGCAGGACTCAAGCATTGCCCTGACGGATTTCGTGAGCACGGCGAGGGGCTGCTTTGCAGCCCCTGATGACGGCCGACCATCGCGTAGCCGTTACGCTTCTTTATATATAGTCACTAGGCGTTAAAACGCTTACACCAGCGCCGCGGCCGGCCCGAAGAACTCGTAGCGGGTCTGCCGCTCGGGTACGCCCAGGGCCAGAAGCTGACGTTTGACCGCGGCCATGAAGGGCTTCGGCCCGAGGAAGTAGACGTCCACGTCGCGTTCACGAGGGAGCCACTCGCCCAGCAGATGCTGGTCCAGCAAGCCCACGGCATTGGCGTGGGCTGCATCATCCGCTTCGGCGTAGCAGTAGAAACGCCTGAGTTGCGGGTGCTGAGCTGCCTGGGTGTCGAGCCACTCGCGAAACGCATGCACCTGCCCGTTGCGCGCGCAGTGAATGAAGTGCACCGGCCGCCCGGTCGGCAAGGCCGCTTCTAGCATGGCCAGGGTAGGCGTGATGCCCACGCCCCCGCTGATTAGCACCAACGGCTTATCACTGGCGGCCAGTGTGAAATCACCGGCTGGTGGGAACAATTGGAGGGTGTCACCTACCATCAGTTGGTCATGCAGGTAGTTGGAGACCGTGCCACCCGATTCGCGTTTGACGCTGATCCGATATTCACCACCGTCGCACAACGCGGAAAGCGAATAGTTGCGACGATGCTCTACACCATCGATCATCAGCCTCAGCCCGATGTACTGCCCAGGTTCGGCCTTGAGCACCGGCTTGCCGTCCACTGGGGTGAAGTAGAAAGAGACGATTTCGCGGCTTTCCACCACTCGCCGCGCCAGTCGGAACTCGCGGGTCCCTCGCCATCCGCCGTCGGCCTCTTCTTTTTGCTTGTATAGGCTTTCTTCAGCATTGATGAGAATGTCTGCCAACTGGCCATAGGCTGCGCCCCAGGCGTTGATCACCTCGGTCGTGGCAATGTCCTTGCCCAATACTTCCTCGATGGCCCGCAACAAGCAGCGGCCAACGATCGGGTAATGCTCGGGCAGGATCTGCAACGCCACATGCTTGTTGATGATCTGGCCCACCAGACCGCCCAACTGTTCGAGCTGGTCGATGTGACGGGCATACATCAGCACGCCATTGGCCAAGGCACGCGGCTGGTCACCGCTGGCCTGGTGCGCCTGGTTGAACAGTGGACGTACCTCGGGGTACTCGCTGAGCATCATTTGGTAGAAATGAGTGGTCAGTGTCTCGCCGCCGGTTTCCAGCAATGGAACGGTGGCCTTGATGATCGCACGTTGTTCGGCATTGAGCATTGCAGCAACTCCTGAGCCATGGGCTTCGAATGATGTCTGGGTCATTTCACCATTCGTGCCAAGTCCAGGGCCCTGCAAATTCGGGGGCTTCAAGCCCTAGCATGTCGAAATGACACAGGATGGCTTATAGTCAATTAGACACACAGGAGTCCCTATGACTGCCAAGCCATTGCTTACCGCCTTGCTGCCACTGGTCAGCGACCTGTCCCGCGACCTGCCCGATCAGGAGCGCTATCGCCGTTTACTGCAAGCCATGCGCAGTCTGCTGCCCTGTGACGCTGCCGCCTTGCTCCGGCTCGATGGCCAATGGCTAGTGCCCTTGGCCGTGGACGGCCTGAGCCCAGATACCGTTGGCCGTCGCTTCAAGGTCAGTGAGCACCCACGTTTTCAGATTCTGTTGAGCAGCCCCTCCCCTACCCGCTTTGCCAGCGACTCCGAGCTGCCGGACCCCTACGATGGCCTGGTCAATACGCCGGACGTGGACCTTGAGGTTCACGACTGCATGGGTTGCCCCTTGATGGTCGATGAGCGCCCGTGGGGGCTGGTCACCCTCGATGCCCTGACGCCCGGCCAGTTTCAGAGCCTGGAGCTCGACGCCTTGCAAGCCTTTGCCAGCCTGGCCGCTGCCACCGTGACCGTGGCCGAGCGGATCGAACGCCTGGCCCTGCGCGCAGAAAACGAGCATCAGCGAGCAGAGGTGTATCGCCAGGCCAGTGGTCAGGACCGAGAGCTGATCGGCCAGAGCCCGGCCCACAAGCGCATGCTGGAGGAAATCCGATTGGTGGGCAGCAGCGACCTCACCGTGCTGATCACCGGCGAGACCGGGGTGGGCAAAGAGTTGGTAGCCCAAGCCCTGCACCAGGCGAGCAGCCGCGCCCACAAGCCGTTGATCAGCCTGAACTGCGCAGCGCTGCCCGACACGCTGGTGGAAAGCGAGCTGTTCGGCCACGTGCGCGGAGCCTTCACCGGCGCCCATGCAGAGCGCCGAGGCAAGTTCGAACTGGCCAATGGGGGCACGCTGTTTCTCGACGAGGTAGGCGAGTTGCCGCTAGCCGTACAAGCCAAGCTGCTGCGCGTGTTGCAAAGCGGGCAGTTGCAGCGGCTGGGCTCGGACCGCGAACACCACGTCGACGTGCGCCTGATCGCCGCCACCAACCGCGATCTGGCCGCCGAGGTGCGCAGCGGGCGATTGCGTGCCGATTTCTACCACCGCCTGAGCGTATATCCCCTGCATGTCCCCCCTCTGCGGGAACGAGCACGCGACGTGCTACTTCTGGCGGGCTACTTCCTCGAACAGAATCGCTCACGCCTGGGCTTGAGCAGCCTACGTCTGGACGCGGACACCCAGGCTGCACTTCTGTCCTACGACTGGCCGGGCAACGTGCGTGAACTGGAGCATCTGATCGGCCGCTCGGCGCTCAAGGCGTTGGGCCGACAAACGGTACGTCCCAGGATTTTGTCCTTGACCGCTGCCGACCTGGATCTTCAGCCACTTGCTTCGCTGCCTGCACAGCTCGCCCCCGCCCATGAAACGGCGGTGCCGGAACTGGGTGCTGGAGGCCTGCGCCAAGCGCTGGACACCTACCAACGCCAGTTGATTCAGGCCTGCCTGGATCAACATCAGGGCAACTGGGCAGCCACCGCAAGAGTGCTCGAACTCGACCGCGCGAACCTCAGCCGCTTGGCCCGGCGGCTGGGCATTCGCTAGGGATGCCTCACAAAAGGATTAACCCAGAAAGCCTCTGGTTGGTCTGAACACGGCTGCTATATCTCCTAAACGCCCACGCCTCGACTGACCGGTCGAGGCTGCCGCATCGCGTTCCAGAGGACCTGGTGCAGCAATGCCGGCCGCATTCAGGCCGGGGGGGATCAGTCGACCAGCAGGGAGCACTTCATGGAAAACATCGTCGTCGCCGATAAGCAGTCCGCCGTCGCCACCCAGAATGCCTGGGGCAATATCACTCTCAATGGCCCAGGCGTCGTGCAGATGCCCGTCGCGCCCGACCAGGTCGCCACCGTCACGCAACGCGGGCAGGATTTGATCGTCACGCTCAAGTCCGGCGAAAAGGTCACCATCGGTAATTTCTTCGCGTTGAACCAGGCAGGCGTCGGCAGCGACATGGTGTTCGTCGGCGAAGACGGCACCCTCTGGCAAGCCGAATACGATGCTCAGGCTTTCACCGGCTTCACCTTCAACGAAGTGGCTTCTCTGGACGAACTGGTTGCAGGCATCGGTACGGCGGGCGACGCGATGCCGACGTGGGCCATCGCAGGCTTGGGATTGCTCGGCGTGGGCGGCGGCGCGGCGGCGCTGGGCGGCGGTAGCGGCGGCGGCGGTGGTGGCGGTGCAGTACCTGACACCACGGCACCGGCAACCCCCATCGACCTGCTGGTTTCCCCGGATGGCCTGCGCCTGTCGGGGCGCGGTGAAGCGGGTGCGATCGTGAACATTCGTGATGCCGCTGGCAACCTGCTCGGTACCGGTACGGTCGGGGCCGATGGCAGCTTCGATATTGCGCTCAACGCCCCCCAGATCAACAACGAAAACCTGCAGGTGACCTTGACCGATGCAGCCGGCAATGTGTCTGCACCGGGCACCGTGACCGCGCCGGATGCGACCGCTCCGCTGGCGCCGACCGAACTTGCCATCGACGCTCAGGGTACAACGCTCACAGGCCGCGCCGAGCCCGGTTCCACGGTGTCGGTCAGAGGGGCTGACGGCGTGCTGCTGGGCTCGGCCACGGCTGGGGCGGACGGCTTGTTCAGCATTACCCTGCAACCGGCACAGACAGCGGGCCAGGCGTTGCAGGTCACGGCCGAGGATGCAGCGGGCAACACGTCCGCCGCAGCTGGTATTGTGGCTCCAGTGGTCGATGGCACCGACACCACCGCTCCTGATGCGCCCGTGGCGCTCGTTGTCTCCGCTGATGGCACGCGCCTGTCGGGCCGCGGCGAACCCGGCACCACGGTCAACGTTCGCGACCCTGCCGGCAATGTGATCGGCAGCGGCGTGGTGGGGGCCAATGGAGCCTTCGAGGTGGTGCTCACACCGGCGCAGCTTGATAGCCAGAACCTGCAAGTCACCCTGACCGACGCCGCTGGCAACGTCTCTGCACCGGGTGCCGTCGTTGCGCCAGACCTCACGGCGCCGCTCGCACCGACCAACCTGGCCGTCGATGCCCAAGGGGCCACCCTGACCGGGCGGGCCGAACCTGGGTCTACCGTTTCGGTACGCGGCCCTGGCGGTGCGTTGCTGGGCACCGCCATCGCGGGCGCCGACGGCCTGTTCAGCATCACGCTGCAACCCCCGCAGACCACTGGCCAGGCCCTGGCGGTGAGCGCTACCGACGCAGCAGGCAATACGTCGCCGGCAGCCAACATCACCGCGCCCTTGGTCGATGGCGGTGACACCACACCGCCGGATGCACCTGTGGACCTGGTGGTCGGCCTAGCCGGCACACAGTTGAGCGGCCGCGGCGAAGCCGGCACCACCGTGCAAGTGCGCGACGCGGCAGGCAACCTGCTCGCCACAGGCACCGTCGGTGCCGATGGCACCTTCACCGTCAGCCTGGACCCCGCCGTCAAGGACGGCAGCAGCCTCCAAGTCACCCTGACCGACGCAGCGGGCAACACTTCGCCAGCCGCCAGCGTGGCATCGCCAGACCTCGTGGGGCCTGCGCAACCCACCGACCTCGCCCTGACCGATGGCGTCACCTTCACCGGCCGCGGTGAGCCAGGCGCTACCGTGCAAGTGCGCGATGCCGCCGGCACCGTGATCGGCACAGGCACCGTGGGCGCAGACGGCGCCTTCAGCATCACCCTCTCCCCTGCCCAGGCCAACGGCCAGGCACTGGACGTACGCCTGGTCGATGCAGCAGGCAACGCCTCGGCGCCCTTGCAGTTCGACGCCCCTGACATCACTCCGCCAGAAGCGGTCACCAATGTGCTGGTCGGCCCTGGCGGCAACGTCATCAGTGGCCGAGGCGAGCCAGGTGCAACGGTCGAGGTGCGCGATGCGAACGGGACCCTGCTGGGCAGCGCCGTGGTCACTGCCAACGGCACCTTCCTGGTCAACCTCGACCCCGCCGTGCAACCCGGCGAGCAACTGAGCCTGGTGCAGACAGACCCTAGCGGCAACGCCTCGCCCGCCGTCGACTACGAAGTGCCCCTGACCCCAGCCCTGGAAAGCCCAGCCAACCTGGCGGTAAACGCCGACGGCACCGTGCTCACCGGTACTGCCCCGGCAGGCTCACGCGTCGAAGTGCGCGATGCCAGCGGTGCGTTGGTCGGCAGCGTCATCGCCAATGCCGACGGCAGCTTCAGCATCGACCTGAACCCGGCCCAGGC
Organism: Pseudomonas sp. xss_4; assembly: GCF_043104125.1. Classification (NCBI taxonomy): domain Bacteria; kingdom Pseudomonadati; phylum Pseudomonadota; class Gammaproteobacteria; order Pseudomonadales; family Pseudomonadaceae; genus Pseudomonas; species Pseudomonas sp. xss_4. Next base: position 17,095 of record NZ_JBICKJ010000081.1, read on the forward strand.
CAACGGCGAACTGCTGGATGTGGTGGCCATCGCCGACGATATATCGTCACTGCCCGCCCAGGTCACCGCCCCCGATATTACGGCCCCCGCCGCTCCCGCAGAGCTGGCAGTGAGCGCCGACGGCAGCGTGGTCACGGGCCGCGCCGAGCCGGGCAGCACCGTGCGCATTCTGGCCGCTGATGGCACTGAGTTGGGCTCGGCGGTCGTCGGCGCCACCGGCGTGTTCAGCATCACCCTGAACCCTGCCCAAGTGGATGGCGAAGTACTGCAAGCCACTGCCACCGATGCGGCGGGCAACGTATCCCAAGCCAGTGCAGTCACAGCACCGGACATCGATGGCGGTGGTGACGTCACACCGCCAGACGCGCCCGTGGACCTGGTCATCGGGCTAGCAGGCAGTCAACTGACTGGCCGCGGCGAAGCCGGTACCACCGTGCAAGTGCGCGACGCCGCAGGCAACCTGCTCGCCACGGGCACCGTCGGGGCCGATGGCACCTTCACCGTCAGTCTGGAACCCGCCGTCAAGGACGGCAGCAGCCTCCAAGTCACCCTCACTGACGCGGCAGGCAACACATCGCCAGCCGCCAGCGTGGCGTCGCCAGACCTCGTAGGGCCTGCCCAACCCACTGACCTGGCCCTGGCCGATGGCGTCACCTTCACCGGCCGCGGTGAGCCGGGTGCTACCGTGCAAGTGCGCGATGCCGCCGGCACCGTGATCGGTACAGGCACCGTGGGCGCAGACGGCGCCTTCAGCATCACCCTCTCCCCTGCCCAGGCCAACGGCCAGGCACTGGACGTACGCCTGGTCGATGGGGCAGGCAATACCTCGGCGCCCTTGCAGTTCGACGCCCCTGACATCACTCCGCCAGAAGCGGTCACCAATGTACTGGTCGGCCCTGGCGGTACCGTCATCGGGGGCCGAGGCGAGCCAGGTGCAACGGTGGAGGTGCGCGATGCGAACGGGACCCTGCTGGGCAGCGCCGTGGTCACTGCCAACGGCACCTTCCTGGTCAACCTCGACCCCGCCGTGCAACCCGGCGAGCAACTGAGCCTGGTGCAGACAGACCCTAGCGGCAACGCCTCGCCCGCAGTCGACTACGAAGTGCCCCTGACCCCAGCCCTGGAAAGCCCAGCCAACCTGGCGGTAAACGCCGACGGCACCGTGCTCACCGGTACTGCCCCGGCAGGCTCACGCGTCGAAGTGCGCGATGCCAGCGGTGCGTTGATCGGCAGCACCATCGCCAATGCCGACGGCAGCTTCAGCATCGACCTGAACCCGGCCCAGGCCAACGGCGAACTGCTGGATGTGGTGGCCATCGCCGACGATGTATCGTCACTGCCCGCCCAGGTCACCGCCCCCGATATCACGGCTCCCGCCGCTCCCGCAGAGCTGGCAGTGAGCGCCGACGGCACCGTGGTCACGGGCCGCGCCGAGCCGGGCAGCACCGTGCGCATTCTGGCCGCTAACGGCACCGAGCTGGGCTCGGCGGTGGTCGGCGCCACCGGCATGTTCAGCATTACCCTGAACCCTGCCCAGGTGGACGGCGAAGTGCTACAAGCCACTGCCACCGATCCATCGGGCAATGCATCCCAGGCCAGTTCGGTCACCGCGCCGGACATTGACGGCGGCGGCGATACGACGCCGCCTGAAGCGGCTTCCAACCTGGTAGTGGGTGTGGCGGGTACCCAGTTGAGTGGTCGCGGTGAAGCCGGAGCCACGGTCCAAGTGCGCAATGCGGCCGGTGACCTGATTGCAACCGGTACCGTGGCCGCCGATGGCACCTTTACTGTCAACCTGGACCCCGCCGTCAAAGACGGTAGCGACCTGCAGGTCACGCTCACCGATGCCGCTGGCAATGTGTCCGAGGCCGCGACCGTTACTTCCCCTGACTTGATCGCCCCGGTACAGCCAACCGAACTGGCGTTGGCTGGCGGCGTGACCCTGACTGGCCGCGGTGAAGCAGGTGCGACCGTGCAGGTCCGTACCGCAGCCGGTACCCTGATCGGCTCGGCAATTGTTGGCGACGACGGCCGGTTCACAGTCACCCTCTCTCCTGCCCAGGCCAACGGCCAGGCATTGGACGTACGCCTGGTCGATGCAGCGGGTAACACGTCTGACCCGCTGCAGTTCAACGCCCCGGACATCACGCCACCAGAAGCTGTGACCAACCTTCTGGTCGGGCCAGGGGGTACCGCACTCAGTGGTCGAGGCGAAGCCGGTGCCACGGTTGAAGTGCGTGACATCGATGGCAACCTGCTGGGTCGCGGCGTGGTTACCGCCAACGGCACTTTCCTGGTCAATCTCGACCCTGCCGCGCAGCCCGGTGAGCAACTGAGCCTGATCCAGGTGGACCCCAGCGGCAATGCTTCGATCGCCGTTACATTCGCGGTGCCAGCGACCAATCCGCCCGCCAGCCCTGCTGAACTGGCACTGTCAGAAGACGGTACCGCCCTGACCGGTACCGCCCCGGCAGGTACTCGGGTAGAAGTGCGCGGCGCGGACGGTGCGTTGCTGGGCAGCGCAGTCGCAGGCCCTGACGGCAGCTTCTCGGTCGAATTGGCACCCGCGCAGGCCAACGGCGAACTGCTCGATGTGGTCGCGATCGACGGTGCAGGGCTTTCTTCCCTGCCCACCCAGATCATCGCCCCGGACATCACTGCACCTGCAACGCCAAGCGAACTGGCCGTCAATGCCGACGGCACGGTACTCAGCGGACGTGGCGAGCCTGGCAGCACTGTGCGCGTGCTGGCAGCCGATGGCACCACGGTGTTGGGCAGTGCAGTGGTCGGCGCCACCGGCAGCTTCAGCATCACGCTGAACCCGCCGCAGGTCGACGGCGAGGTCTTGCAGGTCACGGCCACCGACGCGGCGGGCAACACCTCTGCTGGGGGCAATGTCACAGCGCCCGACATCGACGCCGTGGACAACACGCCGCCTGCACCTGCCACGGGCCTGGCCATCAACCTTGCCGGCGCGCAACTGAATGGGCGCGGCGAGGCTGGCGCCACCGTGCAGGTACGCGATGGTCAAGGCAACCTGTTGGCCAGCGGCACCGTCAATGCCGACGGTACCTTCCAGGTCACCCTAGACCCTGCGGTGAAGGACGGCAGCCCCCTGCAAGTCGTGCTCACCGATGCCGCCGGCAACGCCTCCACCCCAGCCACCGTGGTCAGCCCCGACCTGCTGGCGCCTGCCCAACCAACCGCGCTTGCCCTTGAAGGCGGCGTCACGCTGACCGGTCGCGGCGAGCCTGGCGCAACGGTGCAGGTACGCACTGCTGGCGGGGGCGTGATCGGCACCGGCCTGGTCGATGCAAACGGCAACTTCAGTATCACCCTGGCACCCGCGCAGGCCAACGGCGAAGCGCTCGATGTACGCCTGGTAGATGCCGCCGGCAACACCTCGACACCGCTGCAGTTCGAAGCGCCGGACATCACGCCGCCGGCTTCGGTAAGCAACGTGGTGGTGGGTAACGCCGGCCTGACCGTGGCCGGTCGAGGCGAAGCGGGCGCGCGCGTAGAAGTGCGCGATGCGAACGGTAGCGTAATCGGCAGCGGCATCGTGAGTGGCAACGGGACCTTCCTGCTCGAACTCAACCCACCTGCCCAGCCCGGCGCACGCCTGAACCTCGTGCAGACCGACCCAAGCGGCAATGCGTCCGAACCGCTGCTGTTCGACGTTCCTCTGGTTCCGGCCCCGGCCAGCCCGAGCGATCTGGTGGTGGCCGAGGACGGCACCAGCATCAGCGGCACGGCCCCGGCAGGCAGCCAGGTGCAGGTACGCGATGCCGATGGCAACGTAGTCGGCAGTGTGGTGGTAGGCGCCGGTGGCACATTCACCGTCGTGCTCAACCCGGCTCAGGCGAACGGCGAATTGCTCGACGTGGTGGCCATCGATGGCGCCGCAAATGCCTCCCTGCCTGTGCAGGTGACGGCGCCGGACATCACGCCACCGGCCATCCCCGGCGAGCTGCAAGTCAATGGCGACGGCAGCATCGTCACGGGGCGCGCCGAAGCTGGCAGTACCGTGCGCGTGCTGGCCGCTGATGCGGTCACTGTGCTGGGTTCGGCCGTAGTGGGTGCGACCGGTGTCTTCAGCATCACCCTGAATCCGCCACAAGTGGCCGGCGAGCAGCTGCAGGTCAATGCTACCGACGCCGCCGGCAATGCCTCATTGCCGGGCTCGGTCACTGCGCCTGTGATCGACAACGGCGGCGACACCACGCCGCCGCAACCTGCCACCGACCTGGTGATCAGCGCCAATGGCGCCACCGTTTCCGGGCGCGGCGAAGCCGGCACCACTGTCCAAGTGCGCAACGACCAGGGGCAACTGCTGGCATCCGGCACAGTACAAGCCGACGGCAGCTTCGTGGTGCAGTTGCAGACGCCGGTGATCGACGGCTCGGCGCTCCAGGTCACCCTCACCGATGCAGCGGGCAACATCTCCGTGCCAAGCTCGCTGGCCGCCCCTGACCAGGTGGCGCCGTTGCAACCGGCCAACCTGGCGCTGGAAAACGGCGTGACCTTGAGCGGTACGGCCGAGGCCGGCGCGCGCGTTGAAGTGCGCGACGCCGCCGGCACCCTGATCGGCAGCGCCATCGCACAGCCCGGCGGCACCTTTACCCTCACACTCGACCCGCCCCAGGCCAACGGTCAGGCCCTGTCCGTGACCGTCACCGACGCCGCAGGCAACAGCTCGGTGCCGCTAGGCTATGTCGCCCCCGACATCACGCCGCCGGTACCGGTCAGCAACGTGCAGGCAGGTGCGGGAAGCCTTGCCGTTGCAGGCAGGGGCGAGCCGGGCGCCACCGTGCAGGTGCGCAATGACGAGGGCCTGGTCATCGGCACGGGCACCGTCGCGGCCAACGGCACCTTCGTCGTCAACCTCGATGCGCCGTTGGTGGCCGGCCAGGCCATCACGCTGGTGCAGACCGATGCAGCCGGCAATGTCTCCACGGCGATAGACGTCACCGTTTCGCAAGCCCCCGTACCGGCTAGCCCGACCGACATCGTGGTGGCTGGCGACGGCACCTCGGTCAGCGGCACAGCCCCTGGCAACAGCCAGGTGGAAGTGCGCGATACGCAGGGCAATGTCATCGGCACCGTTCAGGCCAACCCTGACGGCAGCTTCACCGTGGGCCTCACACCGGCCCAGGCCAACGGTGAAACCCTGGATGTGGTCGCCATCGATGGCGACGGCACCCCTTCGTTGCCCGTGCAAATCGTCGCTCCCGACATCACGGCCCCCAATGAACCTACCGATCTGCAGTTGAGCACCAACGGCAGCGTGTTGACCGGACGTGGCGAGGCAGGGGCCACGGTGCAGGTCACCGATGCCGATGGCAACGTGCTCGGCACGGCTCAGATCGGTGCCAACGGCGTCATCAGCGTGCAACTGACGCCGCCGCAGACCGATGGTCAGACCCTGGAAGTCACCGTGCGCGATGGCGCAGGCAATACCTCGAGCGCCACCGTCACGGCGCCCGATCTGGACGGCCCGTTGCAGCCTTCCGCGTTGGCTATCGACACCGCGGGTATCCATCTGACCGGTGTAGGTCAGGTCGGCTCGATCATTACCGTACGCGACGCAGACGGCGCTGTGCTGGGCAGCGCAACCGTGGGCGCCGACGGACGCTTCGACGTCACCCTGTCCGCTGCCCAGCGCAACGGCGAAAACTTGAGCGTGGAAGCCACCGACAACCTGGGCAACAGCGCAGGCCCGGTACCCTTCACTGCGCCGGATACCACGCCACCCCAACTGGTCGCCGACGCCGTCATCAACGGCGCAGGCAGCGTGGTGAGCGGCACTGGCGAAGCCGGCGCCACGGTGACCGTGCGCGGCCCGAACGGCGCCGTATTGGGCTTTGCCCAAGTAGGCGACAACGGCGCATTCTCGGTCACGCTCGACCCCGCGCAGACCAATGGCCAGGTGCTGAGCGTCGAACAGCGCGATGCCGCCGGCAACCTGTCCCAGGCCGTCGACCTGACTGCACCAGACAATGAACCGCCGGCCATCCCCGGCACCCTGCTGGTGTCCGCTGATGGCACCGTCGTCACGGGCACGGGCGAGCCCGGCGCACAAGTCACGGTGACCGGCGTCGCCGGCATCGTGCTGGGCACTGCCGAGGTCCAAGCCGACGGCAACTTCAGCGTTACCCTGGTACCGGCGCAACTCGGTGGCCAGGCGCTATCAATCACCCAAACCGACCCTGCCGGCAACGCCTCCGTTCCTGGCACCTTGACGGCGCCTGACCTCGAACCGCCTGTGGCGGCTGTTGGCCTCACGCTCAATGGCGCAGGGAATGTACTGAGCGGCCGAGGTGAGGCCGGGACCACTGTCGAGGTCCGCGATGTCGCCGGCAATGTGCTGGGCAGCGTCGAAGTAGGGGTCGATGGCAACTTCGAAGTCCCTCTCACCCCTGCACAAACCAATGGTGAAGTGCTGTCGGTAATCCTCATCGACGCACAGGGCAACCTGTCACCTCCAACCACGCTCACGGCTGACGACAGCACTCCACCGTCAACCGCCACGGGTCTGGTCATCACCCCGGGCGGCACTGCCATCCAGGGCGTTGGCGAACCTGGCGCCACGGCAGAAGTACGTGCCGCTGACGGCACCGTGCTGGGCAGCGTCGTGGTGCCTGAGGGCGGCAATTTCATCGTCCCCGTGTCACCTGCGCAGCTCGATGGGCAAGTGCTGGACGTCGTGCTGATCGACGGTGCCGGCAACGTTTCGTTGCCCGGTCAGGTCACCGCGCCGGACATCACCCCACCTGCGCAACCCACTGGCGTTGTGGTCAGCGAAGACGGCACCACCGTCACCGGCAACGCACCTGGCGCCCAGACCGTCACGGTACGCGACAGTGCCGGGGGCCAAGTCACTGTCCCAGTAGACGCCGACGGCGGCTTCAGCGTGACGCTGCCCACCCCGCAGAACAATGGAGAGACGGTCACCGTCGTGGTCACCGATCCGACTGGCAATGCGTCGGCGCCGATCAGCGTGACAGCACCGGACAACACCGATCCGCTGCCAGCTACCGATGTCAGCGTGAGCCCCGATGGCACCACGGTCGGCGGCACGGCCGAACCTGGCAGCACGGTGGTCATCCGCAATCCTGATGGCTCCGAGCGCGGCAGTGAAACGGCAGGCCCGGACGGCACCTTCGTGATCCCGGTCGACCCGCCCCTGAGCACGGGCGAAACGGTCGACGTGGTCGTGATCGACCCGGCCGGCAACGCCTCCACCGAAGTACAGCTGCAAGGCCCGACCGGCAACGAAGTCGCGGCCCCAAGCAACCTGGCGATCAGCGACGACGGCTTCCTGCTGACCGGCCAGGGCACCGTCGGTACCTTGATTACCGTGACATCCGCCGGTACCACGTTGGGCACGGCGACGGTTGGCACCGATGGCATCTTCCGCGTGTTCTTCCTCAATGCCCAGCTCAATGCGCAGAAATTGCAGGTCACCGCGCGAGCGACGGCAGGCGGTCAGCCCTCGGTGCCAGCCACCGTGGTCGCCGAAGACACCACACCACCGGATGCACCGACAAACGTGGCCATCGACCGGATCGGCAGCACCTTGACCGGCCAGGGCGAAGTGGGCGCCACCGTGCGCGTCAGCGATAGCCTGGGCAACTTCCTGGGCAGCGCGACCGTGGGCAGCAATGGCCTGTTCACGATCAACTTCGTTCCGCCAGTGGCCAATGCCCAGAACCTGATCGTGACCCAGGCGGACGCGGCCGGTAACGTGTCATTGGCCGCGACCTTGCAAGCCCCCGATCTGCAGGCACCTCTGGCTGCCGACAACCTGAGCCTGAACAACGCGGCCACGGTCGTCAGCGGCCAGGGTGAGGCCGGGGCGCTGGTGACGATTCGCGATGCCAGCGGCGCGGTACTGGCCACCGGTACCGTCAACCAGAGTGGCCAGTTCCAGATCACCCTGCCCAGCGCCCAGACAACCGGTAGCGCGCTGCAGGTCACCCTCAGCGATGCAGCCGGCAACGTGTCGGCACCGGCCAGCCTGGCCACGCCAGATCGCACACCGCCGGCAGCCGTGAGCGACGCGCAGTTGAGCGGCGATGGCCGGCAGCTGTCCGGCAGCGGTGAACCCGGCGCTACCGTGCAGGTGCGCAACGCCTCCGGCGCCGTGCTGGGAACGGCGACTGTGGGTGTGGACGGCCGCTTTACCGTGGTGTTCGATACGCCCCAGGCCAATGGCCAAGCCATCGGCGTCACCCAGGTCGATGCCGCCGGCAACACCTCGGTTGCCGTCAACCTCACCGCGCCAGACCTCACACCCCCGGCTGCCCTGACCAACGTGGTGCTGAACAACAACGGCCTGACCCTGACCGGCCTGGGCGAAGCAGGCGCCACCGTCAGCGTACGCGGGGTCGACGGCACCATCCTCGGTACAGGACTGGTCGCGGCCAATGGCAGCTTCACCCTGACCCTGGACAGCGCGCAGCTCAACGCGCAGCGCCTGAGCGTCACCCAGACCGATGCGGGCAACAACACATCGGTGGCGGTTGCCGTGACTGCGCCGGACTTTACGGCACCCGACGCGCCGATCGACCTGCTGCTCGCCCCTTCAGGCCTGCAAATGACCGGCAGCGCCGAAGCAGGCAGCACGGTGACCGTGCGCGACAGCGCCGGCAACGTGCTGGGCACGGCAGTCGCCGCTGCCAACGGCACCTTCCAGATCACCCTCAATGCTCCCCAGACCAACGGTCAGGCCTTGCAGGTGACCGCCACCGACGCTGCCGGCAATGTCTCGACCGCTGCGCCCTATACCGCAGCAGACACCACGCCGCCGCCCGCCGTCAGCAACCTGGCCGTGTCCGCCGACGGCGCGAGCCTGGTGGGCACCGGTGAGGCCGGCGCCACCGTGCGCGTCAGCGCAGCCGATGGCAGCCTGCTGGGCACAGCCGTGGTCGCAGCCGACGGTCGTTTCAATGTCAGCCTGAGCCCTGCGGCACTGGTGGGTGAAACCCTCAGCGTGGTGCAAGCCGATGCAGCGCAGAACGTATCGCCTGCCCAATCGATCAACGCCCCTGGGCCCTTGGCACCGGCAACCCCGGCAGACCTGGTCCTGGCAGCCGACGGGCTATCGGTATCGGGAACGGCAGCCAGCGGCACCACCGTCAACGTGTACGGCACCAATGGGCAACTCCTGGGCAGCAGCCCAGTGGCCAATGACGGCAGCTTCACGGTCAACCTTGGCAGCGCGCAGGCCAACGGCGAAGTGCTGCTGATCGCCGCCACTGGCACCGACGGCGCGGTTTCGCTACCTGCCACGCTGCAGGCGCCGGACACCACGGCGCCGCTGTCGCTGACCGGCCTGGTGCTGTCTGGCGATGGCCTGGTCGTGACCGGCCGCGGCGAGCCGGGCGCTACCGTGACCATCACCGGCGAGGGTGGTATCGAACTCGGCACCGCCGTGGTCGATGCCGCTGGCAACTTCAGCGCCACGCTGGCGACGGCACAACTGGACGGCGAGCTGCTCAATGCCAGCCAGGCCGATGTGGCTGGCAACGAATCGAACAGCGTCAGCCTTACCGCGCCAGACCGCACCGCGCCAACACCTGCACAGGACCTGGCGTTCGCTGGCGGTGGCAGCCTGCTCAACGGTACAGGTGAGCCAGGCGTCACCGTGCGGGTGATCGCTGCCGACGGCAGTGTTCTGGGTACCGACACCGTGCGCGTCGATGGCACCTTCCAGGTCAACCTCACGGCGCCTCAGGCCAATGGGCAACAGGTCCAGGTGCTGCTGACCGACGCCGCCGGCAACCAATCGGGCGCCAGCGTCATCACCGCGCCCGACACCACGCCGCCAACCGCACCGGCGGAGCTGGCGGTTTCCAGCGACGGCGCCACCATTACGGGGCGCGGCGAAGCCGGCGCAGAAGTGACCGTCACCAACGCAGCGGGTGAGGACATCGGCAGGGCCATCGTCGATGCCAGCGGCAACTTCACGCTGACCCTCGACCCGCCGCTCACCAACGCCGAGGTGCTGAGCTTCACCCAGGCCGATGCGGCCGGTAATGTCTCGCCGATCGCCACCTTGCAAACGCCTGACTTCACCCCACCAGCGCCATTGACTCAGGTGGCAATCAACGCCGATGGCAGCGTGGTCACCGGCTTGGGTGAGCCGGGATCCACGGTAACCGTCAGGGATGCAGCGGGCGTGGCGCTGGGCACGGGCACGGTCCTGGCAGATGGCAGCTTCCGTGTGGACCTGTCGCCGGCTCAGGTCGATAACCAGGTGCTATCCGTGCTGCAGGCCGACCCACCTGGCAACGTCAGCGAGGCGGTCACGGTGCAGGCGCCCGACCTGACGCCGCCAGCAGCGGCGACCGAGTTGCGCCTCAATGCGGCAGGCGACACCCTAGGTGGCGTCGGCGAAGTGGGCGCCACCGTGCGGGTGTTCGTGGGCACGACGCAGATCGGCACGGGAGTGGTGAGCGCCGCAGGCACCTTCACCATCGCCCTGCAAACCCCGCAGCTCAATGGCGAGCGGTTGCAGGTGACCCTGACCGATGCTGCCCAGAACGTCTCGCCGGTCAGCACCCTGACTGCCCTGGACATCACGCCCCCTGAAGCGGTGGTGGCGACCATCAACAGCAGCGGCACCCAGGTAGTCGGCACAGCCGAAGTCGGGGCGCGCGTCACGGTGCTCAACAGCCAGGGCGACCTGGTCGGCCAAGTGGTCGTCGCCGCTGACGGCCGCTTCGTGATGGCACTGACGCCGGCACAGATCAACGGTGAAGTGCTGACACTCATCGCCCAGGATGCCACCGGCAACCCATCGCCCGGCGTGGAACTGCAAGCACCTGACCTCACCCCACCGGTGCAGCCGGGTGACCTTGTGCTCAATGCCACCGGCCAGACCCTCACCGGTACGGCCGAAGCCGGCACCACCATCAGCGTGCGCGGGCCGGACGGTGTCGAAGTCGGCACCGCCCAGGTAGCGGCGGGCGGTGCCTTCACCGTCGCCCTGAACCCAGCCCAGAACAACGGCCAGCTTCTGACCGTGGTCTCCATCGACGCAGCAGGCAACGCGTCGATCCCGGCCACCTTGCTGGCCCGGGATACCTCGCCGCCCGGTGCCGTTACAGACCTGGCGGTGGACAACACCTTCACCGTGATCACAGGCCGTGGCGAGCCAGGCGCAACCGTCACCATCAGCAAAAACGGGACGGTGATCGGTACCGGTGAAGTCAGCGACGCCGGGACCTTCCAGATCGTCACCAGTCCGCCTGCCGGCTCAGTGGCGTCGCTGGTGGTCTACCAGACCGATGCGGCGGCCAATACGTCTGCCAGCATCACCTTCGTCACGCCGTTGGCACCTCCTCCGGTACCCCCTACCAACGTCGTGCTGGCCAGCGATGGCCTGACCTTGTCGGGCAATGCGCCTTCGGGAACGGGCATTCGGGTATACGATGCGGCGGGCAACCAGATCGGTGTCGGCGGCGCCACCTTGAACGGCACGTTCAGCCTGCAACTGACGGCCGCACAACTCAACGGGCAGCAACTGACCGTCACGGCCGTTGCCTTGATTGGCGGCGAGTCGCAGCCAACCTTCGTGGTGGCGGCAGACATCACCCCGCCTGCAAACCCGGTCATCGCCGCGCTGTCGAGCAATGGCCTGGTACTGACCGGCACCGGCGAAGCGGGCGCGACAGTGACCGTGCGCAGCGCCGGCAATGCGGTGCTGGGCACCGGGCAGGTCAACGCCGCCGGCGAGTTCAGCATCAACCTGAACGCACCGCAGTTGAACGGCCAGGTGCTGACCGTCAGCCAGACCGACGCGGCGGGCAACGCCTCTGGCAACACCGCCTTCACCGCGCCTGACGTCCAACCACCTGCTGCGCCGACCAACGTGGTGGTCAACGGTGCGGGCACCGTACTGACCGGCAACGGTGAAGCAGGCGCTACCGTTACCGTGCAAGGCCCAGGAGGCCAGGTCGGTACCGGTGTGGTGCAGGCCAACGGCACCTTTACCATCGCCCTGAGCTCACCACAGAACGATGGGCAACTGCTGGTGGTACGCCAGACCGATGCCGCCGGTAACCTGTCCGGCAGCGCCAGCGTGCTCGCACCCGACACCACGCCGCCTGCCGCGCCGCTTGCCACCATCAACCCCACCGGCACCGCCGTCAGCGGCTCGGGCCAGGTCGGCAGCACGGTGCAGGTGCGTAACAGCGCCGGCACCGTGCTGGGCACTGCCACGGTCGGCAGCAACGGGTTGTTCGTGGTCAGCCTGGCGGCTGCGCAGATCGACAACCAGGCGCTGTCGGTTACGCTCACGGACGCAGCTGGCAACGTTTCAACGCCTACGGCATTGACGGCGCCGGACTTCACCCCGCCAGCGGTCGCCGGCAACCTGCAGGTCAATGCCGACGGTACCAGCCTGACCGGTACCGGCGAGCCCGGCGCCATCGTCACCGTGCGCAGCGCGACCGGCACGGTGCTGCAAACCGGTACCGTGCAGCCTAACGGCAGCTTCACCGTGACCTTGAACCCACCGCAGGACAATGGCCAGCTGCTGTCGGTGACCTTGAGCGACCCACGCGGCAACGTGTCGGGCAATGTCACCGTTACCGCGCCCGATGTGGACGCCAACGCACCGGTCATCGCCAGTGACAACCTGGCCACTGCCGTGGTCAACCTTGCGCCCGTCGTCAGCAGCCGCACCTACCAGGACTCGTTCAGCACCCTGCTGGCAGGCTTCAGCAAGACCTTTACCTGGACAGTTGGCGCAGGGACAACGGCGGACCCGACGCTGACGCTCAACACAGGCAGTGCCTTGGCCTTGCTGGACAGCGCCACCTTCACCTTGCAGGTAAAAAATGCCAGTGGCGCCTGGGTGACGCTGGCCACCGGCAACAGCCAGGGCCTGCTCGACCTGGTATTGCTGCCGCTGGGCCAAGGCCTGCGCGTGGACATCGGCGAGCTGCGTGCCGGTGACTACCGGCTGACCGTGGGCAGCGGCGGCATCGGCCTGCTGACCACGGTCAACACCACGTTGCAGGTCGATACCACCAGCCTGACCCAGTTCACCGGTACAGGCGCTGCAACGTCCGGCAACGTGGTCACCGACGTGGGTATCGATGGCACTACCGATGCGCGTGGGCCGGACAGCGACGCGGTCCTGCAGGTGCTCAAAGGCGGGAGCTACGTGACCGCTGGCAGCGCCACCACGGTGCAGGGCCAGTACGGGACGCTGGTGATCAGGGGCGATGGCAGCTACACCTACACCCCCAACGGCAGCCCGAGCAGCGTCGGCAAGGTGGATGTATTCAGCTATCAACTGGTGCATCCGAACGGCAAGTCCGACACCGCCAACCTGTACGTGCGCATCGACAGCCCTCAAGCCACCGAGGTGTGGAGCAACACCAACTATGCAGCGCCAGCCACCGTGGTGGATGCGGTGAACGACGTCGACAACACCAACATCAGCCTGGTGAACCTGCAAACCAGCAGCACCACCACGTTCTCACCGCTGTCCTTGCCGGTGCTCGGTACCCGCTCGGCCACCTACACCACCACCGTGGCAGCCAACACCACTGCTGATGTACAGGTCGTGCTCAACTCCACCAACCTGCTGACCCTGCTCAACGGCACCACGCTCGAGCTGCTCAAGCTCAACCCGGCCACCGGGCAGTACGTGACGGTGCAGACAGTGGGTGGTGGCTCATTGGTGACCCTGCTGGGCGGCGGTGCGGGCTACACCTTCCAGAACCAGGGCGCCGGCACCTACCACGTGCGGGTCACCGCAGGCGGCATTGGGCTGCTCAGCTCGCTGACCACCACGGTCAATGCCACGGCCACTCACCTCAACGAGTTCGTGGTGGGCAGCTACACGCCGGTCACCGGCAACCTGCTGACCGACGGCGCGGGCGCCGACAACCTGGGCTCGCCCCTGACGGTGCTGAGCGTGCTGACGGCGGCGAACACCTTCACCATTCCGGGCTATAACGGGGCCATTGTCCAGGGCAATTACGGTACCTTGGTGGTACAGGCCGACGGCAGCTACGCCTATACCCTCGACGCCGGTCTCAGTTCGTCGGTGATCGGGCAACGGGAAGTGTTCACCTACGAGCTGACCCACCCCAACGGCACCACCGACACCGCCACGCTCACCATCAACCTTGACCCAGTCACCGGCTTTGCCGCCACCGCTGCGATCATGGCGGACACCGGTGAAGAGGGCGCGGCGCTGGCCAGTGTCGCCGCAGTCGCTGCCAGCGAGGTGATCGCCGGCACCGATGGCGATGACACGCTGGTGGCCAGCACCGGTAGCGCGGTCGCGCTCGACGGGGGCGCGGGCAACGATACGCTGGTCATCAGCGACCAGGCCTTTGCCAGCATCAACGGAGCAAGCGGAAGCGACACCCTGCTCTGGAATGGCGGCGATGCCAGCATCGACCTGGGCAACCTGGTCGGGCGGGTGCACGAGATCGAAACCATCGACCTCAACGACACCAGCGCAGTGACCCTGACATTGACCCTGGCCGATGTGGTGGCGGTCACCGACAGCGCCAGCGACACGCTGATCATCAAGGGGGACGAAAGTGACTCGGTTCACATGACCGACACCTGGAGCAAGGTGGGGAACCAAACTGCCGACGGTATCGACTATAACCAATACACGGCCCAGGAGGATCCGAGTCACCACTTGTGGGTGCAAAGCGGTATCCATGTGGTCTGAGGCCGCTGCAAACCCGCCGGGTACACCCCCGGCGGCAAGGACGATGACCAGCAGTAAGGACACTCTGTGAAGCCAAGCAGTACGCTTTCACCGTGGTTGCTGGGAGCCTTCGGGCTCCTGGCCTTGAATTTTCAACCGGTGGCCCAGGCCGCCGATGACATAGACCCTGCATTACGCCAGATCGGGCCGTCCCTGCTCAGGGACGCGCCTGACGCGGTACCGGCAAGGCCCGCCGTGGGCATGGCCCCGGTCGCCGGCGCGCAGCCCTTGGGGCTGTCCGAGGCCGTGTTGCAAGCCGCGCAATGGCACCCGAGCATCGCCGAGGCCATCGGCAACCTGTACAAGCAAGGCGAAGGTATCAATGTCGCCCGCGCAGGTTATTACCCGCAGATTTCCGGCGGCCTGCGTACCGGTTATGACACCGGCTACGGCGGTGACCGCAGCAGCCAGGCCATCAACCTGTCGCTCAAGCAGATGCTGTACGACTTCGGCAAGGTCGATCATGCGGTCAGCGCTGCCCAGGCCGCAGCCGCCCGGGCCCAGGCCAATATCCTGCTGGTGGTCGATGACCTGGCCCGCGACACGGCCTACGCCTGGATCGAAACGCGCCGCTATGAGCAGCTGATCGGCATTGCCCGTGACCAGATCCGTGGGGTAGGCGACATTGCCAGCATGGCCCGCCAGCGCAGTGACATGGGCGCCAGCACCCGCTCCGACGTGGTCCAGGCCGAGTCGCGGGTACAAAGCGCCCGCGCCGTGCTGGAAGAATACAGTGCCCAATACGAGCGCTGGCGCTCGACCCTGGCGGCCTTGCTCGGACGCGCCACGCCGGTCTCCCTGGACGAACGAACGCCTCGGGAACTGGCCCAGGCCTGCAAGCGGCCGAGCCAGGGCGACGAGCGCCTGCCAGCGGTACTGATGGCGCTTGCCCAACGTGCCCAGGGCCAGGCCGAACTGGCCCAGGCCAAGGCCGAGGCCTACCCTACCGTGTCGTTGCAGCCCCAGGTCAACCACTACCTGGACAATGACTACAACCGTGACAACTCACGCCTGGACCGTACCCAGGCCGGTATCTACCTCAACGTGGAGGTGCCGATCTACCAGGGCGGCTCCATCAGTGCCCGCAGTCGCGCGGCGGGCTATGCCCTGACGGCCGCCGATTCGGCCGAGGATGCCGCGCGCTTGCAGGCCCGCCGCGGCCTGGCCGAAGCCACCGCGCAAACAGCGGGGCTGGGCCGCCGCCTGAGCTCGCTCGAGGCCCGCCAGGACAGCATTCAGGAAGCGCGGATGCTTTACGGCCGCCAGTACCTGGACCTGGGCACGCGCCCCCTGCTCGACTTGCTCAATGCCGAGCAGGAAATCTACCAGTCGCGCTTCGAACTGGCCGGCACTCGTTCCGACCTGCTGCGCCTGGACGTGGACTGCCTCTACAACACGGGCGCCCTGCGGGCGGCCTTCGGCCTCGAGGGGCGTAACCTGCAAGGTGTGGAGATTCAGCCATGAGCGATCCGGTCAATGTGACACTGCCCGAACAGGCCCACGCCCCGGCACCTGCCACCAGCGCGCGGGCTGACCTCGGCCCTTGGCTGGAGGTGATGCTGCAGGTCGCGCATCACTATCGTCTGGACGTGTCCCCCCAGCGCATCCGCCTGGCCGCCGATGAGGATGCCCGGCCCCTGGACGAAATCCTGCGCCACATGGCACGCCAGGCCGGCCTGGCCTTGCGCTTTGTGCGTTTCGACGCAAAAGGCTTGCGGCAATGGCGCACGCCGCTGGTGCTGGAGCTTGATGACGGCCAATTGGCCGTGGTCGAGTCGGTGACCCAGGAGGATGACCTGGCGGTGGTCTTCGCAGGCGATCAAGGGCTGACCTCGCGCCTGCCCCGCGATGCGCTGCAAGGCAGGATCACCCGCGTTGCACTGCTGCGCCCTGCACGGCCACTGCGCGATGTGCGCACCGATGACTACACCGCCCCGTACGACCGTCACTGGTTCGCCCGCATCGTGCTGCGCGACCTGCGCCCGTATGGGCAAGTGATGATCGCCTCGCTGGTCGCCAACGTTCTGGCGCTGGCCGGGGTGCTGTTCTCGATGCAGGTCTACGACCGCGTGATTCCGGCCGAATCGCTGCCGACCTTGTATGTGCTGTTTGGCGGCGTGGTGCTGGCGCTGGTGTTCGACTTCAGCATGCGCCTGCTGCGGCTCAAGGTTACCGACCTGTTGGGCAAGCGAGCCGACCTGCGCGTCAGCGACCTGGTCTACGGCCACGCCCTGCGCCTGCGCAACTCGGTGCGGCCCAAGTCCACCGGCTCGTTCATTTCGCAGTTGCGCGAGCTGGAGTCCATCCGCGACCTGATCACCTCCAGCACCGCGACGGCACTGGCCGACCTGCCCTTCTTCCTGCTGTTCCTGTTCGTGTTCTGGCTGATCGGCGGCGTGCTGGTGTTCGTGCCGATCGTAGCCCTGGTGGCGATGGTGGTGCCGGGCTTGCTCGCGCAGCGGCGCCTGGCACGGTTAGCCAATGCCTCGATGCGCGAGTCCTCGTTGCGCAACGCCATGCTGGTCGAGAGCATCCAAGGCCTGGACGAGATCAAGGCCCTGCAAGCCGAAGCGCGTTTCGAGCGGCAATGGAACCAGTACAACGCCGCCTGCGCCCACACCAACCTGCGCCTGCGCACCCTCACCAACGGGCTGGTGGCCTGGACGCAGAATGTGCAAGGGGCCGTGTTCGCCGTGGTCATCGTGATCGGTGCGCCCATGGTGATCGCCGGTGACCTGACCACCGGCAGCCTGGTGGCCGCCTCCATGCTGGCCTCGCGCATGATGGCGCCGCTGGCCCAACTGACCCATGTCCTGACCCGATGGCAGCAGGCCAAGGTGGCCCTGCAAGGGCTGGACAAGCTGATGCAATCGCCAGTGGACCATCCTGAAGGCGAGGCACGGGTGCACATGCCTGCCCTGCGCGGTGAATACCGCTTACGCCAGGCCACCTTCCGCTACAGCGAAGAAGCGCCGCCTGTGCTCAACATCGCGCAGCTGGACATTCGTCCGGGTGAGCGCATTGCCGTGCTTGGCCGCAACGGCGCTGGCAAGTCGACGTTGCTGCAGGCGCTGGCCGGCAGCATGGACCTGATGCAGGGCGAGGTGAGCCTGGACGGTATCGCCATGGCGCACCTGGACCCGGCCGACCTGCGCCGTGACGTAGGCTTGCTGGCCCAATACGCCAGGCTGTTCCACGGCACCCTGCGCGAGAACCTGACCCTGGGCGCCGGCCAGGCCAGCGATCAGGAGCTGGTGGCGGCGCTGTCGGCCACCGGTGCGCTGGATTTCGTGCGTCGCCTGCCCAAAGGCATGGATCACCTGATCCTCGAAGGCGGCCTGGGCTTGTCCGGTGGGCAGCGCCAGGCCCTGGTGCTGTCGCGGTTGCTGGTGCGCCAGCCGCAGGTGCTGCTGCTGGACGAACCTACTGCTTCGCTCGATGACATTACCGAGCGCCGGTTGTTGGATAACCTGGACCGCTTCTGCCAGGGCCGCACCCTGGTGATAGCCACCCACCGGTTGAGCGTGCTGCAACGGGTGGACCGCATCCTGGTGCTCGACGGCGGCCGTATCGTGATCGACGACGCGCGCGACGTCGCGTTGGCCAAACTGCAAGGAGCGCAGGCATGAGCAACCATGAACTTCCCGCCTCTTATCTCGATGGTCAGGATGACCAGGCGGTGTTTCGGGCCGGGCGCCTGATCACCCTGTGCGCGGTGATGCTGGCGGCATTCCTGGCTTGGGCTGCCTGGTTCGAGGTGACCGAGGTGTCCACCGGCACGGGCAAGGTCATCCCCAGCTCTCGCGAACAGGTCATCCAGTCGTTCGAAGGAGGCATCGTCGCGCAGATGAGCGTGGCCGAAGGTGACCTTGTCGAGCGCGGCCAGGTCCTGGCCCAGCTTGACCCGACCAAGACATCATCGAGCGTGGGCGAAAGCGAAGCCAAGTACCGCGCGGCCAAGGCCAGCCAGGCGCGGCTGCAGGCAGAGGTCACGGGCAAGCCGCTGAAATTCCCGGCCAGCCTGCGCGAGTCGCCCGAGCTGATCGAGGCGGAGACGGCGCTGTACACCACCCGCCGCCGTGGCCTTGAGCAGACATTGGCCGGTATCGAGGACTCGCTGCGGCTGGTGCGCAGCGAGCTCAAGATCACCGAAAACCTGGCGAAGATGGGCGCCTCCAGCCGCGTCGAGGTCATCCGCCTGAACCGTCAACGCTCGGAACTGGAGCTCAAGGCCACCGAGGCGCGCTCGGAGTACCTGGTGCGAGCCAGGGAAGAGCTGGCCAAGGCCAGTGCCGAGGCCGACAGCCTGTCGGAGGTGATTCGTGGCCGCAGCGACTCATTGACGCGCCTGACCCTGCGCTCGCCTGTGCGGGGCATCGTCAAGGACATCGAGGTCAATACCCTGGGCGGTGTGGTGCAGCCCGGCGGCCAGGTGATGAAGATCGTACCGATGGATGAACGCCTGCTGATCGAAACCCGCATCGCGCCACGGGACATTGCCTTCATTCACCCCGACCAGGCCGCGAAAGTGAAAATCAGCGCCTACGACTACTCGGTGTATGGCGGCTTGGACGGCAAGGTGGTGGGGATTTCGCCGGACACCCTGCAGGACGAGGTCAAACCTGAAATCTATTATTACCGGGTGTTCATTCGCACCGAACAGGACAGCCTGCAGAACAAGGCCGGCAAGCAGTTTGCGATCGTGCCGGGGATGATCGCCACGGTGGATATTCGCACCGGGGAGAAGACCATACTCGACTACCTCATCAAACCCCTGAACCGTGCCAAGGAAGCCTTGCGCGAACGTTAGCGCAGGCGCCCCTAAAGCCTTGACGGAACAGGCCGATAACCTGTTATACCCTGTTCCCCACCGAAGGTCACCATGGCCAAGCAAAATGCCCGCGCGGACGCGTTGTCCCTGCTGTTGTTCACCCTGCGCAGCGGCAAGCTGATGGCAATCAACCTGCTCAAGGTCAGCGAAATCATTCCGTGCCCAGCGCTGACCAAGCTTCCCGAGTCCCACCCCCATGTCAAAGGCGTAGCGACCCTGCGCGGGCACCCGCTGTCAGTGATCGACTTGTCCCGCGCCATTGGCGAGCGACCGCTGGCCGACCCCAACGCAGGGTGCTTGATCGTCACCGAGATCAGCCGCTCGCGCCAGGGCCTGCACGTGCAGGCGG
Source organism: Pseudomonas sp. xss_4 (assembly GCF_043104125.1). Classification (NCBI taxonomy): domain Bacteria; kingdom Pseudomonadati; phylum Pseudomonadota; class Gammaproteobacteria; order Pseudomonadales; family Pseudomonadaceae; genus Pseudomonas; species Pseudomonas sp. xss_4. The sequence goes on from NZ_JBICKJ010000081.1 coordinate 37,024, forward strand.
TCAGCCGCATCGTGCACTGCCTGAGCACCGACATCAAACCGCCGCCTTACGGTGCGGGCAAACAGTCGTTCATAACCGGCGTTACCCGTGTGGACAACACCTTGGTGCAGGTGCTCGACATCGAGAAGGTCATTCACGGCATCGCCCCGGCACCCGTCGAATCGCCCGCCAGTGGCCTGAGCGTCGAGGACGCCAGCCTGCTGGCCGCCGCCAACATCCTAGTGGTCGACGACAGCAACGTCGCCCTGCAACAGTCGGTGCATACCCTGCGCAACCTGGGGATCGAGTGCCGTACCGCCCGCAGTGCCAAGGACGCCATCGGCATTCTGCTGGAGCTGCAAGGCACGGCGCAGGAGATCAATGTCATCGTCTCGGACATCGAGATGAGCGAGATGGACGGCTATGCCTTCACCCGCAGCCTGCGCGAGAGCCCGGATTTTCAGCACGTGTACGTGCTGCTGCACACCTCGCTGGACAGCGCCATGAGCAGCGAAAAGGCGACCCAGGCCGGGGCCAACGCCATCTTGACCAAGTTCTCGTCCCCCGAGTTGACCGACTGCCTGGTGGTGGCGGCGCGGGCCGTGGTCTTCGCTGAGCGCTGACCTGCCAGCACGGCTGCGGGTTTGCCCCTCGGACTGACTGGGGCATACTTCCAGACCCTCTCGCAACCAGCAGGAAGCCACGCATGAAACGTATCAGCCTCATCCTGATCAGTTGCGCCCTGTTCAGCGGCCTCGTCCAGGCCTCCAGCAGCCAGGCCTGGAACGAGCACCGTCAGCAGATGCTCAAGGCCTGCCTGGCTGCCAGCCAGTTCAAGAACGCCCATGCTCGCGGCAAGCCCGCCGAGTTCGACGACCAGTCCGGCATGAGCGCACTGCTGATCGAAGGCGTGTACCCGCAAAAGCACATGAAGCAGCGTACCGGTACCGAGTTGTGCCTGTATGACCGCAAGCAGCAGCGGGCGTATGTAAGTGAATGGAGCCCGCAAACCAAGTGAGCGATAGCCTGCGTTTCGCCTGCACCGGCTGTGGCAAGTGCTGCAGCGGCCACCATGTGCCCCTGACCCTGGTCGAGTCGCAGCGCTGGGCCCGCGACGGTGGGCAGGTAATCGTGCTGATAGAGGCATTCGTCGTCGACGGCCCTGGCATGCCTCCTGAGCAACGCGAACATGTGCTGTTGCGCTCTCACGCCGTACCCAGTGCCGACGGCCAGATCCGGGTGTCGGTAACCTTCGCGGCCTTCAACCCTGGCCGCTGCCGCTATCTGGCCGACAACGACCTGTGCGCCATTTACGACCAGCGCCCGCTGGTGTGCAGGATCTATCCGGTTGAAATCAACCCACACATCCCCTTGCGGCCCGAGAGCAAGGATTGCCCGCCTGAGGCCTGGCAACAGGGGCCTGAGCTGATCCACGGCACGCAGTTGGTCGATGCCCAGTTGCAGGCGTTGGTGCAGGCCTCTCGGCAGGCAGACAGGGAGGACATCGCGGCCAAGGTGGCGGTCTGCCATGCACTGGGCATGACGACTAGCGCGCTTAAAGGCAACGGCTTTACTGCCTACTTGCCTGACATGCAGGCGTTTGTCACAGCACTTGTAGATCAGCCCCAGGACATCTGGGGATCATGGGTTCTGCATGTCGAGGATGCGGCATTGCAGGTGCAGTTACAGGCGCATGGGGTACAGGTGACTGACCAGCCACCGGTTTATTACGCGTTTATCGGGTTCTAGGGGCGGGGCCGCTTTGCGGCCCCGGCAATGTGAGCTGCGAAGCTGAGCACCTGAAGCCGCCATCTTCGTGGCCGTTCTGGCCGAGGCAAGCGTGCGCTCCGACCACGTCCGGTAACCGTCTGAATGCAAGCACCCTCACGCCCACTCTGAACCTCGGCTCTCACTATTTCCCTACAAGGCTCTAAACCGGGCATTTCAAAGAAAATCCCCGCCATTCCAGCCCCGATACTTACCTTTTACGCAACAGTGCTTATCCAACTTCGCTCTGTTTAAACTGCCTCCACACGACTAACTTTACCCCTGTCCTCATTAGTACTTGCACCGCAAGAAGGTAGTTAGAAATGTCCAACAGTATGGGTATTGCCAGCGTGTTCGTCCTGTCGTCCCTGTTGTTGTCCCCCCTGGCCATGGCCGAAGAGTCGCCTGCATTCGTGGCCCGCAACGCCGAGTTCGCAGCGGCCCATCAGGAGGCCCGTGAAACAGTGGCCACACAGCATGCCGACACCGTCAAAGGCTCGCCGCAGACAGCGTCCAAAGCGGTTGTCGATACCGACGCCGACAGCTGAGCCTACGCCTCGGCGCGTTCAACAGGCGCCATGGGATTCATCTGTTTCAATATGTTAGCCTCTAAAAGCCGCTGCCCTATCAGCGGCTTTTTTTCGTATGCGCTGTGTTTTTTCCTGGCAGTTGTGTCATGCGCCAAGCATGGCCATCCCTTATAACAAGCACTGCCCCGCCTACCGATCAAGGAGTCTATACCGGTGTCTTTCGCGTTTCGCTTCACCCCGCTTTTCATTGCGCTCAGTGCAAGTATTCCCGTCACGGCTCAGGCCACCGATGACAACGCCGAGGGTTTTGTCGAGGGATCGTCGTTGAACCTGCACTTGCGCAATGCTTATTTCAACCGCGATACCCACAATCACGGTGCACGCGATACGCGGGAATGGGGTCAAGGGGCAGTGGCGCGCTTCGAATCCGGTTACACACCAGGCACTGTCGGTTTCGGTCTGGACGCGCACGCCATGCTAGGGGTGAAGCTCGACGGTGGTGGTGGTCATGCAGGCACCAGCATCCTGCCGACCCGTGTGAAAAGCGACGGTGAACTGGGGGCAGCCCCGCATTCGTTTTCCACCGCAGGCGCGGCGCTCAAGCTCAAGGCGCTGGACACCGAGTTCAAGGCCGGTGATCTGTTTCTGACCAACCCCGTGATCGCCGGTGGCGAAACCCGCATGCTGCCGCAGACGTTCCGGGGTATCAGCCTGACCAACACCAGCGTCGAAGGGCTGCTGCTTGAGGGTGGCAAGGTCAGTTTCACCAAGCCCTACAACCAAAGCGGCCATCGCCGTATCGACACCTACTACGGCTCACTGGATGAGCGCGGCAAGAGCAAGCACCTGAGCTGGGCGGGCGCAGCCTGGAGCGGTACACCCAACATCACGACCAGCGTGTATGCGGCTGAACTCAAGGACATCTGGAACCAGTACTACGCCGACTTCGACTACACCTATGTGGTCAACGAGCAGGTCAGCCTCAACCCTGGCGCTCACTTCTACCATACGCAAGACACAGGCCGGGCCTTGCTGGGCAGCATCGACAACAACACCTACAGCCTGCACCTGACCCTCAATGCAGGCGCTCATACCGTGACCGCCGCCTATCAGCGGGTTAACGGCGATACGCCGTTCGACTACATCAACCTCGGAGACAGCGTCTACCTGGACAACTCGCGCATGTATTCGGATTTCAATGCGCCGAACGAGCGGTCCTGGAAACTTCAGTACGGGTATGACTTCGCCGGCCTCGACCTGCCTGGCCTGAGCGCATCGCTGTCGTACTCGCGGGGCAAGGCCGACCTGACCAAGGCTGCCCAGGACAACAACCATTACGACTACTACCGGGCTGATGGCAAGCAGGCCCAGCATTGGGAACGCGACCTGGACGTCAAGTACGTGTTCCAGGAAGGCGACCTCAAAGACCTCTCGGTGCTGGTCCGTTACGCCACGCACCGCGGCGGCCAAGGCTACGCCTCGATCGATGGCAACAGCAACAACGACGAAGTGCGCGTCATCGTCGACTACCCTCTGAACGTGTTCTGACAGCTTGGTACAGACACTGGCTAATCCGTGCGGCAGGGCGATCTCTGCCGCGCAGTGATTCCGTCGGGCGAACTTGTCCGACAATCACCTCTTGCCTAGAATGTCGCCGCCGCAAATGCCCCCCAGCAGTCGCGACCATGCCTACCTCACCGTTACGCCTTGCCTCTTCCCGGTCGCACCCTGAACTGGCTCTCGTGCTGGGCAGTTGCCTGGCCGTGCTCGCCATCGTGGCCATCGTCAGCTACTTGCTGATGCGCGAGCGTGAGAGCGTGGAGCAATCGGCCGTACGCTCGGCCAACAACATCGTGCAATTGATCGAAAGTGACATCCTGCGCAATGTCGAGCTTTATGATCAGGCCCTTCAAGGGTTGATCTGGGCGGTAGGCCGCAAGGAGCTGCCCTCGGTACCCGGCCCCCTGCGCCAACGGCTGCTGTTCGATGATACCTTCGCCGACCGCAAGCGCGGGGACGTACTGTGGCTGAACAGCAATGGTGACGTGGTAGGTGATTCGACCAGCAGCGTACCGCGCAAGGCCAACTTCCGGGACACGGGCGTGTTCCAGACCCACTTGCACAACCCAAACACCGCCCTGCTGGTGGGGCCGCCGTTCAAGGCCCGGTTGGGCGACCTGGACTGGTGCATCAGCTTCAGCCGGCGCATCACCGACCCGAACGGCAATTTCGCCGGGATTGCGGCTGGCGCACTGCGCCTTGGCTATGTCACCGATCTGTTCAAACGCCTGGATATCGGTGCCAACAGCAGCGTGAACCTGTTCAACGTCGAAGGCCAGCTACTGGCCCGCCAACCCATGGGCCGGTCCGACCCATCTGTGGGCAGCCAGTACGCCGGCAAGCCCAATTTCCAGCGAATACTCGGGCAACAAAGTGGCAGCTTCGTCGCGGCCTCAGCCGGGGATAACAGCGAGCACATGTATACCTTTGCACGGGTGGGCGACCTGCCGCTGATCGTGCTGGTGGTGCATGCCACCGACGAGGTGTTCGCGTCCTGGCGCCGCACGGCGCTGCTGGTCAGCGTCGCCACCGGGCTGCTGTGTGCAGGGATCATCTGGTTGACCTGGCTGCTCGGCCGGGAGCTGCATCGCCGTTACCAGGCTGAACAGCGCCTGGCGTCCTTGGCCGCGACCGACAGCCTGACCGGCCTGGCCAATCGCCGGCACCTGGATCAAATGCTGCGCCATGAATGGGCACGTGCTCAGCGTTCCCGCCAGCCACTGACGGTGCTGATGGTGGATGTGGACCATTTCAAGGCGTTCAATCAGCGCCACGGCCATGCGGGCGGTGATCACGCACTGCGCGAGGTGGCCAAGGCCATCGAGGCCTGCATCCGTCGGCCGGCCGATCTGGCTGCTCGGTATGGCGGGGAGGAATTTCAGGTGGTACTGCCAGAAACCGACGCGCAAGGTGCACGGCTGCTGGCAGAACGGATATGCCGTAGCGTCGAGCGACTCGCTCCTTTCGGTAACGATACCCAGCCGGTCACGGTGAGCATCGGCATTGGCAGCTTCAACGCAAACACCCAGCAGGGCCTAGCAGCCATGCTGGGTGGTGCGGATGAAGCGCTCTACCGGGCCAAGGCCAAGGGCCGCAACCGGGTAGAAGGCCCGGTCACTTAAGAGCGGGCGCGGGCCGAATCACGCAGCGCCTTTACTTGGTCATGGTTGCGCTGTACGCCTTGCAGCTGTTTCTCGACCAGGGTGTAGGTGGAGTCTGTTGCACTACGACCCAGCTTCACCAGTTTCTCACGGGCCTCTTTGTAGGCCTTCAGCGCATGATCCTCACCGCGCTCGACTTCGTTGAGCACTGCCTCTTCGCTCTTACCTGTCAGCATGGACTTGAAGTTCACCCATCCCCGATGGATATCAGCTGTAATGCTGGTAGATGTCTCTGGATCCCCGCCAAGCCTACGTACTTCGCTTTGCAGTTCGGCAGCAGCATTCGCGCACTCGCCAGCACGTTGAACGAAGAACGCTTTCAGTTCAGGATTCTTGACATCATCGGCCGATTCACGGAAACCCTTTTCGCCGTCTTTGCTGTACTCGATCAGGTCGTTCAATACGTTGATAACGTCTTTGTTAACGTCACTCATGGCAAAACTCCTTGGCAGGTGATAGTCATCTGGATAGGAGCAGTGATCGTGCCAAATTGAGCAATCTTATAAAATGCATATATTTCAATGACTTAGCCAAATCAAATATTATTTGGAAAGCAGCATTCTGCATGATTGCGCTTGGGTACTCGTGCAGATTGCCGTATGGTCGGCATTTTCACGTTCAGATCTGAAAAATGTTCAACCAGCAAAGTCTTGAACTGTTAGTGACTCGCAGTATGCCGTTTGGCAAATACCAAGGTCGGATCATTGCCGACTTGCCGGGCGATTACCTGGCGTGGTTTGCGCGCAAGGGCTTTCCTACAGGGGAGCTGGGGGAGTTGCTGGCCTTGATGCATGAAGTCGACCATAACGGTCTGAGTGACCTGCTGGTGCCATTGCGGCGCAAGCATGGGTGTTGAGCGGGTTCGCCGACAGTGCCGGTGAACGGCACTGTGCCAGGCTGACGCCGCCCCTTAAGAGCGGCATCCGTAACCGAAAAGGCTTGCCGTTAAGCACCTCTATCCCTTGGCTGGCGCCACCATCAGCTCGACGTTTTCGTTCTTCTTGATCAGCGCATACACCACCGCCGTCAACAAGCTACCTGCGACAATCGCCAACAGGTACAACGCGGCATGGTTGATGGCGTTCGGGATCAACAGGACGAACAGTCCACCATGGGGCGCCATGAGTTTGCAACCAAAGTACATGGACAAGGCCCCAGTCAGCGCGCCCCCTGCCAGGCTCGCCGGAATCACTCGCAGCGGATCCTTGGCGGCGAATGGGATGGCCCCCTCGGAAATGAAGCACAGCCCCAGTGCCAAGGCCGCCTTGCCCGCCTCTCGCTCGCTCTGGGCAAACTTGCGCCTGGCCAGGAACGTGGCCAAGCCCAGGCCAATCGGCGGTACCATCCCGGCGGCCATGGTGGCAGCCATCGGGGCATAGCTCGAAGACGCCAGCAACCCTACCGAGAACGCATAGGCGGCCTTGTTGATCGGTCCGCCGAGGTCGACGCACATCATGCCACCAAGCAGCAGCCCCAGCAGGATCGCGTTGGTGGTGCCCATGCTGTCGAGAAATCGCGTAAGGCCTTCGAGCATGGCCGCCACCGGCTGCCCCACCACATAGATCATCACCAGACCGGTGAACAGGCTGGCCAGCAAGGGAATGATCAGGATCGGCTTGAGCGCCTCCAGACTGGTGGGCAGCTTCGCCCAACGGGCAATGGCTTTGGCGCTGTAGCCGGCCAGAAAGCCCGCCACGATGCCGCCGATGAAGCCGGCACCCTGGGTGCTGGCCAGCAGCCCGCCGATCATGCCTGGGGCCAACCCTGGCCGATCGGCGATGGACCAGGCGATATAGCCGGCCAGCAGTGGCACCATCAGCTTGAAGGCCGCTTCACCGCCGATCTGCATCAGCGCAGCCGGTAGCGTCCCCGCTTGCTTGTAGGCTTCGATACCGAACACGAACGACAAGGCAATCAGCAGCCCCCCGGCCACGACCATGGGCAGCATGAACGAGACACCGGTCAGCAGGTGCTTGTAGACGCCGGTTTTTTCGCCCTTGCTGGCGGCAGCGCTGGCCGAAGCAGTCCCACCCTCCTCCACCTTGGCTTCGGCCAGCGCCTTGTCCAGGGTGGCGCGGGCCTGCTTGAGCGCAATGCCAGTGCCGCAGCGGTAGATGCGCTTGCCCGCAAAGCGCGCTGCGGGCACCTCGATGTCAGCGGCCAGCAGCACCACGTCGGCAGCTGCGATGGCTTGGGCCGAAAGCGGGTTGCGTGCCCCGACCGAGCCCTGGGTTTCAACGGTGAGCTGGTAGCCCATCTGTTGCGCGGCCTGTTGCAGGGCTTCGGCCGCCATGAAGGTATGGGCGACGCCAGTCGGGCACGCAGTGACTGCAACGATGCGCACTTCCTCGCGGGTGTCGACATCGGGGGCTACGGCCGTCAGCGGCTGCGCATTGGCAGCTGCTTCGTCGAGAAAACCTTCGCGGTCAGCCAAAGCCTGGGACGGCGTGCTCTGGTACACACGCTTGCCTACAAAGCGGGTAAGGTCCACCGGGCCGGTGCTGACCACCAGCACCCAGTCGGCGTCGGCGATCTGCGCTGCGTCGAGCTGTCGTTCGGGATGCTCGGCATCCTGCACCTCGACCTGAGTGGTCCAGCCACGGCGCTGGGCAGCAGCCGCCAGCAGACGTGCGCTGAGCACGCTCGATACCTGGCCATTGGGGCAGGCAGTGAGAATGACAATGTTCATTGGCAACCCTCTTGTTGTTCTGTCAGGCTCACAGCGGCTTGCAGGCGGGCCAACTGGTCATGGTCGTTGATGCCGAAACCCACCTGGGTGACGGCCTGTGCGGCGATGGCGGTGGCACGGGCCAAAGTGCGCGATGCGGCTTCACCCTGCAACAGCCCGTGGACCATGCCGGCCACGAGGGAGTCCCCAGCACCGACCGTACTGGCCACCTTCACCTTGGGCGGTACCGCCGCCAGGGTGAAATCATGGGCGAACCAGCGTACCCCGTGCTCGCCGGCCGAAACCACCACGTGCTCGACGCCCTGATCCAGTAGCTGCCGGGCGGCCAGTCGCTGTTGATCGGCATCGTCCACGGGCGTACCCAGGGCTTCGCCCAACTCTTCGGTATTGGGCTTGACCAGCCAGGGCAGGCTTTGCAGACCGACGCGCAGCGCCTGGCCGCTGGTGTCCAGCGCCACTTTCAAGCCCATGGCCTTGAGCTCATCGAGCAAATCACCAAACCATTGAGGGCTAATCCCGCGTGGCAGGCTCCCGGCAACGACCACGGCGTCATGCCCCGGTGCTTCCTGGCGCAACAGGCGCAGCAAGGCATCGCGGGCGGCCGCGTCCACTTCCGGGCCCAGGCCATTGATGTCGGTGACGCGGCCATCGGCCTCGACCAGCTTGAGGTTGCTGCGGGTTTCCCCAGGCACGCGCACGAAGCAATCGCAGAAGCCGCGCCAGTCGATCAGCGCTTCGAATGCCTGCAGGTTGTCCTGCCCAAGAAAACCACTGACGGTCACGGTATGGCCCAGGTCGGCCAGCACCTGGGCGACATTCAAGCCCTTGCCAGCTGCGTGGCTGTGCTGGGCCTGGCTGCGGTTGACGTGACCGGGGCGCAGGCTGTCGAGCCCGATGGTGATGTCCACGGCAGGGTTGAGGGTCAGGGTCAGGATCTTGGCCATTCAATAACGCTCCACCAGCGCGCGAACCGCGGCGGCACTGTCTTGTTGCAAGGCCTCGCGCGCCAGGGCGCGGGCTGTACGGGAATCGGCCTGGCGCACCAGGGCCTTGACTTCGGCGACGCTGCGCGACGCCACGCTCAGCTCGTCCACTTCAAGCCCCAGCAGCACCGCGACGGCCTGCGGGTCAGCCGCCAGTTCGCCGCAAACCCCCACCCACTTGCCATGGGCGTGGGCGGCGCGCACTGTCATGTCGATCAGGCTGAGGACCGCAGGATGCAGCCCATCGGCCTGGGCGGACAGGCTGGGGTGGCCACGGTCGATGGCCAGGGTGTATTGGGTCAGGTCATTGGTGCCGATGCTGAAGAAGTCCACCTCGCGCGCCAGTTGCGGCGCCAACAAAGCTGCCGAGGGCACCTCGACCATGATGCCCACCTGCAGGTCTGCCACGGGAATCTCCATACGCAGGCGCTCGACCATCGCACGTGCCTCGCGCCACTCGTGCATCTGCCCGACCATGGGGAACATGATGCGCAAAGGGCGTTGATCGGCGGCGCGCAGCAGGGCACGCAGCTGGTCTTCCATCACCTGCGGGCGCTGCAGGGTCAGGCGCACGCCGCGCACGCCGAGGAAGGGGTTTTCTTCCGCGGCGATCGGCCAGTAGGGCAGCGGCTTGTCACCGCCCACGTCCAGGGTACGCACCACCAGCGGGCGCCCGTCCAGGCCATCGAGCACGCGCCGGTACTCGGCCTCTTGGGTGGCCACATCCGGCGCCTGGGAATGGGCCATGAAGATCAGCTCGGTGCGCAACAGGCCGACGCCTTCGGCCCCCTGCTCCACCACTTTGGCGATACCGCTGCTTTCACCGATGTTGGCGAACACTTCGATGGCATGGCCATCACGGGTCACGGCCGGGTCGAAACGGTTGGCCCACGCGGCTTGCAAGCGCTGCTCGCGCAGGTCGCGCTCAGCCAAGGCACGCTGCAGCTCATCGGCTGGCGGCGCGACGTTGACCATACCGCGCTGGCCGTCGAGCAGCAGCGACGTGCCATTTTCCACTAGCAGCACGCTGGCGCCGGCTCCGACCACGGCAGGGATACCCAGCGCCCGGGCGACAATGGCGCTGTGCGCGGTGGCGCCACCCTGGGCTGTGACGATACCGGCAACCCGCGCCGGGTCGAGCCTGGCGACATCGGAGGGGCCGACCTCGCTCATCACCAGTACGTAAGGTTGGTCAGGCTCGCTCTGCGTCTGGACCCCGCACAGCTGGGCCAATACGCGGCGGCCCACGTCGCGCAGGTCGGCAGCCCGCTCGGCCAGCAAAGCGTCATGCAGCGCTTCCTGCTGGCTGGCGGCTGACTCGATCACCGCCACCCATGCGGCAGCGGCACTCTCCCCCTGAGCCAGGCGCTGCTCGACGTCGTCGGTCAGAGCCGGGTCGGCCAGCATTTCCTGATGGGTGACGAAAATCTCGCCGATGGCCGCGTCGCTGCGCTGCACCAGCACCTGAAGATCGGCACTGACGGTAGCCACGGCCTGGGTCAGCTTGTGACGTTCCTGATCGTACGACTCGCCGCGCAGCGGGTAGTCGTACGTGCGCTCGGTCACGACGTGGGCAGGGCCGCACGCGATACCCGGGGCAGCGCCCACACCCTGTACGCGGCTGCCGGCCGCCGGCGCCTTCGCCTTTTCGACGGTTGGCTGCGCGGGGGTCTCTGGGACAAGCGGCAGTGCCTCCACCTCCTCGCCCAGCCCTTGCTCGATGGCTGCCAGTAACGCAGGCAGGGCATCGGCGGCGATAGCGGGCTCGGCCACCAGTTCCAGCTCCTGGCCACGGCGCGCGCCCAGGCTCAACAGCTTGCTCAGGCTTTTCACCGAGACGCCAGGCTGACCGCTCTCGACCACGCGCACGCGAATGTCGCCCTCGAAACGTTTGGCCAGTTGCGCCAGCACCTTGGCTGGGCGGGCATGCAGGCCGTGGGCATTGGCCAGCAGGATGCGTGCGCTCGGCCAGTCGGCAGGCGCCTCGCCGCCGAGCACTTCGAGCACGGCGCGGCTGCTGGTGGCCTGGTAGAGCATCTGCCCGCGCCCTTCGATCAACACTTCGCACAACCGTTCGAGCAATGCCTGGTGGGCAGCCCCCAGGCTGGCCAGGCAGAACAGGCCAGTCAGCGGTTGATCGCGATAACGCACAGGTTGTGCCGGGGTGACGAAGGCCAGGCCTGGCTGGCGAACTTGGCGTTCGCTGTGCAGCCACCACAAACCCTCTCCCAGCGGCAGCGGCTCTGCCTGCTGCAGCACAGCGGCAAAGCCGCTGTCCACGCAGTTGGCGCGCTGCAACAGGCGCGCACCGCGCCAGGCCAGCTCATCGAAGTCTTCGGCCGGAAGGTTCAGGGCGATCAATTGCGCATCGAGCGCCAGCGCCTGCGGTGCACCCTGCAGCAGTTTGAGCAAGGCCTCGGCCGAGCCTGCACGGCGCAGGGCTTCTGCCAGATCGGTTTCGCCCAGGGCACGGGTCAGCAATTGCAGAAGGCGCAAGTGCTCGTCAGAGCGCGCGGCGATGCCAATGGCCAGGTACACGATCTGCCCATCACCCCAGTCCACACCCTCGGGAAACTGCAACAGGCGCACGCCCGTGGTGTACACCAGGTCGCGGGTCTGCGGCGTACCGTGGGGGATGGCGATGCCCTGGCCAAGGAACGTGGAACCTTGCGCCTCGCGATCCTGCAACCCTTGCAGGTAGCCCTCGGCGACCAGTCCGTCGGCGACCAGGCGATCCGCCAGCAGGCGCAATGCATGTGCCTTGTCTGGGGCCGTCTGGCCCATGGCTATCTGCTCCTTGGCGAGCTCAAGCATGACCTTCTCCCTTTGCAGTTCCCGGATGGGTACTGGAGTATTGTTGTGAAATTCACGGAAATGGCCAGTTCAACCGCCTTGCACAGTGGGCAGCAGAGGCAGAAAATCAGGAGGCTGAAACGTTTAATCTGACCAGGCGGCCACGTTACTCGATAATCTGCCGATGAAAAAGCCCCATCCTGTCGGACAATTGCGACAATGCTCGCCTGCGCTCGCTGCGGTATCAGGGTCAAACTGCCTGGTCATCGCCTACAGCCAGCTTTGGTCATAACAAGGAAAACTCGGTGAAACTCAGCGATATCGCCCGCCTGGCCGGTGTGTCCGTCACTACCGCCAGCTACGTCATCAATGGCAAGGCCGAACAGCAACGCATCAGCAACAGCACCGTGGAGCGCGTGCAGGCGGTGGTGCAGGCCCATGGATTTACGCCCAACCCTCAGGCCGCTGGCCTGCGCAGCCGGCATACCCGCACGCTGGGCTTCATCCTCCCGGACCTTGAGAACCCCAGCTACGCGCGTATTGCCAAGCGCCTTGAGCAAGGGGCTCGGGCCCGGGGCTACCAGTTGCTGATCGCCAGCAGTGACGACCAGCCCGACAGCGAGCGCCAGTTGCAGCAGCTGTTCCGGGCGCGCCGGTGCGATGCCTTGTTCGTGGCCAGCTGCCTGCCGCCGCACGATCAGAGCTACCGCGAGTTGCAAGACAAGGGCCTGCCGGTCATTGCCATCGACCGAGGCCTGGACCCCCGGTATTTCTGCTCGGTGATCAGCGATGACCATGATGCCAGTCGTCGTCTGGCCGCCAGCCTGTTGAGCACCTCGCCAGGCAGCATTGCCTTGATCGGCGCACGCCCTGAACTGTCGGTTAGCCAGGCCCGCGCCGGTGGCTTCGACGATGCGCTACAGGGCTTTGCCGGTGAGGTGCGCCGCTACCAGGGCGAAGCGTTCAGCCGAGAGTGCGGGCAGCGCCTCATGCAGCAATTGATCGATGAGCTGGGTGGCCTGCCCGATGCCTTGATCACCACTTCGTACGTGCTCCTGCAGGGAGTGTTCGACGCGCTGCACGCCCAGCCCACCGAGTCGCGCAGGTTGCAGCTGGGTACATTCGGCGACAACCAGTTGCTCGACTTCTTGCCGCTGCCGGTCAATGCCATGGCCCAACGTCACGGGGACATGGCCGCCAAGGCACTGGAACTGGCCCTTGCCGCGATTGAAGAAAAACGCTACGAACCAGGCGTGCATGCGGTCTCGCGCACCTTCAAGCAACGAATCGACCCGTCATGAACCTGCGTCTGATCGACACCCACACGCACCTGGACTTCCCGGACTTCGACGCCGACCGCCCGAGCCTGATGGCCCGTGCAAGCGCGCAAGGCGTCGAGCGAATGGTGGTGCTGGGGGTTCATCAGGCCAACTTTCAGCGGGTATGGGACCTGGCCTGCAGCGACTCGCGCCTGGCCGCGGCGCTTGGCCTGCACCCGGTCTACCTTGAAGATCATCAACCGAGCCACATCGAGCAGTTGCGCGCCTGGTTGGAGCGCTTGCGTGGCGATAGCCGCCTGTGTGCGCTGGGCGAGTTCGGACTGGATTACTACCTCCCTGAACTGGACAAGGCTCGTCAGCAGGACGTGTTCGAAGCGCAGTTGCAAATGGCGTGCGACTTCCAGCTACCGGCCCTGCTGCACGTGCGCCGCAGCCATGCCCAGGTGATTGCCACCCTCAAGCGCTACAAGCCCATGCGGGCGGGTATCATCCATGCATTCGCCGGCAGTTACGAAGAGGCACGTGAGTACATCAAGCTAGGCTTTCGGCTTGGGTTGGGCGGCGCGGCGACCTGGCCCCAGGCCTTGCGGCTGCGCCGTACGATTGCCCGCTTACCGCTCGACAGCGTGGTGCTGGAGACCGACGCACCGGACATGGCGCCGGTCATGCATCCGGGGGTGCGCAACAGCCCCGAGCACCTGCCAGACATCGCACAATCGCTGGCCGAGTCGATGGGCGTGCCCGTCGAGCAATTGGCCGAAGCGAGCACGCGCAATGCCTGCGAGCTGTTCGGTTGGCAAGCCCTGCATTGATTCGCGCCGGCCCGCCCCGCGCGGTCAGGCCAACACGGTCCACAACGCGAAAGCGGCATACCACAGCACACCACAACGCAGCACCAGGTCCCATAGGCCATCCAGGCGTCGCATTCCGCAATCATTCTCACTGGCAGTGCCGGCATCACTGCCGTCATCAGCCATACGCCCGACGCGGGCTACCAGGTGCGCGGCAGTGACATGCCAGTTCAACAACTCGTGCAATATTTCGCGGGCAACGGCCACGAAGTTGCCGACCAGGGCAAAGCTCAATGCCACCACCCTGACCGGCACCCAGTCCATGAGGTGGCGAAGCTGCTCGGCGCGGTGCTGGAGTGCGGGTCGCTGACTGTGCGCTTGGCACAACGCCAGAAGGCGGTAAGCCAGGGCAACGGCCGGCCCCAGCAGGAAGTACCAGAAGATGACGGCGAAAAAGCCCTGGTAGGCCTCCCACAGCAACCTGCTTTGCAGGCGTTCGAGCAGGCTGCGTGGCCCATCGGCCACTACGCCAAGGTCACGTGCGGCCACGTGCAGCGCGGCCTGTTCATCGCCCCTGTGCCAGGCGTCACGCACGGGCCCGAGGGAAGCCTTGGCATTGCCACGTCCCAGGCTATAAACCAGCACCAGAAGATGCACTGGCAGGGCCAGCAGGCCGTAGGCAACGGGCTCAAGCACATGTAACAGCAGTGTCAGCACCAGCACCGGAGCCAGCACCACAGCGGCCAGTACCCACCCTACAGGCAGCCCACCTTTGCGCTCAAGGCGCGCCAGTTCGCCAAGGAAGAAACCGTCACGCTGGACCAGATGGCGCAAGCCCGAAAATTTCTCGAACCACAGCACCAGGATCAATACCAGAAAACTCATGCCTCAGCCCTCCTCGCGCTGTAACGCCTGGCGGTACCGCGCCCAGTCGAAGGCAGGGCCGGGGTCGGTCTTGCGCTGGGGGGCAATGTCGCTGTGCCCTTGGATACGCTCGGGTGCGATGGCCGGCCAGGCCTTGCGGATGTGCCGCGTCAAGCGGTCGAGGGTCAGGTACTGCGCATCGGTATACGGTATCTCGTCAGTGCCCTCCAGCTCGATGCCGATCGAGAAATCGTTACAGCCCTCACGGCCGTCGAAACAGGAGACGCCGGCATGCCAGGCCCGATCATGCAACGAGACGAACTGGGTCACCGCCCCCCCACGCTCGACGAACAGGTGTGCAGATACCTTCAGGTGCTCGATGCTGGCGAAATACGGGTGTGCGTTCGGGTCGAGCCGGTTCTGAAAGAACGCCTGGACGTAACCGCCGCCAAAGTTGGCCGGCGGCAAGCTGATGTTGTGAAGCACCAGCAGAGAAATCTGCTCACCTTGCGGGCGGGCGTTGAAATTCGGTGAGGGGCAGTGGGTGATTCCGTCTCCGTGGAACCAGCCAGTGGCACGGTCCAATTGCATGAGGGGCCTGTCCTGAAAAGTGCTGCACAGAGCGTCAGTATGCCCTGCTGCCGCTAGCGTTGACACGGTAATCATCACAAAGCAGCCAGCCCGCTCCTGTGCAAATCCTCTATGACCGCTTCCAGGGCGCGCTCGAACAAAGGACCGTCATCCAATACGCGAACGGTGCCGGCTTCCAGGGCCTGGGTAAGGCCTGCGCCACTCCACTCCCGCACTTTCATGCCGCTGCGATTTGCAAAGACGAGCTTGTCGCAACTGTCCAGGCGTGCCACCAACTTGCAGCGCTGAATGCCACTGTCATCGGACACTTCAATCCAGGTACCCATGCGCAAGCGTTGCACCTTCTGCGAGACCTTGACCTTGCCCTTGTCACCGGCCGGTTGCTGCCCAGGTCCGTCTGCCTCTTCGGCCAACGCCAACAGGATGTCCTGGGTGACCAGGATGTCGTCCTCGTCGGCCTCAGCGCCACCTGCATAAGCACGTATGTGCAGTTGTTCGAGTTTGCGGAAAAATTCACGGGTCACCAGCGAGTCGGTTCCGACACTGGCCAGCCCATCGCGCAACGACTTGAGCAACGGTGGTACCTGATGCACCAGGGCCTGCGGCTGAAGCGATGGCGTCACACTGGCCAGCAAGGTATCGAGGGTCTGCAGCGCACTGCGCCAGCCCAGAGACGCTTCGCCGTGTCTGAGCCAAGCCAGCATCATCACCTGGCTCCAGTTGTTGATCAGCATCCGTACCACTGCCTGGGGCCAGACCCGTCCCCGCAGGCGCTGGCTGAGCACGTGTTGCACCTGTCGCCTGGCAAGCGATGCATTGGCCCGCCCCTCTTCGGCGTCCCGGGTGCGCTGCTCGAACAACTCGGTACGCCGCCGTTCATGCTGGGTCTGCCCGAGCAAGTCCTCAAGTAGCTCACCGAACAGACTCGTGTCTTCGGCAAAGTCGATGAGCAGGCGCTGAACCACACGTTCAGCGCGCAGTTGCAACGCATCACCCTGCTCTTGCTCGCGCGGGTCGCAGCCGAGCCCCGCCGCCGCCATTTCGTTGAGCAGCCGCCGGGCGGGATGACTGGCGCGGCTGAGCAGCCCCCTGTCCAGCAGCGCCACCTTGAGCAGCGGGATCTGCAGGCGCGCCAGCACGGCTCGCAGGCAGGGGGGTAGATTGTCGTCGCGAGCAATAAACCTGAACACGTGATCGATCAGGTTGATCATGTCTTCGTCGTCCCCGCCAATAAAGCGGCGGGTACCGCTACGCACGCTGATGGTCAGCAGCAATTGCTCCACTTGCTGGCCAAGGGCGAAATCGTCAGCCGCATCGGGCTCTGGCACATAGTGCTGCAGATGTGAGAGTAACCGCAGCAGATCGGCTCTGCTGACCGGCTGGGCGCCGGCCGGTGCCTCCAGGCGAGGCGCGAACAAACCACGTGCGGATCGCAGAAGCGGTTGCAGGCAGGCGAACAACGCATCGCCTGCGGTATCTTCGCTCGCTTCAGGCTCATGGTAGGAGCGCTCGTCCGGCTCCGCCAGCAAGTAACTGTCCCCGGCTCGTCGGCAAGGCGTCGGTGGCAGCTGACCCAGCACGCCTGCCGCAATCAGCAGCCTGTTGGCTTCGCCATAGATGACTTGCGCGTCGCACAATACATACCGTTCGAACAGCTTGAGCAGCACCAGCTTAACGCGCGGCCCTACACCCAGGCTTTGTCCGGCCTCGAGAAAGCAGCGGCACAAGGCAATCGGGTTCAGGGGGTTGCACTGCTCAGGCACATGACGTTCGAGCAGCGTCTGCAAGCGCAGGCCCAGCTGCTGTAGCGCGACGCCATCACGGGCCTTTACCCTGGTCACCATCGCCTCCACTGCTGCTGCACGCTCGGACTGACCGGGGGTAAACGACAATACGGGAGCGACGGTTGCCGGGGTATGCTCAGGCTCGGCCAAGCGCGCGAAGGCATCATGGACGGTATCGAGAAACAGCCGCTCGATGCTCTTGCGCTTGAGTCGCAAGTCGCGCATGGCTTCGAAATACAGGTGCTGAGCGAACCGGTCCGCGGCCTTGTCGGCCATTTCGAACAGGGTATCGTCGGCATTGTCGAACAGCGCCTGCAAACCCTGGCGCAGTTGCAGGGCGGCCTGATCGCGCACCTGCAGCAGCGCGATGGGCAGACTCGTGGCGGGCGTGCGCCGTCCATGTTCAGCCGCCGCCAAGGGCACTACCTTGCCCTCTTTGTGCATCCTGTACTCCTTGCAGGGTGTCGGGCCTAGACGCGGCCAGTTTCGCCAATAGCATGACGCCAAATATCAGACAGCATTATCAGGAATTATTCCTTTTACTGCCAGACGCGTTTCCTTGCTAAATGTCTTGACCCTGTACAGGCAGTGATTGCTCAACCCGTTGCGTCATGGCAGCCGAGCACCGGCTGTACAGGCCTGCGCCCTGCCCTATAATCGCGGGCATCTCGCTTGTGGAGCCAACCATGCCTAACCTACGCCTTGCCGACCTCACCGCCGAAATCGAAGCCAACGTGCGCCGTGCGTTGCTGGAGGACATCGGCAGCGGCGACATCACCGCCCAGCTCATCCCGGCCGAGCGGCTGGCCAAGGCAACGATCATTACCCGCGAAGCGTGTGTGGTGGCCGGTACGGCCTGGGTCGATGCGGTGTTTCGTCAACTCGATCCACGCGTAGCCGTGCACTGGCAGGTGGTCGACGGCGATCGCGCCCAGCCCAACCAACCGCTGTTCCACCTGGAAGGCCCGGCGCGCGCGCTGCTCAGCGGCGAGCGCAGTGCACTCAACTTCCTGCAGATGCTGTCCGGGGTCGCCACGCGCGCGCGCACGTTGGCGGATCTGGTCCAAGGCACTCACGTACAGTTGCTGGACACCCGCAAGACCTTGCCGGGCCTGCGCCTGGCGCAAAAGTACGCAGTGACCTGTGGCGGCTGCTACAACCACCGCATAGGCCTGTATGACGCTTTCCTGATCAAGGAAAACCATATCGCCGCCTGTGGTGGCGTCGCCGAGGCGGTACAAGCCGCACACCGCATCGCCCCCGGCAAGCCGGTGGAAATCGAGGTGGAAAGCCTGGAGGAATTGCATCAGGCGCTAAGCGCGGGTGCCGACATCATCATGCTCGATGAGCTGACGCTCGACGAGATGAAAGAAGCCGTCGGGATCACCGCTGGCAAGGCCAAGCTGGAGGCCAGTGGCGGCGTCAGCGAAACGACCCTGCGGGCCATCGCCGAAACCGGTGTGGACTACATCTCGATAGGTTCGATGACCAAGGATGTGCGAGCGGTCGACCTGTCGATGCGCCTGAGCCTGTAACACGGGGCCGCCAGGCGGCCCCGGTTGAGGGATCAGAACGAGGCGTTGGCCAAGCCGTCCAGGTAGCGCTCGACGTCCAGGGCGGCCATGCAACCAGCACCGGCCGAGGTGATGGCCTGACGGTAGACATGGTCAGCCACGTCACCTGCGGCGAACACACCCGCGACGTTGGTGGCGGTGGCGTTGCCTTCACGGCCGCCGCTGACCACCAGGTAGCCGTCCTTGAGGGTCAGCTGGCCTTCGAACAGCGAGGTGTTCGGGGTGTGGCCGATGGCGATGAACACGCCATCTACCTTGATCTCGTCAGTGCTGCCATCGTTGTTCTTCAAGCGCGCGCCGGTCACACCCATGTTGTCGCCCAGGACTTCATCCAGGGTAGCGTTGAGCTTGAGTTCGATCTTGCCTTCGGCGACGCGGGCATGCAGCTTGTCGACCAGGATCTTCTCGGCGCGGAACGTATCGCGGCGGTGCACCAGGGTTACCTTGCTGGCAATGTTCGCCAGGTACAGCGCCTCTTCAACGGCCGTGTTGCCGCCGCCAACCACTGCGACCGGCTTGTTGCGGTAGAAGAAACCATCGCAGGTGGCGCAGGCCGATACGCCCTTGCCCATGAACGCTTCTTCCGACGGCAGGCCCAGGTAGCGAGCACTGGCGCCAGTGGCCACGATCAGGGCGTCGCAGGTGTAGGTGCCGCTGTCGCCGGTCAGGGTGAACGGCTTGTTGGCCAGGTCCACGGCATTGATGTGATCGAAGACGATTTCAGTCTCGAAACGCTCGGCGTGCTCTTGCATGCGTTGCATCAGTGCCGGGCCGGTCAGGCCGTGCGGGTCGCCTGGCCAGTTGTCGACTTCGGTGGTGGTGGTCAATTGGCCACCGGCCTGCATGCCAGTGATCAGCAGCGGCTTGAGGTTGGCACGGGCCGCATAGACCGCTGCGCTGTAACCGGCAGGGCCGGAGCCCAGAATGATGACGCGCGAATGACGTGCTTCGGACATGTCGAACTCCTGTCGAGCGGGCTGAAAAGGCCAGCTGTGCAAATGAAGTAGGGCCTGCACCACGGGCAGGCCGGTGACGCTGAAATATGAGCGCACTGTAGCGAGGTGGCAAAGAGTAAGGAAATATCCTTAGACAATCCACCTCATAGCCATCGTCTATGCGCGTCGTTGCGTTGGCAGGGTCCGATCATTGGCTTTTGTTACCACCGGTTTCACCCAGATGGCGCAGCTTCCGCATCCCCCTGAAACTCGGTAATGTCTGCCAACCAACTTTTCTGCGGAGTGATACATGCAAGCCCCCGTTCTTTCCGGGCCGCAGTACCTGCGCGAAGGCCTGAAGCTGATCCTGAGCCCTGGCCTGCGCTTGTTCGTGCTGCTGCCGCTGACCATCAACCTGCTGCTGTTCGGTGGCCTCATCTATTTTGCCGGCCACCAGTTCAGCCAGTGGCTGGACGCGCTGGTGCCCACCCTGCCAAGCTGGCTCAGCTTTCTGACCTATATCCTCTGGCCCCTGTTCGTGGTGTTGCTGGTGCTGATGGTGTTCTTCACCTTTACCCTGGTGGCCAACATCATCGCCGCGCCGTTCAATGGCTTTCTGGCTGAAAAGGTGGAAGTGGTGGTGCGCGGCGACGATCACTTCCCGGCCTTCAGCTGGGCCGAGCTGCTGGCGATGATCCCCCGCACACTGGGCCGCGAAATGCGCAAGCTCGGCTACTTCCTGCCGCGCGCCACCGGCTTGTTCATCCTGTCGTTGATCCCGGTGGTCAACGTGGTCGCCGCGCCGCTTTGGCTGATTTTCGGCGTGTGGATGATGGCCATCCAATACATCGACTACCCGGCCGACAACAATAAGATGAGCTGGCAGGACATGCTCGCCTGGCTTCGGGAAAAACGCTGGCAGTCCCTGGGCTTTGGCGGGGTGACCTACCTGGCGTTGCTGATCCCGGGGGTGAACGTGGTGATGATGCCGGCGGCGGTGGCTGGGGCTACCTTGTTCTGGGTGCGTGAGAACGGGAATGCACGGGCCGTGAACACACCTGCGCATCGAGCCTGAGCCTGTCCCAGGCGTTACCCTACCTCATCTACAGGAGCAGACCATGAACCGCTTCAGTCCCGCCAAACTCAAGCTGTCGAAATGGACCGCGACGCAGCCGGTGAACCGTGAAAAGCACTTCCTGGTCACCGACCTGGAGCACGACGAAGCGGGCGTGCTGCTGCGTGTGGAACTGCAGGCGGTGCACAGCGGGCGCAGCGAGTGGCTGGATTGGCGGGTGCTGCGCGACGCCCAGGTATGGGCGATGGGCTGGCGATGAGCGAGTGACTGACCGAACCGGCCGCGTGCCCGTCAGGCAGCGGCCGATCTTAGGCGCGTCCAACGGGAGCGCCGCCGCGTCGCCTCACCATGGAACACAACCGGCCTGCACAACTGCCCGGCATCACTGCCCCAGGCGGCTGGAAAACTGCCCCACCACATCTACCACCCGCCTGGCCCCTTCCTGGATTTCCTCGATCACGTTTCCGGTCTGGTCCGCCAGCGCGCGGCCTTCTTCGGCCTGGCGCTTGCTGGTGTCGATGATCGACACTGCAGCCTGGGCCAACTGCTCGTTTTGCTGTACCACACGGGCTATTTCCTCGGTAGCCGTGCTGGTGCGCGAGGCCAGCTGACGCACCTCATCGGCCACCACCGCAAAGCCCCGCCCCTGCTCGCCAGCACGGGCGGCTTCGATGGCGGCGTTGAGCGCCAGCAAGTTGGTCTGCCCGGCGATATCGCTGATGGTCTTGATGATCGAACCGATGACCCGCGACTGGGTGTCCAGCGCCTGGATGCCTTCGGCAGCCTGAAGCATCGAGGATTCGAGCCCACGCATGACGCTGACGCTCTGCCCGACCACCTCTGTGGCCCGACGGGCGCTGGTGTCCGTTTCCCGGGAGGTGTTGTAGGCAACGTCCGCCGCCTGGGCCACCGCTTGCTCCTGGTTCACCTGATCGGTGATGACCGTGGCGAACTTGACCACTTTGTACAGCTCATCGTGGGCGTTGAAGATCGGGTTGTAGGAAGCTTCCAGCCAGATCACCCGGCCATGGGCATCGATCCGACGGAAGCGTTCGGCAATGTACTCACCGCGGCGAAGCTTGTCCCAGAATGCCTGGTAGGCGGGTGAGTTGACCTCGGCAGGTTCGCAGAACATGCGGTGGTGCTTGCCACGGATCTGATCCAGCCGGTACCCCACTGCCGACAGGAAGCGCTCGTTGGCGGTCAGGATCATGCCATCGAGGTCGAACTCGATAACCGCCGTCGAGCGCATCAGCGCCTTGATCAGGCTCTCGTGCTCCCGGGAGGTGATGATGGTACGGGTCAGGTCGCTCGAATGCAGGGTGAAATACTTGATGCGCCCGTCGCTACCCTTCACAGGTTGCAGGATCGAACGTAGCCAGGCTTCCTGGCCGTCCCCGCGCAGCAGGCGAAACGCGCCATTGAAATGCTCGCCCCGGCTGATGGCATTTTTCATGCGCTGGTGAAAATCCAGTGATTTGACGTGGGCAGGCACGATGTCGTCGATGTTGCGCCCAAGCAATTGGTCAGCCCGATACAGCATCTCGGTTTCGAAATTGCCATTGACCAGTTCGATCCGACCGGCAGGGTCGAGTTGCAGCACCAGCATCTCGCTGTCCAGGCTGCTCTTGATCTGGTCGATGATCATCAGTTCTTCACGCAACTGCCGGATTTCTTGCTTGAGCTTGTTGTTGAACATCACCGCTCTCCTGGAGCGTGGGGGCGAATGCAACTGCATCGGCGGGCAACTGCGCCTCTTGAGTGCAGCCGTGATGAATATTCGTGCGCGTTACAGGCGTCATGCCCCCCTGCATCATGCCGACGTCACTTCGCCGTCATGCCCCGGCAATGCAGCAGGTGGATAGTCTGTTCATGAATACACCTGCTCTGCACATCTGCCTCGTCAGCGATACCTTCGCCCCGCACGTCAACGGCGTGGCCTGCACACTGTTGAACCTGAGCGAAGGGCTGCGCCTGCGTGGCCATCACGTCAGGATCGTGCGCCCCCGACAGCCAGGAGAGCAGGCTTCGGGGCACAACCCTGGCGTGCGACTGTGGCGCGACTGGCCACTGCCCGGCTATCCGGGTTTGCAACGGGACAAGGTCTCCCTGCGCACGCTGGCAAGGCACTGGCGCCGGCAACGGCCTGACGTCATTTACATCGCCACTGAAGGCCCCCTGGGGCTGAGCGCATTACGCACTGCTCGGCGTTTAGGGATCGCCGTTGTTAGCGGATTGCATACCCACGTTGCGCACCTTTCAGGGCAACACGGCATGGGCGTAGTGGGACGCCTGCTAAGCCTTTACCTGCGCTGGTTTCATCGCCGGGCCGTCTTGACGCTCGTGCCCAGCTTGAGCCAACGGCGTTGGCTGGAGCGCCGCGGCTTCGAGCGGCTGGTGCACATGCCGCACGGTGTGGACGCGGAGCTGTTCAACCCGGCCCGTCGCAGCCAGGCGCTGCGCGAACACTGGGGTCTGGGCCACGATGATATCGCCGTCTTGCATGTGGGACGGTTGGCACCGGAGAAAAACCTGGGGCTTTTGCAAAGCTGTTTCGAGGCTTTGCAACGGGCGTTGCCACAGCGAAGGGTACGCCTGATCCTGGTGGGGGACGGGCCACTGCGGGGGAAGCTACAGCAGCAGGTCCCCGGGGCTGTGCTATGCGGCGTCCAGCGAGGCGAACAACTGGCCGAGCACTATGCCAGCAGTGACCTGTTTCTGTTCCCCAGCCTGATCGAGACGTTTGGCCGTGTGGTGCTCGAAGCCATGGCGTCAGGGTTGGCGGTGGTCGCTTATGACCAGGCAACGGCTGCGCAGCACATCGGCCATGGCCACAATGGGGCGCTGGCCATGCCAGGGGATGCGGCAGCCTTCATCGATGCCGCTTGCTGGCTGTTGCAAGACAGCGAGACCCTGCGGCGGGTGAGGCTCAACGCTCGACAGCATGCCAGCCACCAGGGGTGGTCGAAAATCGTCGACCAGTTCGAAGCGCACCTGCTCAGCGCTTCACAGAGCGTTCATGCGCGCCAAGCGACCTCGATACAGCCCATGCCGCCGCTGTGAAGCCACTGCAGCGGCCGAGGTGAGCACCCGGTGCATGATTAGCCCAGGGCCTTTTCGATGGCCTGGACCACCCCAGGGTCATCCGGCGCCGTGCGCGGGGAGAAGCGCGCCAATACCCGCCCGTCCTTGCCCACCAGGAATTTCTCGAAATTCCAGGTAATGTCCCCTGGAAACTCCGCGCCCTCGCCCGCCAGAAGACGATACATCGAATGGCGCTGGGGCCCGTTCACATCGAGCTTGGCGCCGAGCGGAAAGCTCACGCCGTAGTTCATGCTGCAGAATTCCTGGATCTGCGCTTCGCTCCCCGGCTCCTGCCCTGCGAACTGATTGCAGGGCAGGCCAAGGACCGTGAAGCCTTTGTCCTTGTACGTCTGGTAGAGCTGCTCAAGCGCCGCGTACTGAGGTGTCAGGCCGCACTTGGAGGCCACGTTGACCACCAGCACTACCTGCCCCTTGTACGGTTTCAAGGACAGATCGCCACCGTCAAGCGCGTTCAACTTCAGGTCGTGAAATGCACTCATGCTGTAATCCCCTTTTCAGGCCGCCGACGGCACCTGGGCAAATTGCGCCCACTAAAAAGGCGTTCGTTCAAGCCGTCGCCTTCCTGGGGAAGGCAGGGCGGCTTGCCCGAACGCCTGGCGACTTTCTGAGCTTAGCGCAGAAAGATCAGTGGTGATGGCCACCTTCACCGTGGATGTGACGGTGAGCGATTTCTTCTTCGCTGGCGTCACGTACGTCAACGACCTTGACCTGGAAGTTCAGGCGCTGGCCGGCCAGTGGGTGGTTGCCATCGACGGTCACGTCGTCGCCGTCCACGTCACGGATGGTGACGATCTGCATCTGGCCATCGGGGGCCGAGGCGTGGAACTGCATGCCCACTTCCAGCTCGTCGACGCCTTCGAACAGGCTGCGGTTCAGGGTACTGACCAGCTCGGCCAGGTATTCGCCGTAGGCCTCTTCAGGCTCGATGGAAACGGTCAGCTCGTCGCCGGCCTGTTTGCCTTCCAGGGCTTTTTCCAGGCCTGGGATGATGTTGCCGGCACCTTGCAGGTAAACCAGCGGCGCGCCACCGGCGGAGCTGTCGATGGTCT
This sequence comes from Pseudomonas sp. xss_4, assembly GCF_043104125.1. NCBI lineage: Bacteria > Pseudomonadati > Pseudomonadota > Gammaproteobacteria > Pseudomonadales > Pseudomonadaceae > Pseudomonas > Pseudomonas sp. xss_4. Next base: position 62,034 of record NZ_JBICKJ010000081.1, read on the forward strand.
CCCCGGCGTCGTTAGTCAGGGTATAGTCGATGGAGACAGCCTTGTTGGCGGCGATCAGCATGGGGCAAGACCTTTTGCAAAAGAATGTAGAACGCACAAGTGTAACCAAGCCATCGCCCGATTGCGAACCTCGCCTGGATCCGCCCATGCCCATCAGTCGGATCATCGCTTTTTCCCAGGATGCCGAAGGCCACTGGGTCGCCCAGTTGAGCTGTGGCCACACCCAGCACCTGCGCCACGTGCCGCCCTGGCAGCTGCGCCCATGGGTGCTCGACCCCGAACAGCGAGCGCAGCGCATTGGCCAGGCGTTCCCGTGCGGTTGGTGCGCACAGGGTGCCGATAGCGCTACCCTTGATCGCTGATCCCTTGCACCGCTTATTTCGAGAAGCACGCATGCAGACTTTTTTCATCGCACCAACCGACTTTGGCGTCGGCCTTACGTCCATCAGCCTGGGCCTTGTGCGCACGCTGGAGCGCGCCGGCCTGAAAGTGGGCTTCTTCAAGCCTGTTGCCCAGCCCCACCCGGGCGACACCGGCCCGGAGCGCTCCACCGAGCTGATCGCTCGTACCCACGGCATCATGCCGCCGACGCCGCTGAGCCTGGCCCAGGTCGAACGGATGCTGGGCGATGGTCAGCTGGACGAGCTGCTCGAGTCGATCGTTCGCCTGTACCAGCAGGCTTGTGTCGGCAACGACGTGGTAGTGGTCGAGGGCATGGTCCCTACCCGTCACGCCAGCTACGCAGCCCGCGTGAACCTGCACCTTGCCAAGAGCCTGGATGCCGAAGTGATCCTGGTATCGGCCGCCGAACAGGAAGTGCTCAGTGAACTGTCCGGCAGGGTCGAGCTGCAGGCCCAGCTGTTCGGAGGCCCGCGCGACCCCAAGGTGCTGGGTGTGATCCTGAACAAGGTGCGCACCGACCAGAGCATGGAGCAATTCTCAACGCGTCTGCGTGAGCACTCGCCGCTGCTGCGCGGCAATGATTTCCGCCTGATCGGCTGCATTCCCTATCAGCCGGAGCTCAATGCCCCGCGCACGCGGGATGTGGCAGAGCTGCTCGGGGCCCAGGTCCTCAATGCCGGTGACTTTGAGCAGCGCCGTATGACCAAGATCATCATCTGCGCCCGCACGGTGGCCAATACCGTGCCACTGCTGACATCTGGAACGTTGGTGGTGACGCCCGGCGATCGCGACGACATCATCCTCGCCGTGAGCCTGGCAGCGATCAACGGCGTGCCGTTGGCAGGCCTGCTGCTGACCAGCGACAGCAAGCCCGATGCGCGCATCTTGGGGCTATGCCGCGGAGCGCTGCAGGCAGGGTTGCCGATCCTGTCGGTCAGCACAGGGTCATATGACACCGCCAACCAGCTCAATGCCCTGAACAGGGAAATCCCGGTCGATGACCGCGAGCGCGCCGAGTTCATCACCGACTTCGTGGCCAGCCACCTTGACGGCGCCTGGTTGAGCCAGCGCTGCGGCGCTCCGCGCGAGATGCGCCTGTCACCTGCGGTATTTCGCTATCAACTGATCCAGCGCGCGCAGCAGGCCAACAAACGTATCGTCCTGCCCGAAGGGGCCGAGCCGCTGCTGGTGCAGGCGGCGGCCATCTGCCAGGCACGCGGCATTGCCCGCTGCGTGCTGCTCGCAAAGCCTGAAGCGGTCGATGCCGTGGCCCGAGCCCAGGGCATCACCCTGCCCGAAGGGCTGGAGGTGTTGGACCCGGACCTGATCCGCGAGCGCTATGTCGAGCCCATGGTGGCGCTGCGCAAGAGCAAGAACCTCAACGCACCGATGGCCGAACAACAGCTTGAAGACCCGGTGGTCATCGGCACCATGATGCTGGCCCTGGACGAAGTCGATGGCCTGGTCTCGGGTCTGGTGCATTCGACGGCCAATACCATCCGTCCTGCATTACAGCTGATCAAGACCGCACCGGGCGCCAGCCTGGTTTCTTCGGTCTTCTTCATGCTGTTTCCGGACCAGGTGCTGGTCTACGGCGACTGCGTGATGAACCCCCACCCCAATGCCGCCGAACTCGCCGAGATCGCGCGCCAGAGTGCTGCATCTGCACATACCTTCGGCATCACGCCACGGGTCGCGATGATCAGTTATTCAAGCGATTCGGCAAGCGACGAGGAGGTGGAAAAAGTGCGAGAGGCCACACGCATGGCCAGGGAGGGCGCCGAACAGCTGTTGATCGATGGGCCGCTGCAATACGATGCGGCTGTCAACCCGGCCGTTGCACGCGACCTGGCGCCGGGCAGTCAGGTGGCCGGTCGCGCCACGGTGTTCGTGTTCCCGGACCTGAACACCGGCAATACCACACACAAGGCCGTGCAGCGCAGTACCGACGGCGTGAGCCTCGGGCCCATGCTGCAGGGGCTGCGCAAACCGGTGAACGATCTACCGCGCGGGGCACAGGTCGACGACATTGTGCACACCATTGCCCTGACCGCCATTCAGGCAAGCGAGGTGCGCTGAATGCGGGGGCCATCAAGTGGCCCCCACCTTCGGGTCAGGGATACTGCTGAACCTGGCCCTGCTGCTGGTCGTACTGCTGGCCAGGGATCGGCTTGAGGTTCACTTCCACGCGGCGGTTCTGCGCGCGGCCATTGGCATCGGCGTTGCTGGCGATCGGTTGATCCGGGCCCATGCCGCGCACGGTGACCCGCGAGGCATCCACACCCTGGGAAGTCAGGTAGCTGCTGACGGCCTGGGCACGACGCTGGGACAGGTCCATGTTGTGCTGACGGCTACCGGTGCTGTCAGTGAAACCCACCACTTCGATGTTGTTCTGGTTGAACTGCTTGAACGAGCCGGCCAGGTTGTTCAGCGGTGCGTAGAAGCTTGGCGAGATGTTGGCCGAATCGGTGGCGAAGGTGATGTTGCCGGGCATGATCAGTTTGATCTGGTCGCCCTGGCGCTGAACCTCGACCCCGGTGTTGGCCATTTTCGCGCGCAGTTCGGCTTCCTGCTTGTCGGCGTAGTAGCCGTAGCCGGCCGCCGCGGCGCCAATGGCCGCAGCGCCGATCAGTGCACCCTTGCCACGGTGATTGTGATCGATCGCGGCGCCGGCCACGGCACCGGCCAGGGCACCCAGGCCACCGTACTTGGCGGTCTTGCTCATGCCGCCGGCCTCTTGCCCCTGGTTCTCATAGGGGTTTTGCCCCGCACAGCCGGTCATCAGGGCAGCAGTGGTTGCGACGATAATCAGGCGACGCATGGTGAACATGGGCAAGCTCCTCGTGTTGGTCATGTATGCCGTAGGTCTGGAACGGCTCTATGTCAGGCTTGGAGTGTCTTGCCGGGTGAAAATTCCGCGCCCGCCTGCGCATTTGTGCACCGCTCTGTTCACCCTTCAGGGCAAATACAACCGGAACAGGCCGCCCCCGAGCGCGCCCCCGTTGGAGATATCAATGCGGCCCTGCACGCCGCCGCTTTCATGCAAGGCCGCAATGCGCGCAGCGAAATACAAGCCAAGGCCCGTGCTGCCACTGGTGGAGTCGATGCCCTGGATGTATTCCTGTTGCCGTTCGATCATGCGCGCCGGGTAGCCGGGCCCGTCATCGTTAATGCAGATGACCAGTTGGTTGTCGGCCTCCTCGATGGTGATCAACAGGGCCTTTTCGGCGAACCGCGTGGCATTGGTAATGACGTTGGTCACAACCGATGCCACCAGCTCGCGATCGAAAAAGCCCAGGGGATTATCGGTATCGATGCGCCACTTCGCCTCGATGGCATTGTGCTGCAAGACTTCTTCGTGGGCTGCCAACTGCGCCTCGATGAAGTCGTCGAGTTCGTGGTAGTCCGGGCATACCGGCAGTTGATTCACACCGAGCTTGTACAAGCCCAGCAACTGCACCAGCATGCCATTGAGGTGCCGGAACTCATGCTCCATCACCCCCTGTTCCGCGCCACCGCGCAGCTCTTCGGGCAAGCGCTGGACCCACTGGCCGTGGGACTGGATCAGTGCCGAGAGCGAATTCTTCAGGTCGTGCACGGTGGAGGCGATCACCGTGGAAAAATCCAGCCCCTGATTATCAAGATTCATGCGCCGAACACCCGGGTATGCAGTTTGCGGTAGCGGTCATAGCGGTTATCGCTGGCGGGGATACCGGCCACGCTGGTCAAGGCGTCGCGGCATTCCTGCATGATCGCAGGCTGAGGATTCTCTCCGCCAATGCGCAGCAGCGCCTGGGCGGTATTGAGGGCGATACTGATGTTCCTGGGCTGCAGGCCCAACGCTTTACGGAACAGCTGCAACGCCTCGCCGAGCTGACCTCCCTGGTAACTGCGCACGCCCTGACGATTGAGCGTAACGGCTTCGGTGATGGCGTTCAGCACACTGGGGTCATCCGTCAGCTGGCCTACTCTTTCCATGACTTTGGGGTCGTCGCCATAACTCTCCACACAACTTCTGAGCACGCCGATGGCCGCGGCATCCTGCCCCGACGCCTGCAATTGCCGGGCAACGGTCAGGGCCGCATCGACCGAGAAGAACTGGTTCATCTTTTCCAGGCGCTGGACGGCCTGGTCGGTCAGCTTGGCCGCGGTCTCCGGATCGCCGGCCTGCTGCAGGCTGGCGGCTTTCATCATGCGGGCACGCACCTGAAGGCCTTGGTCTTCCGGGTTTTCCTTGGCCACCTCGCTGAGCGTGGTGTTGATCTCGACCCGGGTGCGAGCGTCCAGACCGAAGCCTGCATTACGGCTCATCAACGCCTGCACCAGGCCCAGATTGTTCTCGGCATCCTTGTAGCGTGAGCTCTGCCCCTGATTCACGGCGTGCCGGAACGCCTTGGACGCGCTGTCGAAGTCTTCGTTGGCCAACGCCAGCTTGCCCAGCTTCGATTGGCGCCGAACCGATAACGGCGAAAGCCGCACGGCCTCCTCCAATAGCCCTTGGGCGCGCTTGGTTTCGCCTTGCGCCTCCAGCACATCGGCCATGCCGTCGTAGAGACTGGGCATGATCGGGAAGGCCTTGAGCGCCTGCTCGTAGACGGCCTGGGCCTGGGCATGCTGGCCGCGCTTGTGCATCAGGCTGCCCAATGCCGCATAGACCCAGGGCTGCGGGCGGCTGGCGAGAATGGCCTTGAGAAACTTCTCGAGCTCTTCGAAGCGGTTGAGGTTGCGCAGCGCATCGGCCCGGTAGCGCAGGCACAGCGGCGCCAGGCGCGGGTCGCGCTTGCACAGCTCGGCACAGGCTGCCAGCACTTCGCCTGGGCGGTTGCGGTCCAGTGCCTGGAGAATCGGTTTCAACAGCGCCTTGCGCTGGTAGAGCTTTTCCACGCGCTGGGCAAGGCCTACCCGGTTAAAGGGCTTGGTCAGGTAGGCGTCGGGCTCGTGCTCGATGGCGCTCAGTACAATGGCCTGGCTGCTTTCGGCAGTGACCATGATGAACACGCATTCGTGGCTGATGTGCTTGTCGATGATCAGGTCTTCGAGCACCTGCTGGCCGTTTTTCTTGCCATCGCCCAAGTGAAAGTCTTGCAGGATGCAGTCATAACGCTTCTGGGCGCACATGCGTAGCGCCTGCTCGCCACTGTCGGCGGTGTCCACGTCGCGAACACCCAGCTCGCGCAGCATGGAGCGGGTCGACGTGCGAAAGTCGGTGAAGTCGTCAACGATCAGAAAACTCTTTTGCCCGAACTGCAGCATCAACACGACCTGCCCTGGAAGAAATGGAAAGATGGCACGAGGCGAACCACCGAACGCTGTATCGGCAGGCGGTCGGAAAAGATAAGCGTAGCGTACGCGCCACTTCAAAGGTGGCATCAGGCCAGCATTTTAGCCACCCGCCGCACCCCCTGCCAGTGTCACTCCAGCAAGCCAAGTGCCTTGGCCTTGGCTACGGCCTGGGTGCGGCGCTCGACCCCTAGCTTGCTGTTGATGTGGCTGGCGTGCGTCTTGACCGTGTGTAGCGAGATGAACAGCCGCTCGCTGATCTGCTGGTTCGACCAGCCCTGGGCGATCAGCTCAAGCACAGCCCGTTCGCGGCTACTGAGTGCATCAGCACTGGCGGTGGTGCATGGTAAGCCGGGCAACCGTTCGAGCAGCTGGGCCCGAACCGAACTGTTGTCGCTGCCCTGGACCTGCTCGCGCAGCCACTGCGGGTAGCGTTGCAGCAGTTCCTGGAACGGCTGCAGAACACCGCCACTGGCCGCCTGCAGCAGCGCCGGCAGCAACCGTGCTGCCTGTGCCTGATGCCCCTGGTCAAGGTGCAAGGCGATCAACGGGCACATAGCGCTCACTGTCAGCATCATGCCCCCACAGCCCTGGCCGCGCTCGGCAAGCTGTTCAAGGTTGCGTGCCGCCTGCGCCTCACGCCCCTGAATGCGGTCAAGTGCGGCTTGCTGCAACGCGACATGGCAGGGCAACAACGGGTGGAATTCGGGCGCCAGGGCCGCCTGCGCACCGCCGTAAGTCTGCCCCAGGCGCGACAGCCAGGATTCGGCAAGGTCCATGCGCCCTTGCGCGAGCCAGAGCTCGCATTTGACCAAGGTGATCATCGCCAGGTAGTACACAGGTGGCACGTCCCAGATGTGCATCAGGCGCTCGGCTTCGGCGAGTTCAGTGAACGCTTCGGCGAAGCGCCCTTCCCGTCCGTCGAGCATGGCAATCACGCAATGACCGATAAGCACACTGATGTCACGGCAGGCACGTGCCTCGCCCAGGCCATCACGCAGCCGAGCCAGGCCCTGCTCCGGACACAGGCGCGCGACCAGCAGATAGCCTTCGTACAAGGTCAGCCGCGCCCGGATTGCATACAACCGCTGTGCAGACAACCCGTGCAAACGCTGTAGCCCTTCACGCACTTCGCCCAGTGCACGCACGACCTCGCCTCGGGCGTGCAATACCCGGGCCCTGTCGTAGTGGGCCAGGGCCTCGAACAGGGGGTTGCCGACGCGCTGCGCCAGCTCCAGCGCTTCCCGGTTCCAGCCCCGCGCACGCCAGAAGTCGCCCTCGGCGATTGCCAGGTTCGACAACGTCGACAGGCACACCAGGCGCTGGCCATACCGTTTGCAGGGCAGGCTCTGCAGTGCTTCGGTGCAGCAGGTCAGGGTGCGTTCACGATCGCCCCGGCCCCTGGCGATCACGCCGCTCAGTGCCAGCCACTGGGCGAGCATGGACTTCTGGGCAGTGGCAGAAGGCGCCGGCAGAAAGCGCCCCAGATGGCTTGCCAGTTCCTCGGCAGCGTCGAGCTGACACGCCAGGCCAAGGGCCCAGCTGTACAACACGATCAGGCGCGGTGTGCTGACCAACAGGCTGTCGGGCAGGTCCATTTTCCAACGCAGCAGCATCGCGACGTTCTGCTCGGCCAGCAGTTGCTCTTCGGACAAGCTTTGCACAAGGTCGGCCGCCGCGTTCAGGTCGCCCCCGCGCAACGCCTGCTCCACCGCCTCGTCCAGCAAGCCCTGGGACTGGAACCAGCAAGAGGCGCGCAGGTGCCGCTCGGTCAAAGGCTCGCGTGCCTGGCGGCTGCGAAGCAGGTCGGAAAACAGATGGTGGTAGCGAAACCACTGGCCGTGCTCATCCAGTGGCACCAGAAACACCTGGTGCGATTGCAGAAAATCCAGGATGGCGCTGCTGTCCTGTTGCAGCCGTACCGCGTCGCACAGGGGCGCGCAGAAGCGTTCCAGGCATGCCGTCTCGTCGAGAAAGCGCTGCACAGGCGCCGGCAGTATGTCGATCACCTCTTCGAGCAGGTAATCGCGGATCAGGCCTTCGCCACCGTGCAACGCCTGGGGCAGAACGTTTTCATCGCTGGACTCGCTAGCGGCCAGCTGCCAGAAACGCAGCCCGGCCACCCAGCCATCGCTGCGCTGGATGAGGTTGTCCAGCGCCTGGCCACGCAGCCCAGTGGGCCTGCGCCCCAGCACCGCCAGCGACTCTTCGGCGGTCAGGCGCAGGTCCTGCTCGCTCAGCTCGGCCAATTGCCGGGACAGGCGAAGGCGTGCCAGGTGCCAGTCCGGGCGCTGACGGCTGGTCACCAGCAGCACGAGGCCTGCGGGCAAGTGATTGAGGAAGAATTGCAGGCAGTGGTCCAGGACGGGACCTTGGGCAAGGTGGTAGTCGTCCAGCACCACCAGCAAGGGCGACTCGCTGCGCAAGTGCAGCGCCAACGCGTCGAGCACCGTGCCAAGCCACGGCTCGAAAGCAAACGGCTGGTGGCGCTGGCGCATCTTCAACAACCCCATCGCCTGCTCTCCCATGGCTGAGCAGTGCTGCTGCAACCCGTCGAGCAGACGCTCCAGAAAGCGCCCGGGATCGGCATCTCGCTGGCTCAAGCCCAACCACAGCGTGCGCCAGTGGGCAGGCAGCGTCTCGCAGAACTCGATGGCCAGTGAACTCTTGCCGAAGCCTGCTGGCGCACTGATCAGCAGCAACCGCCCACCCAGCCCGGCTTGCAGGCGCTGGCACAGGCGCTGACGCGGGACATGGCCATCGGGCAAGGGCGGTCGAAAGAAATGCTCGTCCATCAGGCCCACGGCCTGGCTGGTGCATCCATGCGTACGGGACAGATCTGTCATGGCCGGCTCGTTCTGGGTGGACAAATACGGCGTAGGGGTGGTTGCGAGACTAGCGGTTAACGCCTTCCATTTGAAGTTGGCCTGGAGACTGCGCCGGAAAAAGACTACGACAAAAAGCAACAGCGCCGATCGACGCGCGCTGGAATGGGGGGTTTGGCGGGGTATTCAGACGGTTTATCGCAATGGCCCGGCGCTTCTGCCGGGGGCTGGCACCCCCTGCATTGGCGCGATGGGGCCACCGAGGGTGGCCCTGTCACTTACTTCTTCGGTATCAGCGGATGCCTGACTGACGCAGGGCCGCAGGCTGGAAGTCGGCCTTGCTGGCAGTGAAGCCGAAGTCGTAGGCACGTTTTTCTTCGTTCTTCATGCCCAGGGCCAGGTAGCGCCCCGATTGCAGATCATAGATGGCTTCCAGGGTGATCCATGGCACCTCGACGTTGTAGTACGGCTGCGCATGGGCTTCAGACACACGCCAGAGCTGGTTGCGCCCGTCATACTGGTCGATCACGGCGGCTTGCCAGGTGTCTTCGTCGATGTAGAAGTCACGCTTGGCATAGATGTGTCGCTGGCCGGGCTTGAGCGTGGCCACCACATGCCAGACGCGACGCAACTCGTAACGTGCTAGGTCCTGGTTGATGTGCCCTGCCTTGATGATGTCGGCGTACTTGAGTTTCGGGTCGTCGAGCTTGAAGGCGTTGGAGGCGATGTACAGTTCCTTCTTGCCTTCGAGCTTCCAGTCATAGCGGTCCGGGGCGCCGTTGAACATGTCGAGGTTATCGGAGGTTCGCAGGCCGTCTGCAGCGGTCCCCGGGCCGTCGTACGACACCTGCGGCGCCTGGCGCACGCGGCGTTGACCGGCGTTGTAGATCCACGCCTTGCGCGGCTCCTTGACCTGGTCGAGGGTCTCGTGAACCAGCAGCACGGTGCCTGCAAGGCGAGCTGGCGCAGTCACTTCCTGCTTGAAGTAGAACAGGATGTTCCCTGGATTGTTGGAGTCGTAGTCTTTCATTCGATCACGGAACACGAACTGATCGGAGAACGACACCGGGTTGAATGATCCATTCTGCTGCGGGGTCGCCTGGATGACCTGGCGGCTCACGCTGCCGCCACGGTAGCGGGTGATGTGGTTCCAGATCACTTCCAGACCGTTCTGCGGGATAGGGAACGGCACCGCCGTGCGGAAGTTGTTCAGGCCGTTACCCCCCTCCACCAGGGTGGCCTGAGTGGCGTTTTCCTTGATTGCAGCGAACACCTCGGCCGGTACCGTGGCCCCACGGTGCGTCTTGTAGACGGGAAGCTTATAGGTGTCCGGGTAGCGCTTGAGCATGGCCATCTGGCCTGGGGACAGCTTGTCCTTGTACTGCTCGGCGTTCTGCGCGGTGATGGTGAACAGCGGTTTCTCGGTACCGTAGGGGTCGGCGAGGAAACCTTTGCCATCGACGCTGCCGGCCGTCTTCGAGAGCGGCTGCCATGGCCCGATGGAGCCATCGGCATTACCGGCCTTTTCCGCGCCCATGGGGGTCAGGGTGGCACCCAACTTGGCCGCTTCGCCGGCCGGTACTGCCGCCATCACGCTGGTTGCCAGCAGGGACAGGCCCAGTACACCGGCTTGCAGCAGACTTCTGGTGTTGTTCATGTCGTGTCGTCCTGGATCCGTATGCTTAGAAGTTCACGCCGAAGCTGAGGGCGAGGAAGTCGCGGTCATCCACGGTGCTGTACTTGCCGTCGAAGAAATTGGTGTACGACAGGCTGGCGGTGTAGGTGTTCTGGTACTCGGCATCCAGCCCCAGGCTGACCGCCTTGCGTCCCTCCTCGAAGTTGCCGCCAGGGCCTGGCGAATAACCGGAGACGTCATGGGACCAGGCCACGCTCGGCTTGAGGTTGACGCCTGCGAACACATCGTTGTAGTCCCAGATGACCCGGGCGCGGTAGCCCCACGAAGTGCTGGTGGTATAGCCATCGTTCTCGCACTTGCGGTTCAGGTTGGCTGTCGAGGCACCGGCGCCTGCGCCACTAATGGTGCTGGTGTTGAGCGCCTGGCAGGTATTGGCCCCACCGGTGGCGGGCAACGGGCCGGGGCCGAACACCGGGTCGCGGCCGTAGCGTGTGTCGTAGGCGCTTTCCAGGCCGCCGACATGGGTCACGCCCACCTCGCCCACCACGGTCATGCGGCTGGCACCCATCACCTGGTCGAAGAAGTGGGTCAGGGTGGTCTGGAACTGGGTAACTTCCTTGCGCCGGTAGCCATGCAGGTCCTGGCCAGGCACGCCATCGAGCAGCGAAGCGTTGCTCAAGGCGCCGCCCAGCGGGCGCACACCGGCGAACAGGATGTCGGTGGTGTTGAGCTGCACAGGTGCGTTGGGGCGGTAGCTGATTTCACCGCTCCAGGCGGTGCCGGTGGGCAGTGTGGTGGAGAAGCTCAGGCCATACAGGCGGATGTCCTCGGGGTACTCGACGAAGTACTTGGAGTTGCCGGCCACGATCAACGGTGCCAATGCACGCAACTGCGCTGGAAGGGTCGGGATCGCGGCGAAGACCGAAGGTGAGGCGCCGGTTGCGCTGAAGATCGGCGCACGGCTGTGATAGTTCATGAAGTAGGCGCCAAACTCGGTGTCCAGCGGCTCGAACATATAGCGCATGGCCACGCCGAACTGCCCGCTGTCACGGGCATCACGGTCGCCGCCACGGCGCACCATCACCCCTTCTTCGTTGAGGTTGACGCCGCGGGTGGCCAAGAACTGGCGAGCGGCGGCAGGCACGGTACGGCTGCTGTTGAGCACACGCAGGTTATCGGTGCAGCCGTCGGCAATGATGTCTGGTTGCGAGAAGAACGTGCCGCAGTTGTCGACGACGGTCTGGTCCCACTCGAGCTGGTAAAAGGCCTCGGCCGACAGGTTGTCGGTCAGGCTCTGGGAAACATAGAACATGTTGACCGGAATCAGGCCTTCCTTGATCTCGGCCCCTGGCCGGCGAAACGCCGACACGTCAATTGGGTTGACGGCATTGATGCCGCTGCCGATGAAGGTGCTCTCGCCCCAGCTGACCACTTGCTTGCCCAGGCGCACCGAGCCTGGCTGATCGCCGATGGAGTAGTTGTGGTAGACGAAGGCGTCGAGCAGCTCGGCACCCGAGGACTTGGCCCCTTCCTTGCGGTTGGAGTCGCTGATGTCCTTGAATTGCCGGCCCTCGTCCTTGAGTTCGAAGTCGTACCAGTACTTGCCGCGCACGAAGATGCCGGTATCGCCGTACTTGAGCTCCAGGTCGTGGATGCCTTTGAAGATCTTGGAGAAGGTCTCGCCCTTCTTGAAGTTGAGGTGGCCATCGTCGGACGTTTGCGAAAGGCCCTTGCCGCCGTTGTTGACCCCGATCAGGTTGCGGTTGGGACTGGCTGTCGACCAACTGGCGCCGATGGAGAGCGACGAGTCGAACTGGCCTTCGATTTCACCGATGTTGAAACTGACCGCGAAAGCGGGACTGGCAAGGGTGGACGCCAGGCTTACAGCCATGGGCAACCTGGCCCTGCGCCAGAACGGGTTTGCAGATTTCATCGACGCTACTCCATGTTCTTTTTTGTTATGGCAGTGGTGCTTTCAGGAATGGCCCGAACGACCGGTGTGCAAGACAGCGCCTGCTCACCCTCCCCTCCCGAAAAGCCCCTGGCCCCGACTATAGCCACCAAGGCACAGGCGCTCGATCCCTCTAAAGTGTGATTTGCGCTCCGTGCCGCCTGGGCGGTGCTGTGTGCTCCGATTGCGCCCCGGCCGTGCTGAAGAATGGCGCATTTGCGCCATTTGGCAAGCACTGCTCCGCTCTGGCATGCGGGTTGGCCCAGGACAGATTGCCGCATGCCCGCTTTCACAGGGTGGACAGGAAGGCACTGTTACAGGCCTGCCACTCGATGATGTCCTGGCGGATGCGTTTCTTGTCGAGCTTGCCGACACTGGTCTTGGGAATTTCAGTAACAAGGGCGATCTGGCTGGGGATGGCCCACTTGTTGATGCGCCCCTGCTCTACGAACGGCTTGAGGTGTTCCTTGAGTGCCCTGGCGTCGATCACCTGGCCTTCGCGCACCACCACCAAGGCAAACGGGCGCTCGCCCCACTGGGGATCGGCCGCCCCTACCACAGCCACTTCCCGCACAGCCGGATGCCGGCTGATCATGTCTTCCAGGTCCAGCGAGGACAGCCACTCACCACCGGTCTTGATCACATCCTTGATGCGATCGCGGATGTCGATAAAACCCATGCTGTCGAGCGTGGCGACGTCGCCGGTGTGCAGCCAGCCGTTCTCCCACAGCGCCTGGCTCTTTTCCGGCTCCTTGAAATAGCCCTGCGTCAGCCACGGCGCACGTAGCACCAGTTCACCCTGGGTCTCACCGTCGGCGGGCAGGAAACGCCCTTCCGCATCGATGATGGCCGTTTCCACCAGCGGCACGGGTACACCGGCCTTGATGCGGTAACTGATGCGCTCGTCTTCGGTGCCGGCCTGCAATTCGTCGTTGAGGTGCGCGGCACTGATTAATGGGCACGTCTCGGACATGCCGTAGGCCGCTGTCAGCTGAATGCCGCGGGCAAAGGCCGCATCGTAGAGCGAACGGTTCAGCGCACTGCCGCCGATGATGATTTTCCAGCCGGCGAAATCCACACCTGTACCGTGGGGGCAGTTGAGCAGCATCTGCAGGATGGTCGGTACGCAGTGGGAGAAGGTGACCTGCTCTTCGCGCCACAGCTTGAGCAGCATCTCGGGCTCGTAGCGGCCCGGGTACACCTGCTTGATGCCCAACATGGTCGCAACGTACGGAATACCCCAGGCGTGCACGTGGAACATGGGGGTGATGGGCATGTACACGTCATTGCTGCCCAGCAGCCGCACGCTGTCGATGCTGCCCATGACCGAGGCTTCGGCCAGGGTATGCAGGACCAGTTGCCGATGGGTGAAATACACCCCCTTGGGGTTGCCCGTGGTGCCTGTGGTGTAGAAGGTGGTGGCGACCGAATGTTCGTCGAAGTCGGGGAAATCGTACTGCGTGCTCGCCCCAGCCAGCAGCTGCTCATACTCGCCGACCAGGTTGGGCAAGGCCGCATGGGTATCCACCCCGTCGGTCAACAGCACAGTGCGCTCGACCGTGGTCAACTGGCCGGCAATGGACTGGTACAGCTCGATGAAGTCACTGTTGACCAGCACCAGGCGGTCTTCGGCGTGATTCATGGTGTAGAGAATCTGGTCGGGCGAGAGGCGCACGTTGATGGTATGCACCACTGCACCGATCATCGGGATGGCGAACATGCACTCAAGATAGCGGTGGCTGTCCCAGTCCATCACTGCCACGGTGTCGCCGGCCTTCACGCCGGCTTCGCTCAGCACGTTGGCCAACTGCGCGATGCGCTGGCTCAACTGTGCATAGGTCAGTCGCACCTGGTCCCGGTAGACGATCTCACGGGTCTTTTCGTAGCGGCTGGCCGACATCAGCAGGCGCTTGATCAGCAGGGGGTAGGCGTAGGCGTCGTCGGCGGGCTTGAGGAGACGGGTCTGCAGCATAAATATCCCTTTTATTGAGGCGCGGGCTTGCAAGGCGTGGCGTCACTGTAGTGCGCGACTGCGCCGGTCAAATCAGCCGAAGGAATGATTTGGCCGGTGCAGCCTGCGGCGCCAGGCGTTGACGGGCGGCAAGCAAGGGCTGGACACTGATCCACAGGCGTCAACCAGACCTTCATCCCCTTTTGTTGAACCGGAGCCCCCTATGCCCAGCTCGCGCCACGCCGTTTTTCTCGACCACGACTCCCTGGACCTGGGCGACCTGGACCTGACGCCGCTGCACCGGTCGTTCGATTCACTGGCGCTGTTCGCCGCCACGACGCCCGAGCAGGTGGCCGAACGTCTTCAAGGCGCTGTTGCGGTGATCAGCAACAAGGTGGTGCTCGACGCAGCCTGCCTCCAAGCCAACCCACAGCTTAAGCTGATTCTGGTGGCTGCTACCGGCACCAACAACGTCGACCTGGCCGCCGCCCGGGCGCAAGGCATCACGGTCTGCAACTGTCAGGGCTACGGCACACCTTCGGTTGCCCAGCACACCTTGGGCCTGCTGCTGGCACTGGCCACGCGCCTGTGTGATTACAACAAGGCGGTGGCCGAGGGACGATGGGCCAAGGCCAGCCAGTTCTGCCTGCTGGACTATCCGATCGTCGAGCTGGAGGGCAAGACCCTCGGCCTGCTCGGCCATGGTGAACTGGGCGGTGCGGTGGCACGCTTGGCCGAAGCCTTCGGCATGCGCGTGCTGAGCGGGCAGATTCCAGGCCGGCCGAGCCGTGCCGACCGCCTGCCACTGGATGAACTGCTGCCACAGGTCGACGCCCTCACCCTGCATTGCCCCCTGAATGAGCACACTCGGCACATGATCGGCGAGCGCGAACTGGCCCTGCTCAAGCCCGGTGCACTGGTGGTCAATACCGCACGTGGCGGGTTGATCGACGAGCAGGCGCTGGCCGATGCATTGCGCAGTGGTCATTTGGGCGGGGCTGCAACCGACGTGTTGAGCGTCGAGCCTCCGGCAGACGGCAACCCCCTGCTCGAACCTGGCATCGAGCGCCTGATCATTACCCCTCATAGCGCTTGGGGGGCTGTCGAGGCGCGCCAGCGGATCGTGGGCCAACTGGCGGAGAACGCCCAGGCGTATTTTGCCGGGCAGGCACGCCGCGTGGTCGGCTGAGGCACAGTCGCGGCTCTGCTACACTGCGCGATTTTTCGGAGGCGTCGTCCATGGACCCGCGCAGTGAAGTGTTGCTCCGCCAGGCAGAGCTGTTCCAGGGCCCGCTGCTGATTGCCGGGGCCCCGCCCGATGGCCTGTTGGCCCAACTGCCCCAGGCCCATGCCTGGACCTGGCACGCAGGCGATCACGCCCTGCTCGAAAGCCGCTTTGTCGGCCGCTGCCACTGCGCGGTGGAGCCCCCGGCGGTGGACGTGCCCACTGCCGTGCTGTTTCTTCCCAAGTCGCGCGAGCTGGCGGCTTACCTGCTCACTACCCTGGCCGCACGCCTGCAAGGCGGCACGTTGTACGTGGTGGGTGAAAAACGCGGAGGGATCGAAAGCGTCGCGCGGCACCTCCAGGCTTTTGGCAAGCCGCGCAAACTCGACAGCGCCCGGCACTGCCAACTGTGGCAGGTCAGCGTTGAACAGGCGCCGCAGGCAGCCGCGCTGCACACACTGGCCAAGCAGTTCGAGCTGTCACTGCCAGACGGCCCCTTGCAGGTGGTGAGCTTGCCTGGCGTCTTCAGCCACGGCCGCCTTGACCGAGGTACGGCGGTGCTGCTGCGCCACCTGGAGGCGCTCCCAGAGGGCCACGTGCTGGACTTCGGCTGCGGCGCTGGCGTGCTGGGGGCGGCAGTGAAACGGCGCTACCCTGGCAGCCACGTGACGATGCTGGATGTGGATGCCTTCGCCGTGGCAGCCAGCCGCCTCACCCTGGCGGCCAACGGCCTGGAGGCCGAGGTCGTGCAAGGTGACGGTATCGATGCGGCCCCTTTGGACCTGGAGGTGATACTGAGCAACCCGCCATTTCACACCGGGGTCCATACCGATTACCAAGCATCGGAGAATCTTCTGCAAAAATCGGCTATTCACCTGCGAAAAGGCGGCCAAATACGCTTGGTAGCCAATACTTTCCTGCGCTACAAACCGATCATCGAAGCGGCGTTGGGCAACTGCCAGGTCCTGGAGGAAGCCGACGGGTTCAGGATCTACCAGGCAACACGCTGATAAAAACAGCGCTTGCCGAAACCGTTTCGCCTAGGCAGAATCCGCACCGTCCTAGGGGAGTAGTCTCCCGCGAGCGCCACGCTCGCCCGGTACGCGTCAACATACTTGGTCCACAGACCATGGCGCGTGCGACCCACCATGCAAACGTGCATGGCCAGGCCTGCGCAGACAGGTCCCGGGTTTGACAAGACCTATGACACGCACACCTTACCCGGGGCGGGGAGGTCGTACGTGTCATAGCCGTGTCGACCCGCCCCCGTAGGAATCCTGATGCTGGAATCTCTGCTGGTACCCACCGCAATCGTTGCCCTGGCCGAAATCGGCGACAAGACGCAGCTGCTCGCGCTCATCCTCGCTGCCCGCTTTCGCAAGCCCTGGCCCATCATTGCCGGTATCGTCGCCGCCACGCTGGCCAACCATGCCGCAGCAGGTGCCGTGGGCGCCTGGTTCGGCAGTTTCTTCAGCGACGCTGCGCTGCATTGGATCCTGGCCGCCAGCTTCACCGCCACGGCCCTGTGGACGCTGGTGCCGGACAAGATGGACGACGACGAAAACCCTGCGCGCCGCTTCGGACCGTTCCTGACCACGCTGATCGCCTTCTTCCTGGCCGAGATCGGAGACAAGACTCAGGTCGCCACGGTCATGCTGGCTGCGCAGTACCCTCACCTGATCATGGTCATCGTCGGGACCACGCTGGGCATGCTGATCGCCAACGTGCCCGTGGTGCTGGCGGGTAATTTCGCCGCGGACAAACTGCCGCTGACGCTGATTCGCCGCCTGGCGGCCGCCGCGTTCTTCGTGCTCGCGATCGTTGCGGTCTACACGGCCATGAAGGCCAGCGGCTGGGTGGGTTGAGGCACGGGCGGGCAGAGCGGAGCCTTCATGGCACTTGCTTGCCCGCCTGCAGCGGGCCTCAGGGCTTGGCCGCTGCCTGATACAGCGGCATGACTTTGGGGATGGCTGCCTGCAAGGCGGCAATACGGCTGGCCGAGGCCGGGTGCGTGCTCATGAACTCCGGTGGTGCCCCTTCTGAAGCCTTGCTCATCTTGTTCCACAGCGTGATGGCCGCGTTCGGGTCGTAGCCTGCACGCGCCGAGAGCTCGAGACCGATCAGGTCTGCTTCGTTCTCGTTGGCCCGGCTGTTGGGCAAGGTCATGGCGTAGTTCACCACGGTGTCGGCCAGCGCCATGCTGTCCTGACCCAGGCCGAAGATGGCGCCTGCACCCTGGCGCGCCATTTCCACGCCGTAGGCCTTGGACATCGCTTCACGGCTGTGCTCGCGCAAGGCGTGGGCGATTTCGTGACCGACGACGGCCGCGATCTCGGCGTCGTTGAGCTTGAGCTGATCGATCAGGCCGGTGTAGACGATGATCTTGCCGCCTGGCCCGCAGTTGGCATTGAGCTCATCGCTCTTGATCACGTTGACTTCCCATTTCCACTGCGCAGCGTCCGGCCGGAACTGGGGCGCCTGGGCAATCAAACGGTTGGCGATGGCCTGTACGCGCCTGGCATCTGCACTGGATTTGTCGAGCAAGCCCTTGCTGGACGCTTCGCCCAGGGTCTGCTGGTACGACTGGGCGTACATGGTGTTGACCTCGTCGGGCGAGAGCATGCTGAACATGTACTGCTTGCGCTCAACGCCCACCGCACCGCCGCTGGTGGTGTTCACCCCTTGGCAGCCAGCGAGCAGGATGCCAGCGCTCATTAGGCTGATGACAAAAGACTTACGCATGGAAACACTCCTTTTTACATGCGCCGTATCCTAGGATGACTCATGGGTGGGCCGCCATAGCCGCAGGGAAGATTTTGCACACCCTCCCGCTGCGCGCGGCGAGCAACCGAGCATGCACTGGCACTCAGCCCGGGGTGAGGCACTCGGGCGCGTCCAGTTTCGGGTCGTTGACGAAAGGCGCCAGGGCCCGCTCGCGCAAGGGCACCGAGGGGCTTGCCAGCAATTCCTGCAAACGGATCAGCGGCGTCTGCGGGTCCAGCCAGGCAGCCTGCCCTGCTTCGTCCAGAATCAGGGGCCTACGTTGATTCATCGCCGCCTGGGTGACCACGGCGCAGCTGAGCCAGACTTGTTCCTGTACGGCATAAGCCTCCCACACAGCGGCGAAATACAGCGACGCCCCCTCGCCCGGTGTCAGCCAAAAGGGCCGTTTGCGCACGCTGCCTCGCCACTCATAGAAACCATTGGCCGGTATCAGGCAGCGTCGTTGGCCAAAGGCTTCGCGGAACATCGGCTGCTCGGCCAGCGTTTCGGCGCGGGCATGGGCGGGGGTGCGGGAAAGGTCGGTGAGCCACGGCGGCGTCAGGCCCCAGCGCGCCTTGGCCACTTGCAGCTGCCCGTCCAGCTGGCGCTGGATGAGGACGGTATTGCCGGGCGAAATATTCCACTGGGCGGGCTGCCCGGCGGGAAAGCCAGGCAGGCTGGTCAATGCTTGGGGCCAGCGGAACAGGGCGTAACGTCCACACATGAGGTAATTCTAAACCTAGCAGATCAAGGTACCGGGGAAGCTCTCCGGCTCGTCGCCAATCAGCGGCTGGGCGCCATTGTACGCATCGATCAACTGCCGTGCGTATTCGGCCTGTTCATCGGCCACCGACAAGCCCAGCAGCCCGTGCAGGGGCAATTCGCCGGTCGCCCCGACCAGGTCGCGGCCCACCAGGTGCGCCTGCACCCCTTCGCTGGCGAGCATACCGGCCAGCATTTCTGCTTCGAGCAGGCTTTCGGGTTCGTAGATACGCCTCATCACGCATCGTCCTCACGTCTGACATCGAGCATCCATTCGTCGTCATGCACCTGCAGCACGAACACGATCGGCTGACAGCACACCTGACAGTCTTCGGTGTACACCTGGTCGCCGCCAGACAGATCGACGGAGGTTTCCACCCGCTCGCCACAATAAGGGCAATCGTAGAACTCTGTTTCCAGCATCAGGGCCTCCACGACGAGTTATGCGTATAATTGCCGCTCTGTTTACAGGGCCACGTGCGTCCGAGCCGTTTTTCGGAGCCTGCCCGTACTTCATTATTACCCTAGCCGTTTCCAACAAGAGAGCATGATGGGCGAATTCGATGCCATCCGACCATACGACGACGCTGAGGTCCCTGGAGTTCTGGCACGCCTGCTCAGCGACCCGGCATTCCTCGATATCCTGACTCATTTTCGCTTCCCGCGTGCGGCCGGTGCCCTTGGCTGGCTGCTTAAACCGCTGATCGCCCGGCGCCTGCGCAAGGAGTTCGCTGGTGTGACCTGTGTATCGACCCTGCAGGACAAGGTCGAGCACTACGTTGATCGCACCATCGACCGCGCCACCGATGGCGTGACCTATTCGGGCGTGGAACAGCTCAAGGCCGGCACGGCTTATCTGTTCCTGGCCAACCACCGTGACATCGTCATGGACCCGGCATTCGTCAACTACGCGGTGTACCACGCCGGCCTGCCCACCCCGCGCATCGCCATTGGCGACAACCTGCTGCAAAAACCGTTTGTCAGCGACCTCATGCGGCTCAACAAGAGCTTCATCGTGCACCGCTCGATCACCGGCCGCCGCGAGAAGCTGGCCGCCTACCAGCTGCTGTCGGCCTATATCAATCACTCCATCGTCAACGACGCGACCTCCATCTGGATCGCCCAGGCCGAAGGCCGGGCCAAGGATGGCGACGACCGGACCGATTCGGCCATCCTCAAGATGTTCCACATGAGTCGAAAGGACGAGGCGTTCGGCGCGGTCATCCAGAGCCTGAACCTGACGCCGGTATCGATCAGCTACGAATACGACCCCTGCGACCAGGCCAAGGCCCGTGAGTTGTACATCCGCGCCACCACGGGTACCTACCAGAAGGCACCTGGCGAGGACGACCACAGCATCGCCAAGGGCATCACCGGCTACAAAGGTCGCGTGCACATCAACTTTGCACCGCCAGTGACCCAGTATTACGAGGACACCAAGCAGCTGGCCGCGGAAATCGACCGGCAGATACTCGGCGGTTATCGACTGTTCCCGGTGCATTACCTGGCCTACGCCATGTGGGCCGAGCAGGATGACACGCTGCAGGTGCCAAGCGCCGAGCAGGTGTTCCCTGCCGACGAACTGGCCAAGGCCAAGGAAGAATGGCAGCGCAGGCTGGATGCCTGTCCTGAAGAGCAGCGGCCTTACCTGGTGTTGCAGTACGCCACGCCGGTGCGCAATCAGTATCAGGTCAGGCAGCAGGCACCGCTTGCTTGAGCAGTGAGGGGGTGCTGTTGAACGCGAGCGTCCCGATCAGCATGAGCCCCGATTGTGCTCAGGCCCAGGTGCTGACCCACGACAGCACCAGCGCACTAGCCAGGCAGGCGAAGCCCAGGCCGTAGCGCTGCCTGGGCATCCACCCTGCGAATCGCGCATACGGCCCTTGCAGCTCTCCCGGCCCTGGCTGTGCATCGGCCGCACTTCGCCTAGCGCTGTGCAACAGCAGCCCGCCTGGACACGTCAGCAACAAGGCCAGCACATTGATGAGCTTGGTGGGATGGGCGGCAATCAGCCCCCAGAGCATGTGCATGGACATCGCGTCACCTCGGCGTAGACCTGAACAAAAGCCAGCATTCTACCCAACCCACCTGGCGCTGCCTGCACGGCAGCGACCGCGTGTCATTTAATTTCATCTGTCATCGGTTCGTCATCAGAACAGGCCACCCTGTCGTCCTTTCTCGAACCGGAGCTTGTCATGCTGCATGCTGAAAACCAGGACCGCCTCTACCTCGTTGCCCAGAGTGATGAGCAACAGGCACTCGTCGATGGCCTGGCCATCAATGTGCAAGACCGTCAATGGCTGGTCTACTGCGCCCTGGGCGGGCATGCCCATGAGCACTGGCCCGAGGTGGATGCCCAGACCGGGATCAGCCTGCTGGACCTGCGCATAGCAACGGCCTGATGCCGGTACGCAGCAGAAAAAAACCGCTGGCCGTCACCGGGCAGCGGTTTGGATGAGCCATTGAAGGCTATTGCGCCAGCACCTGACCGATACTTGGGTCCTTGAACAATCGGGTCAGCGCGTCGCTCAGCACATCGCTGACCAACTGGGTGTTGGTGTCCTGGTTCGGCGCCATGCCAAAGCGCTGGTCCAGCGAAGCGCCATAGCGACCGGTGTAGCGGCGACCATTGTTGGCGACGTCAGCACGGAAGGTGGCGCCGATGGTGGCTTCGGTCACGTACAGTTTGTCCTTGGGCGACTGGTACTTGAGCTCGGCCAGGGTAACGGTCAATTGGGGCGCGTTGCCTGCAGTGGTGGGCGTAAAGCCCAGCAAGCGCACGGCAGCCTCGGCCTGGGCCTGCAGCTTGGGCACCACCTGGTTGCCGCTGACACTGATAGTACTGGTTTCCGGGTACATGCCACCGCGAGTGCCCAGCGACGGTGAAGGCCTGCCGTCTACCACTCGCACCACCACCGGCTGCCCCTGCCCCACCGGGGTGAGTTGCGCCGTGAGCTTAGGCTGCGGATTGAGTTGTTGCGGGCTGTGGGCACAACCGACCAGGCTGAGGCTGGCTACGGTGATCAAACCGAACAACAGTCGTTGCAACATGCGCGATTCTCCAGAAAATGCGGCGATGGCGCACAGTATACCTAGCGGCAAGGGCCTGGCTACAAGCGGCGTGCACCGCTTGCACCCGGTACGTCCGAGGTTGTCACAAACGCTTAACCGGCAACGCTTAATGTGGCTGCACGCTCACCTGCACAGGACATCTGCCATGGTCTCGCTTTTGCACCTGCTGTTGCCTGCTCCTCGCCACACCGCCTACGCCCTGCTCGACATGAATGGCACGTGCCTGGCCTTCAAGCACTGCTCGCAAGTACCTGAGGGCGATGGCTGGGTGCAGGTGCACGAGGTGCAGCTTGCCTGGCTGGGTCATGCACTGCCGGACGGTGCCCGGGTTTGCAAGCCGACAAGTCGCCGCTGGCATCAACGCAACCTGGCTGCCTGAAAAACCCTGCAATAAAACCGCGAAATGGCGACATTTCTGGCTGCGACCTCGCTATAATCTCCCCCCGATTATAAGGACGTCTCCTGATCGGGCCCCGCATCCGCCGTCTGACCACGGCAAATCTACCCGCCTCGCCCACAGAGAGCCTTCCACTCAGGTCTTGCATCGGCTGTCGTGCCTGCTTCCATGGCCGTCACACTGCATAGAACCTGCGGGTTGCCATCGCGCAGTCCCCTTTTGAGGTTCACGTCTCCAAAAGAGCGTGAAAAAACGGTTTTCACTACTTCACAAGAGTGTGGCGAGCAAATGAACAATCTGGCATGTGCAAAAGCGGCAGGTGTGTCCCCTTCAGCCCTGAACAGGCAGCAAATGGCCCCAACCTGGATACGTGTCTGAGCGGCTTGCATAGCGTATCCGACAGTCGTTGACCATAAGTCGAATTGCCGCACCTGGGGCAAACAGGGTTCAATAGGCAAACCCAAAGACTGGTTGGCGGTGTCCGCGGACGTTGCATGAACTGCGAAAAGTCGGACATGGCGATCCTGGAGAACCCGGTGATCCTGTGCTGTCAATTAGGTAGCTGTAGATTGTGGAGACGCGTTAAATGGCGCAGAACGAATCGGTTGATGTAGTACTGGTAGGCGCAGGCATCATGAGTGCCACCCTGGCCGTACTGCTCAAGGAGCTCGACCCGACCCTGAAACTCGAAGTGGTCGAGGCGATGGACTCCGGGGCCGCAGAGAGTTCCAACCCCTGGAACAACGCAGGCACCGGCCACGCTGGCTTGTGCGAGCTGAACTACACGCCCCAGGCCGCTGATGGCAGCATCGACATCAAGAAGGCCGTGCACATCAATACCCAGTTCGAGGTGTCTCGCCAGTTCTGGGCCTACCTGAGCAAGAAAGGCAACTTCGGCCCGGCGCGGGCGTTCATCAACCCGGTACCGCACCTGAGCTACGTCGAGGGTGACAAGGGCATCGCCTTCCTGAAGAAGCGCTACGAACTGCTCAAGCAGCATCACGCCTTTGCCGAGATGGAGTACACCGACGACAAGGCCGTGATGAACGAGTGGATGCCGCTGATGATGCCGGGCCGCCCGGCTGACCAGCACATTGCCGCCACCCGGGTGCTCAAGGGGACCGACGTCAACTTCGGGGCCCTGACCAACAAGCTGCTCAAGCTGCTGGGCGACGCGCCCGACGCGCAGGTCAAGTATTGCAAGAAGGTCGTGGGCCTGCGTCGCAACGGCGCCGGCTGGACGGTCAGCATCAAGGACGTCAACAGCGGCAACAGCCGCGAAGTGGACGCCCGCTTCGTGTTCCTCGGCGCCGGTGGCGCTGCCCTGCCGCTGTTGCAGGCCTCCGGCATCCCCGAGAGCAAAGGCTTTGGCGGTTTCCCAGTCAGTGGCCAATGGCTGCGTTGCGACAATCCGGAAATCGTCAGCCAGCATCAGGCCAAGGTCTACAGCCAGGCCGCCGTCGGTGCGCCGCCTATGTCCGTGCCGCACCTCGACACGCGCGTGGTCGACGGCAAGAAATCCCTGCTGTTCGGGCCGTACGCCGGCTTCACCACCAAGTTCCTCAAGCACGGTTCGCTGCTGGACCTGCCCCTGTCGGTACGCCTGGGCAACCTAGGCCCGATGCTGGCGGTGGCCCGTGACAACATGGACCTGACCAAGTACCTGGTCAGTGAGGTGATGCAGTCGATGGAGCAGCGCCTGGAATCGCTACGTCGCTTCTACCCCGAAGCCAAGGCCGAAGACTGGCGTCTGGAAGTGGCTGGCCAGCGTGTGCAGATCATCAAGAAGGACCCGAAAAAAGGCGGCGTTCTGCAGTTCGGTACCGAGTTGGTGTCTGCCCAGGACGGCAGCCTGGCGGCGCTGCTGGGCGCATCGCCCGGTGCTTCGGTGACGGTCTCGATCATGCTGGAGCTGATCGAGCGCTGCTTCCCGGAGCAGGCCAAAGGTGCCTGGGCAGCCAAGCTCAAGCAGATCTTCCCGGCACGCGAGAAGACCCTGGCCACCGACGCTGCGCTTTACAAGAAAATCAGCGCCGATAACGATGCGGCACTGGACCTGGTGCAAAGCAGCCCGGCAGCCAAGCATTACGCCTGAACCGCCCGGCCAGTGAAAAACGCCCCTCGGGGCGTTTTTTCACGCCCCTGAGCGGGCGTTTTCGATGATTTCGATGTACTCGTCGCCATTGCGCTGATCGGCAATCTGCTCGGCGAACGTCTTGCCATGCTCGTCCTTGCCATCGAGGTCGAAGCCTGCTTCGACGAAGAAGCCGACGAAACGCCGGAAGTCATCTACGCGCAAGCCGCGGTACGCCTTTACCAGTTTGTGCAGCGAGGGCGACGTGACCCCATCGGCGGGCTCGAACTGGAGAAACGCCTTGATGTAGTCGTCACTGATTTCGTCACCGATTACCTGTTTCTTGTCTTTACGCATTGCCGACTCCAACTGGACCATCACGATGTTCAAAGGGCGGCAGTGTACCTTCCGCCGCGCGCGAGCCTCAACGCGTACGTACGGTGCCAGTGTGCAGGTCCGCCCAGATGTGCCCGTTGGCATAGGTGAGAAACTGCACATACAGGGTCTCGTTGCGCAGCAGGTCCATGATGACCCGGTAATCGCTGAGCGGATAATTCAAGTTCAGCGTGCGAGTCTTTTCGTCGTAGACCGGCTTTTTCAGGCTCTTGGCCGCTTCGCCGTCGAAGGTCAGCAGCACTTGGGTCATGGTGGCCGCCTTGCTCAAGGGCTTGCCCTTGAGGCGCACCTGCAAGGATGAGGTGATCGGAATGGGTTGCTGGTCCGACTGGCGCTGGGCGCCGACTACCACGGTGTAGTCGGTGACTTGAAGCAGTTGCTGAGCGGTGGGCGCTGCCTGGCGCAGGGATTGGTCATCGGGCGGCAGGAATTGGCTGTGCATCGGCGCGGCAGCCAGGGGCAAACTGACTGCCAGCAGGAACGGGATGAACGCACGCATGTGAGGCTCCTTGGCTTGAAGGAGCACTCTAGCATGCTGCACCTGAGCGGCAGGTAGGCTGCGCTCAGAGCCCCTTGACTGCGAAGATGCCGTTGGCGTTGCGCCAGTAGCCCTTGTAGTCCATGCCGTAGCCGAAGATGTAGCGATCGATGCACGGCAAGCCCACGTAGTTGGCCTTGAGGTCCGGGCTGGCCTTGCGGTCGTGGTCCTTGTCGATCAACACGGCCGTGTGCACGGCGCGGGCGCCGGCGTGCTTGCAGAAATCGATGATGGCGCTGAGGGTGTGGCCCTCGTCGAGAATGTCATCGACGATCAGCACATCGCGGTCGATGAACGAGACTTCCGGCTTGGCCTTCCAGAACAGCTCGCCGCCGCTGGTCTGGTTGCGGTAACGGGTGGCGTGCAGGTACGAGGCTTCCAGCGGGAACTGCAGGTGGGTCAACAGCTTGCCGGCGAAGATCAGGCCGCCGTTCATCACGCAGAACACCACGGGGTTCTTGTCGTGCAGTTCTTGGCAGATCTGCTCGCCGACCTTGGCGATGGCCGCTTCGACTTCGGCTTCGGTGTACAGGCAGTCTGCTTCACGCATGACTTGACGGATATGCTCGAGATCGGCGGACATGGCGCTCTCCAGGAGGTGCATTTTGGAAAAGCGGGCAAAGGTACGCATCCGCTCGTCACAGATCAAGCGTTTATGGACTAACGTGCAAAATGATCAGACGACAGCACAGGCTGAATAGATTAATCTAGCGCGGTTTTTTTGCCCGCCTTTCGGAGCCCCCCCTATGCCCACTCGTGAGATCCGCCATCCGCTGATCCGCCACAAGCTCGGCCTGATGCGCCGTGCTGATATCAGCACCAAGAATTTTCGCGAACTCGCCCAGGAAGTCGGCGCCCTGTTGACGTATGAGGCCACCCAGGACCTGCCGCTGGAAACCTATGAAATCGACGGCTGGTGCGGCAAGGTGGCCGTGGAAAAGATCGCCGGCAAGAAGATCACCGTCGTGCCGATCCTGCGCGCAGGCATCGGCATGCTAGACGGCGTGCTCAGCCTGGTGCCGGGTGCCAAGGTCAGCGCGGTGGGCGTGGCCCGCAACGAAGAGACGCTTGAGGCCCACACCTACCTGGAAAAGCTCGCGCCGGACATCAATCAACGCCTGGCCCTGATCATCGACCCGATGCTGGCCACCGGCGCCTCGATGGTCGCCACCATCGACCTGCTGAAAAAGGCCGGTTGCCGGGAAATCCGCGCCATGGTCCTGGTAGCTGCCCCAGAGGGCATCGACGTGGTGCACAAGGCCCACCCGGATGTACAGATCTACACGGCCTCGATCGACCAGCGCCTGAACGAACATGGCTACATCGTTCCAGGCCTGGGTGATGCCGGCGACAAGATCTTCGGCACCAAGCAAAAGGACGCCTGACCATGCAGGACGGCTACAACGACCCGCTCTGGCGTCAGGTCGTTTCAGGCGCGCAGATGCTCTTCGTGGCATTTGGCGCGCTGGTGCTGATGCCCCTGATTACCGGCCTGGACCCTAACGTCGCGCTGTTCACGGCCGGCCTTGGCACCTTGCTGTTTCAACTGGTCACCGGGCGTCAGGTGCCGGTTTTCCTGGCATCGAGCTTCGCCTTCATCACCCCGATCATTCTCGCCAAGGGTCAGTTCGGCCTGGCAGAAACCATGGGCGGCGTCATGGCCGCCGGGTTCGTCTACACCTTCATGGGCCTGATGGTGAAGATCAAGGGCACAGGCTTCATCGACCGCATGCTGCCCCCGGTGGTGATCGGCCCGGTGATCATCTCCATCGGCCTGGCCATGGCACCGATCGCGGCCAACATGGCGATGGGCAAGGCTGGCGATGGGAGCGTGCTGCTGCCCTACAGCACCGCCATGCTCATTTCCATGCCGGCCCTGCTGACGACGCTGATCGTGGCCGTGTTCGGCAAAGGCATCTTCCGCCTGGTGCCAATCATCGCCGGCGTGCTGGTGGGTTTTGCCCTGTCGTTCGCTTTCGGGGTGGTCGACACGGCAAAAATTGCAGCCGCCCCTTGGCTGGAATTGCCCAACTTCACCGCCCCTGCCTTCAACTGGCAGGCCATCCTGTTCATCGTGCCCGTGGCCTTGGCGCCGGCGATCGAGCATATCGGCGGGGTCATCGCGGTGGGCAGCGTGACGGGTCGGGACTACCTGAAAACCCCGGGCCTGCACCGCACGTTGCTGGGTGACGGCATCGCTACCACGGCAGCCGGCCTGTTCGGCGGGCCGCCCAACACCACCTACGCCGAGGTGACCGGCGCGGTCATGCTGACCAAGAACTACAACCCGAAGATCATGACCTGGGCTGCGGTGTTCGCCATCACCCTGGCCTTCATCGGCAAGTTCGGCGCCCTGCTGCAGAGCATTCCGGTGCCAGTGATGGGCGGCATCCTCTGCCTGCTGTTCGGCTCGATCGCAGCCGTGGGGCTCAACACCATGATCCGCCACAAGGTCGACCTCGCCGAAGCGCGGAACCTGGTGATCGTGTCGGTGACCCTGGTGTTCGGTATCGGCGGGGTGCTGGTCGGCAGCGGTGACGGCCCTGACGATTGGGGCCTCAAGGGCATCGCGCTGTGCGCCATCGTGGCGATCGCGCTCAACCTGATCCTGCCAGGCAACGATGCCTGGAAACACAAGCAACAGGATGACCCGTTGGCTTGACGCCTGAGCCGCCTGGCTTGACCCAGTCCTCGACGGGGTCAGACCAGGCGGGCCATTACGCGTTTTCGCAGAGCTTGGCCAACACCTTCACCCATTCGGGGTGTTCGTTCATGCAAGGCACCAGCACCAGCTCCTGACCACCGGCCTCGACGAATTGCTCGCTGCCGCGCATGCCGATTTCCTCGAGCGTCTCGATGCAGTCGGCCACGAAGGCCGGACACATCACCAGCAACTTCTTCACCCCGGCCTGGGCAAGCTCGTCCAGCCGCGTCTCCGTATAGGGTTCGATCCACTTGTCCCGCCCCAGCCGCGACTGGAACGACACCGACCATTTGCCCGCCGGTATGCCCAGCCTCGTCGCGAACGCCCTGGCCGTGGCCAGGCACTGCCCGCGGTAACACACGGCACGCACCTCGGCGCTGGCGCCTTCGCAGCATTCGGCTGCACGCAGGTCATGTTTCGTACCGCTGGGGAAGAGCTTCTTCAAATGGCGTTCGGGCAGGCCATGGAAGCTGAGCAGCAGGTGATCATAGTCCTGCTCCAGGTAGGGTCGGGCACTGGCGACCAATGCGTCGATGTAATCCGGATCATCGTAGAACGGTTGCAGCACGCGCATCTGCAGCGGCAGTTGCTGCTCGGTGATGGTCTGCCGGGCGAGTTCGACGACGGTGGTCACCGTGCTGTCGGCAAATTGCGGGTACAGGGGGGCCAAGGTGACCTTGCGTATGCCCTGCGCCGCGAGCCGCTCCAGTACCTGGGGCAAGGCTGGCTGACCGTAGCGCATGGCAATTTCAACCGGCCCATGGGGCCAGTGGTCGACCATGGCCGCTTGTAGGCGACGGGTAAGCACCACCAGCGGCGAGCCCTCGTCCCACCAGATCGAGGCATAGGCGTGGGCTGACTGCTCAGGGCGCTTGATCAGGATCAACGACACCAGCAGGCGCCGGATGGGCCAGGGCAAATCGACCACATAGGGGTCCATGAGAAACTGATTGAGGTAGCGGCGAACATCGGCTACCGACGTGGAGGCCGGTGAACCCAGGTTGACCAGCAGCAAAGCGTGATCGGTCATGCAGCATCCTATGTCAGAGGCGACTGGACAAATTGCCCAGCGCCGATTGCAGATCGTTGAAGCGGAACGTGAACCCGGCCGCCAGCAACCGCGCGGGGTAGGCACGCTGGCCACCGAGCAGCAGGTTAGACATCTCGCCCAGGCCGGCTTTTAGCAGCAACCCAGGCAGGGGTATCACGGCAGGCCGGTGCAGCGCCCTGCCCAGCTGCTTGGCAAATTCACGATTACGCACAGGTTCAGGTGCACAGGCATTGTAAGGGCCGCTGGCGTCGGTGCGCTGCAAGAGAAAATCAATCAGGGCGACCTGATCGTCTATATGGATCCAAGGCATCCACTGCCGACCGTTGCCTACCGGCCCTCCTAGTCCCAACTTGAAGGGCAAACGGAGCCGGGACAGGAAGCCGCCGTCGCTGGCCAGCACCAACCCTGTACGTACCAGCACCACCCGAATGCCCTGCGCTTGCGCACGACACGCCGTTTCTTCCCAGGCAATACACAGCTGGCTGGCGAAATCTTCGACCACGGGAGGCAGGTCTTCGGTCAACTCGCGTTCGCCGCCGTCACCATACCATCCCACGGCCGAACCTGAGATCAGCACCCCAGGACGCTGCTCACGCCTGCCCAGCCATGCCAGCAATTGCTCCGTAAGGGCGATGCGGCTTGACCAGAGCAGGTTGCGCCGAGACGCCGTCCAGGGTCGATCGGCAATAGGCGCACCGGCCAGGTTGACCACCGCATCGAGGTGGTCGACCGCCTCCAGCTCATCAAGCTCGGTAATGCCCCTGACGCCTTCGCCGCAAAGCATCGCCACTGCCTCTGGACGTCGACTCCACACGGTGAGCCGATGCCCTTGAGCAAGCCAGTGACGGCACAAGTGCCGGCCAATCAACCCGGTGCCGCCTGTCAGCAGGATGTGCATGGCAGTGTCCTCATGGAATAAGGCAGTGGTCTATTTTTAACATCAAGGCACTTTCTAGCGCCCGTGCTCTCCCATAAACATAGGCCAACCAATCATTACTTGCGGAATATACTTATACACATTCGAATGATTGTACAGGTTTGCCTGACAGCGTAGTCTGCGCATAGCAAGGTTTGAAGAGGCCATCATGACCATACCTATTGCCATCATCGGGGCAGGCATTGCCGGCCTCTCAGCCGCCCAGGCACTGCAGAGCGCCGGGCAGATCGTGCACCTTTTCGACAAGGGCCACGGCAGCGGCGGGCGCATGGCCAGCAAACGCAGCGAAGCCGGCGCCCTGGACCTGGGGGCGCAATATTTCACCGCCCGCGACCGCCGTTTCGTCGAAGAACTGCAGCACTGGGTAGCCGCCGGCTGGGCGGCGCAGTGGAAACCGCAGCTGTACCACTACCGTGACGGGGCGCTCACCCCCTCCCCCGACGAACAGACGCGCTGGGTGGGCGTACCACGCATGAGCGCCATCACCCGCGGCCTGCTCAAGGACATGACCGTGAACTTCGCCTGCCGTATCACCGAAGTCTTTCGCGGCAAGGACTACTGGCACCTGCAGGACACCGACGGGTGCAGCCACGGTCCGTTCAGCCGGGTGGTGGTTGCCGTGCCAGCGCCACAGGCAACGCCCCTGCTGGCGGCCACGCCAAAGCTCGCAGCCGTGGCCGCCGGGGTGCAGATGGAGCCGACGTGGGCGGTGGCGCTAGGCTTTCAGGCCCCTTTGGATACGCCCATGCAAGGCTGCTTCGTCCAGGAAAGCCCGCTTGACTGGCTGGCCCGCAACCGCAGCAAGCCAGGGCGCGACGAGACCTTGGACACGTGGGTGTTGCACGCCACTTCCAGTTGGAGCCGACAACACATCGACTTGTCCAAGGAGGAAGTTGTCGAGCACCTGCGCGGCGAGTTCGCCGAACTGGTCGGTTGCGTCGTGCCTGAGCCCACGTTCGCCCTGGCCCACCGCTGGTTGTATGCACGCCCTGGCAGTCATCACGAATTTGGCGCCTTGGCCGACGCCGACCAAGGGCTATATGCCTGCGGGGACTGGTGCCTGTCCGGGCGGGTGGAGGGTGCATGGTTAAGTGGCCAAGAGGCAGCGCGCCGTTTACTTGAACACTTGGACTGATCGGCTATCTACACACTAAGGGTTCGCATCGGGCCCGCTATGTGCTGGAATATTCCTGTACATAATTTGTGATTTGTACAGGTTTATGGAGGCAGCTATGCACGACCCCGCTGTTCACAACAAGCCGCGCATCGCTATCAGTGCCTGCCTGACCGGGCACAACGTGCGTTACAACGGTGGCCACAAGTCCTCGGACCTATGCCGCACCCAGCTGGAAGAACATTTCGAATGGACGACGGTGTGTCCAGAAATGGCGATTGGTTTGGGGGTACCCCGTGATCCCATCCGTCTGGTGGGCGACCCTGAACATCCTGAAGTCGTAGGCACGCGCAATCCTGGGCTGGACTATACGAGCCCCTTGCGTGAATACGGCAAGCAAATGGCCGCCGAACTCGATGATATTTGCGGATACATCTTCATGCAGAAGTCGCCCTCTTGCGGACTTGAGCGTGTGAAGGTCTACCAGGACAACGGTCACCCAGCCATCAACGGCGGTCGTGGCGCCTATGCGCAGGCTTTTTGCGAGCTAAGGCCAGACCTGCCGGTCGAAGAGGAAGGCCGCCTGCACGACCCTGTGCTGCGCGAAAACTTCATCAGCCGCGTGTACGCGTACGCCGATTGGCAGCATCTACTTGAAGAAGGCGTTAGTCGCCACGCATTGCTGGCTTTCCACGCCCGCTACAAGTACCTGCTGATGGCGAACAACCCGCAGGCGTATCGCACCTTGGGACGCATGCTCGGCACCATGAGCAAAGACGACGACCCTGACGTTATTGCCCCCCGTTATTTCTCCGAGCTGATGCAGGCCTTGCGCCGCCGCGCCAGC
This sequence comes from Pseudomonas sp. xss_4, assembly GCF_043104125.1. NCBI lineage: Bacteria > Pseudomonadati > Pseudomonadota > Gammaproteobacteria > Pseudomonadales > Pseudomonadaceae > Pseudomonas > Pseudomonas sp. xss_4. Next base: position 93,959 of record NZ_JBICKJ010000081.1, read on the forward strand.
CGTGGCACACACAGTAATGTGCTGCAGCACCTGAGCGGCTATTTCAAAAATGCCCTGACCCCTGCCGATAAAGCCGAGCTGCAAACGTTGATCGGGCAGTATCAGCAAGGGATCGTGCCTTTGATCGTGCCGCTGACCCTGCTCAAGCATCATCTGCGCAACCACCCCGACCCCTACTTGCTGCAACAAGCCTACTTGCAGCCTCATCCTGAACGCCTGGGGCTACGTAATGCGGTCTGAGATTCTTTTACCAATTGGTGAGCTGGCCCGACGCACGGGCGTCAACCCGGTCACCCTGCGCGCTTGGGAGCGGCGCTACGGTTTGCTCAAGCCACAGCGCACGCCCAAAGGGCATCGACTGTACCCGGTCGAACAGATCGAGAGGGTGGAAGCGATTCTGGCCTGGTTGCAGCGAGGCGCATCGGTCAGCCAGGTGGGAGAGTTGCTGGACAAGCCACTCAGCACACCACCGACTGGGGACTGGCAAACCCGTCAGTTCCAGATGCTCGAAGCCATCGCCAACCTGTCGCAACGGGCGCTCGATCATCAGCTGAACCAGGCCATGGCGCTCTACCCCGCCGTCACGTTGTGCGAGCAGTTGCTGCTGCCTTTACTGGACCTGCTGGAACTGCGCTGGCGCAACTACTTCAACGCACGGCTTGAGCAGGTGTTCTTCCACACCTGGTTGCGCAGCAAACTGGGCGCGCGGGTGTACCACGACAATCAGTTGCTACAGGGCCCACCGGTTCTGCTTGCCGAAGACAGTGACCGGGGCTTCGACCCTGGCCTGTGGCTGTGCGCATGGCTGTTCACCAGCAATGGCTTTGCGGTGGAAATCCTCGAGCAGGCCGTGGCCGGTGCGCAGTTGCAGAGTGCAGCCGCGGCCTTGAAGCCACGCGCAGTGCTCTTGAACCTCGGCCCGCGCATCGATACCCGCGCGTTGCAGCGCACGCTTCAGAACCTGCAATTGCCCACCCTTGCCGGGGGTGCCTTGCTCGCGCTGCACCAGACCCAACTGGGCTCGCTCGACCTGCCTCACCTGCACACCTTCGATACCCCTCAAGCGGCCTTGCGACTACTGCAAGGCCTGTGACTGCCAGCCTGGAGAGATTCCGATTTCATGCACTTGACTTGGCTTCGCAGTGACTTGCGCGTTACCGACAACACGGCCCTTAGCGCCGCCAGTGAACGTGGCCCAACCCTGGCCCTGTGGCTTATTAGCCCTGGCCAATGGCAGGCCCATGACGATGCGGCCTGTAAAGTGGATTTCTGGCTACGCAACCTGCGCGAAGTGCGGCAGTCGCTTGACGCGCTCAACATCCCACTGCTCATACGCAAGATAGACACCTGGGATGATGCGCCTGAGGCTGTGCTCGATGTCTGCCGAAAGCACAATGTCCAGAGCGTTCACTGGAACGAGGAATACGGCATCAACGAGGCCCGCCGCGACGCAGCCACATGCAAATTGCTCAAAGCTTCAAAGGTTGAGGTTCACACCCATCTCGACCAACTCCTGTTCCGTCCGGGGACGGTGCTGACCCGTAGTGGCGGCTACTTCCAGGTGTTCGGCCAATTCAAGAAAAATTGCCTTGAACACTTGCACCGCAGCCTGCCCTCGATGGCCGCACCGGTTAAACGCCAGGCCCCGACATCGATCAAGAGCGACCCGATTGCGCAACATGTCGAACCCTTCGAAAAGCCGGCAGACGCGCTGCGCAAACGCTGGCCCGCTGGCGAGAAGGAGGCTCAGGCAAGGCTTGCCCGGTTCACCGATGAAATCATCGACGACTACGAGACGCTGCGTGATCTTCCTGCTCGCGAGGGCACCAGCCAATTGTCAGCCTATCTTGCAGCGGGGGTCATCTCACCCCGCCAATGCCTGCATGCCGCGCTGGCCCATAACCGGGGCGAGTTCGACAGCGGCAGCAGCGGCGTCCAGACCTGGGTCAACGAATTGCTCTGGCGCGAATTCTACAAGCACATCCTGACGGGCTATCCCCAGGTGTCCCGGCATCGTGCCTTCCGTGCGCACACCGAGGCGTTGCCCTGGCGTAAGGCACCCAAGGAGTTCGAAGCCTGGCAGCAGGGCCGAACCGGCTTCCCGATCATTGATGCGGCCATGCGCCAGATGCTGACCACCGGCTGGATGCACAACCGGCTGCGCATGCTGACTGCCATGTTCCTGAGCAAGAATCTGTTGATCGACTGGCGGCTGGGGGAACGTCACTTCATGCGCCATCTGATCGACGGGGATCTGGCAGCCAACAACGGTGGCTGGCAGTGGAGCGCATCCACCGGTACCGACTCGGTCCCCTACTTCCGGATCTTCAACCCCGTGTCGCAGTCACAACGCTTCGATCCAAAGGGCCGCTTCATTCGCGAGTGGCTGCCTGAATTGCAGGACATCGACGATAAAAATATCCACGACCCTGGAAAATGTCGCGGCTTGATTGATGCTAACCTCTATCCCAGTCCTATCGTCGATCTTCACAGTAGTCGACAGCGGGCGCTCCAGGCTTTCAAGGAGTTGCCCCGCTAGTCGTGTATAGAGGGCAATGCCGTGAGTGGCTCACGCAGTTTTTGGGTTACAGGCGCAACGAATGGGCTGGGCCTGGCAATGGTCCGCGATCTTTTGACAAAGGGGCACCGGGTCGCTGCCAGTGCAGGTGCAAGCGAGGAGCTCGATCGCTTGTGCATGCATCATGGCGATCGTTTGCTGCGGCTTCCTGGCCAGTTACAACAGCAACCCGATGCTGACGAGGCAGGCCGCATGATCGACCATGCCTGGGGGTCGTTGGATGGCTTGATCCTGAATGCCGCCACCTGTGATTACCTCCTTCCAGGCACCTCGGACAGCGAGTTGTTCGAGCAGCTGATCATCACCAACCTTCAGGCGGCACAGCACTGCCTGGAGTACGCCACGCCCCTGCTGGCCAAGGGCGATATGCCCCAGATAATGGCTGTTTTCAGCCGGTACTCCGCCGCGCAGCTTTACGCGCCGACGCAGTTTCCTGCCGGCTGGAACAATGCCGTGCAGTGGGTGAGGGAGCAGCGCCCGTCGTTGCTTGCCAATGGCATAGCGTTGACGGTGGTAGCACCGCAGTCCCTGAAAAACCCCGTGACGGCCGCCAGCGCCGTGCCTGAGGACTGGACTGCCGACACCGCCGCGCTTGAGCTTCTGACGCGCTTGCGTGCACGTGAACCTGAGCTGGTGCTCGAGACGCTGAACCCGTCGAACCTCTGGCCGCTGCCGCAGCACTAGGTGGTACTGCGAGGGTAGAAACGCCAGTCATGCAGGGCACTGCTCAGGACGTGAAACGTTCTACGTCCTGAGATGGGTGCCACAGCACCGGAAGGATATCCATCAACGCACGTGGTTCGGCGCTGGTCCAGAAGCGGGTCGACCGAGCTGGGCCGCGTGCAAGCAGATCAGCCCCTGCGAGCAGGCGTTCGAGTTGACGGGCCACGGCAGCGCCCGTATCGATGACGGCCACGTGTGGGGGCACCGTTTCAGCCAGCAAGGGTTTCAAGAACGGATAATGCGTGCAGCCCAGTATCAAGGTATCGCAGCCTGCCGCCAGAAGCGGTTCAACGTAACTGCCCAGCAAAGTGCGTAACACCGGGCTGGTCAGGTCCCCCTTTTCGATCAGTTCGACAAGCCCAGGGCAAGGCTGGGTGACTACCCGCACGTTACTGGCAAAGCGATCGAGCAAGGCGGCGAACTTGGCGCTCTGCAAGGTCCCGGTCGTGGCCAGCACGCCGACTATCCCTGAACGGGTAGCCGCTGCGGCAGGCTTGACCGCCGGTTCCATGCCCACGATCAGCCAGTCAGGATAGTGCGCACGCAGGTCGGCCACCGCAGCCACGGTGGCCGTGTTGCAGGCCAGTACCATGGCCTTGGCACCTTGCTGATAAAAGAAGGCAGCGATGCGGCGACAGCGTTCGCGAATGTAGTCCGGCGATTTTTCCCCGTACGGTACATGGCCACAATCGGCGAGGTAGTGAAGCGTTTCGTTGGGCAAGCGCTGACGAATCTCGGCAAGCACTGACAGCCCCCCCACCCCGGAGTCCATCACCGCGACTGGCCCCTCGCGCTTAGCCATCGCGCTTGCCACACACCGCGCAGCCAGGGTCGCGTTTGACCCGCAATTCACGGATACGCGTGTCCAAAGCGTCGATCAGCAACAGTCGCCCTACCAAGGGTTCGCCGAAGCCGGCCAGCAGCTTCATGGCCTCCAGCGCCTGCAAGCTGCCCACCAAACCTACCAGGGGGCCGATCACGCCCGCCTCGCTGCAGGTCAGCTCAGCCTCGCTGCCGTGACCATACAGGCAGTGATAACAGGGGCTGTAATCGCGGCGCGGATCGAAAACCGAGAGCTGGCCTTCCAGGCGGATCGCGGCGCCACTGACCAGGGGCTTGGCAGCCGCCACGCAGGCCGCATTGACCGCCTCGCGCGTCCCGAAGTTATCCGAGCAGTCGAGGACCAGGTCCACGGCCGCTACGGCAGCGGCCAGCGAGTCCTCATCCAGCGCCTGCCGGTGGGCAACCAGGTCGATTTCCGGGTTTATTGCCTGCAGACGCTGCAAGGCCGAGTCGACCTTGCTCATGCCCACGCTGGTACTGTCATGGATGACCTGGCGCTGCAGGTTCGTCAGGTCGACCGTATCGAAATCTGCCAGGTGCAACTCGCCAACGCCAGCAGCCGCCAGGTACAGCGCCACGGGCGAGCCCAGGCCGCCGAGTCCGACGATCAGGGCCTTGCTGTGCTTAAGGCGCAGCTGGCCGTCGACGTCGATCTGGGACAGCAATACCTGCCGACTGTAGCGCAGCAGCTCCTGGTCGCTCAGCATGGCAGGTGCCCCAAGGTGATGCGCGGATGGCCGCCTAGATCGGTGCGGCTGCTCACCTCGACAAAGCCGTTTTCCCGCAGCAGCACCTGTACGGCATCAGCCTGGTCATAACCATGCTCGAGCAGGAGCCAGCCGCCTGGGGTGAGGTGGCTCGGCGCCTGCGCGGCGATGACCCGCAGGTCATCCAGACCGTCGACCCCGGCTACCAGCGCGCTGCTGGGCTCGAAGCGTACGTCACCGTCGATCAGGTGCGGGTCTGAAGCCGCGATATAGGGCGGGTTACTGACGATCAGGTCGAAGCGTTCGCTGGAAAGGCCGTCGAACCAGTGGCTGACCTGGATGCGGGCGTTGGCCAGGCCAAGCCGCTGGCGGTTGCGCTCGGCCAACGCGGCGGCCTCGGGCACGCGATCGACCGCCGTTACCTGCCACGCCGGTCGCTCGCTGGCCAGCGCCAGGGCAATTGCACCGGTGCCGGTACCCAGGTCGAGCACCTTGGCCGGCAGCGCAGGCAGCAGCTCCAGCGCCGTCTCGACCAGCAGTTCGGTGTCCGGGCGCGGGATGAGCGTATGCGGGGCCACTTCCAGGTCGATCTTCCAGAAGCCCTGCTGGCCGAGGATATAGGCCACGGGCTCTCCGTCCCTGCGCCGCTGCAGATAGCCGTCGTAAGTCTGGGCAGCGTCGCTGCTGACGATGCGTTCTGGCCAGGTGTGCAAATAACTGCGCGATTTGCCAAGCGCCGCCGCCAGCAGCAACTCGGCATCCAGGCGCTCGGTAGGCGAATCGGGTAACTGCGCGTTGCGCAGCAGGCTGGCGATGATGGTCATCAGTCCCCCAGAGCAGCCAGTTGGTCGGCCTGGTATTCGGCCAGCAAAGGCTCGATCACCGCATCGACTCCACCGGCCAGCACGTCGTCCAGCGAGTACAAGGTCAGGTTGATGCGATGATCCGTGACCCGACCCTGTGGGTAATTGTAGGTGCGAATGCGCTCGGAGCGATCCCCAGAGCCCACCAGCAGCTTGCGCTCACTGGCGATGGCGTTCTGAGCGGCACTGGTCTGCATGTCGTTCAACTTCGCCGACAGCCAAGATAAGGCGCGCGCACGGTTCTTGTGCTGGGAACGCTCTTCCTGGCATTCAACGACAATGCCCGTGGGCAAGTGCGTGATACGGATGGCCGAGTCGGTCTTGTTCACATGCTGACCGCCTGCGCCGGACGCGCGGTAGGTGTCCACGCGCAAGTCGGCTGGGTTGATCTCGATGGCCGCTTGCTCATCAGGCTCCGGCAAGACCGCCACGGTGCAGGCCGAGGTGTGAATGCGGCCCTGGGATTCGGTTTCGGGCACGCGCTGTACACGGTGCGCGCCGGACTCGAACTTGAGCTTGCCGTACACGTTCTCGCCCTCGACGCGGGCGATGATTTCCTTGTACCCGCCGTGCTCGCCTTCATTCTCGGAGAGGATTTCCAGCCGCCAGCCGCGCTTTTCCGCGTAGCGCGAATACATGCGAAACAGATCGCCCGAAAAGATCGCCGCCTCGTCGCCACCGGTACCGGCGCGAATCTCGAGAAACACGTTGCGCCCGTCGTTAGGGTCCTTGGGCAGCAACATGCGCTGCAGCTGAGCCTCCAACGCCACCAACCGGTCCTTGGCCTCGCGCACCTCCTCCACGGCCATATCACGCATGTCCGGGTCGCTGTCCTTGAGCAGCGCCTGGGCGCTTTCAAGATCGTCCTGGACTTTGCGCCATTGCTGATAGGCCGTGTGCACCGGTTCGACTTCGGCGTACTCGCGGGAATAGGCGCGAAAACGTGTCTGGTCGGAAATGACCTCGGCATCACCAAGCAAAGCGGTGAGTTCTTCGAAGCGGTCCTGGAGAATGTCCAGTTTATTGAGCAGCGACGCTTTCATTACAGGGATTTGTCCGTGGAGCCCTCTTGGAGGGCAAAGAGTTCCTGGGCCATGGCCAGCGCATCGAGGCGGCCCTCGGCCGAGAGCTTTTTGAGCTGCACGCTGGGCGCATGCAGGAGCTTGTTGGTCAGGCCGCGCGCCAATTGGGCCAATACGTCTTCAGGGTTGCCACCGTTGGCCAGCAAGCGCTGGGCCTTTTGCAGTTCTTCATCACGCAGCCGTTCGCTTTGCTGGCGGTAGGCCCGCAGCACATCGACAGCAGCCAGCTCACGCAGGCGCGCCATGAAATCCTCGGCCCCCACCGCCACCAGTTCTTCGGCGGCCTGGGCGGCGCCCTGGCGGCTCTTGAGGTTTTCGGCAACCACGTCATGCAGGTCGTCGACGGTATAGAGGTACACATCGTCGAGCTCGCCCACTTCGGTCTCGATGTCGCGCGGGACAGCGATATCGACCATGAAGATGGGTTTGTGCCGGCGCTGCTTGAGGGCGCTTTCGACGGCGCCCTTGCCTAGAATCGGCAATTGGCTGGCGGTGGAACTGATGACGATATCGCTGTTGGCGAGCTCTTGGGGGATATCGGCGAGCAGCACGGCGTGTGCACCAAACTGCTCGGCCAGGGTGCTGGCGCGCTCGAGTGTACGGTTGGCCACCACGATGCGGCGCACGCCCTGCTCGTGCAGGTGGCGGGCGACCAGGGTGATGGTTTCACCGGCGCCGATCAGCAGGGCCTGGCTGCGGGCCAGGTCGCTGAAGATCTGCTTGGCCAGACTGACCGCCGCGAAGGCGACCGACACGGGGTTTTCGCCGATGGCGGTGTCGGTACGGACCTGCTTGGCGGCGCTGAACGTGGCCTGGAACAGGCGCCCGAGCAGCGGCCCCACGGTGCCGGCTTCGCGGGCAACGGCATAGGCGGACTTCATCTGGCCGAGGATCTGCGGTTCGCCGAGCACCAGAGAGTCGAGGCCGGAGGCAACGCGCATCATGTGCCGGACGGCATCGTGCTCTTCGTGCACGTAGGCGCTGGCACGCAATTCGTCGAGGCTGAGGCGGTGATAGTCGGCCAGCCATTGGAGCACGGCATCGGCCGACAGCTGGTCCTGCTCGATGTAGAGCTCGCTGCGGTTGCAGGTGGACAGGATCGCTGCCTCGCGACTGGTGGTGAGGCGGCAGAGCTGCTGCAGGGCATCCACCAGCTGCTCCGGGGTAAACGCCACGCGCTCGCGTACGTCTACCGAGGCAGTCTTATGGTTGATACCAAGTGCAAGAAAGGCCATGCAAGATCGCTGGTTGTGACAGGAAGCCGATAATTGTCCTCTTTCGCAGGTTAGAGGACAACCACCGTTCGCTATCGAGGTGATAGTGTGGCGGCGCGAAGGTGTTCTTGAGGATACGCTGTGGACTTCAGGCGCTGGCATCCAAGGGTGCAGTCATTTGGCTATTACCCGACTCATGATGGAGCGCTCAAGGCGATAATGCGCATACCTTACTTACACCGAGTTACAACTTTGTCACCTCCAAGTTCGCTATCGAGTCAAATATCACACACGCATCCCCAAAACAGCCTCTCATGGCTACTGAGTTCGATACTGATTCACCCAACTCCAAAGCGTTCAATCTAGCTTTTGATCTTGATC
>NZ_JBICKJ010000082.1:0-1550 GCF_043104125.1 Pseudomonas sp. xss_4
GTCATCACTTACACCGTGACGCTGACCAACCCGGCCCAGACTCCGGTAACTGTGACCTTGTCCAACGGCCAAGTCATCACCGTTGAGGCTGGCAAGACTCAGGGCAGTATCGACTTCCAGACCCCGGCCAACGACGTTTACAACAACGGCTCGACCGTTAGCGTGACTATCGACAGCGCCACGGGCGGTAACTTCGAGCAGCTAACGCCTAACCCGACGCCAGCCGTAACGACGATCAATGATTCAATCGACACCACTACCGCGACCCTGACCGCGAACCCTTCGGTTACTGAGGGCGGTGTCATCACCTACACCGTGACCCTGACCAATCCGGCTCAGACTCCGGTGACCGTGACCCTGTCCAACGGCCAGGTCATCACCGTTGAAGCAGGCAAGACTCAAGGCAGCATCGATTTCCAGACCCCGGCCAACGACGTTTACAACAACGGTTCCACCGTTAGCGTGACCATCGACAGCGCCACGGGCGGTAACTTCGAGCAGCTGACGCCTAATCCGACGCCAGCGGTAACGACGATCAACGACTCGATCGACACGACCACTGCCACGCTGACGGCTTCGCCGAGCGTCACTGAAGGCGGCGTCATCACCTACACCGTGACCTTGACGAACCCGGCCCAGACGCCGGTGACCGTGACCCTGTCCAACGGCCAGGTCATCACTGTTGAAGCAGGCAAGACCCAGGGCAGCATCGATTTCCAGACCCCGGCCAACGACGTCTACAACAACGGTTCCACCGTTAGCGTGACCATCGACAGCGCCACCGGCGGCAACTTCGAAGAACTGACCGCAAACCCCACGCCAGCCTCCACGGTCATCAACGACAGTATCGACACTGTCACCGTTAGCATCGTCAGTAACGGCAATGTGACCGAAGATCAGCAGCCGTCTTTCACGGTCAAAGTCAGTCAAGCCTTGGACCGTCCGCTCACTGTCACATTGTCGAATGGTGACAAAGTCACCATCGAGGCTGGAAAGACTGAGGTCGAGTACAAGCTCGCCGCACAAGGCGACGATGTCATCAAGGATCCAGGCTCCGTCACGCTAGGTGTGACCGACGCTAGCGTCCCGGGCGCCACGTTCGAGAACCTAGTCATCGGTGGCCCGGCAACAGTTGAAATTTCCGACACCATCAGCGAAGTCATCGCAACCCTTACGGCGGACAAGACGACTGTTACAGAGGGTGGCCAAGTTACCTACACCGTAACCCTGAGCAACGCTCAAGGCTTGCCTGTCACTCAACATGGAGCACTGACTTTCACGCTGACTGACGGGACGAAAGTCACCATTCCAGCCAATAGCGTCGCTGGCAGCACTACTATTGCCGTTGGCGATGATGTGTATATGGGTGGCCAGCCTGCTCTGGTGAACAAGCTAGAGTCGGTTTCGGGTGGAGATAACTTCGAGAAGTTGACGCTGGGCAATGAGGTTGTAACCACTACCGTAACTGACGAGCCAGGTTCGGGTACCCCGGGCACGGGTAACCAAGGCGATCTGGTGCTGGTCACTATTACCGCTGACCAGAACTCCGT
>NZ_JBICKJ010000083.1:0-107157 GCF_043104125.1 Pseudomonas sp. xss_4
GTCATCGGCATGCTCGAACTCGCCGTCAAGCGCGCCGAACAGGGTCAGGTCGATCGCGGCGCCCTTCAGCTGGCCCACCATTCGGCCAAGGACCTGCTTGGCTTGATTGGCGATATCCTGGACATCGTGCGCATAGAGTCAGGGCACCTCACGCTGGTCCCTGAAGTGGTCGACCTGGCTGAATTGCTCGAGTCGGTAGGGCGCATATTCGAAGGCCAGGCTAGGCAGAAAGGACTGGCGCTGGAAGTCATCATCGAGCCCGCGGCACGTTGTCATGTCCTGCTGGACCCCTTGCGTTTCAAGCAAGTGCTGTCCAACCTGGTGAGCAATGCCATCAAGTTCACCGAGCACGGGCAGGTACGCATCCACGCCAAGCTACTACAGAACGAAGACAGCGCCAGCTCGCTGTTAGACATGGAGGTGCGCGACAGTGGCATTGGTATCCGCCCGGACGACATAGAACGGCTATTCCATCCGTTCGTTCAGGCGAACCCGCACAGCCAGGGCGCACGCGTCGGCACCGGGTTGGGCCTTACTATCTGCCGCACACTCTGCGAAATGATGGGAGCCGACCTCAGTATCAAGAGCCTGGAAGGCCTGGGCACACAAGTCCGGGTGAAGATGCCGCTGCAACAGGCCGACACTGCAGTGCAATCGGCACCGGTACCAGCTGCCGAACGCTTGCTGACACCCGACCCTCACCTTAAAGTGCTGGTGATCGACGATCACCCTGCTAACCTGCAACTGATGGCGCAGCAGCTCGGTTACCTCGGGCTGCAGCACGCGACGGCTGAGGACGGTCGCGAAGGCCTGTCGGCATGGCGTGCAGGCGACTTCGATGTGCTGGTACTCGATTGCAACATGCCCCACATGAACGGCTACCAATTGGCGACTGCGGTACGTGCCGAAGAGCAACGAACAGGACGCAGACGCTGCACGATCCTGGGCTACACCGCCAACGCACAACCCGAGGTACGGCGCAAATGCCTTGACTCGGGCATGGACGATTGCCTGCTCAAACCCATCAGCCTCAGCACCCTAAGTCAGCACCTTGCAGCAGTGAACATGCAGCGCCGAAAAAAGAACCGACGCAAACCCTATTGCCTGGATGGACTCAACGCGGTGGTTGGGCATGACCCGGCTGATCATCTGCGATTCCTGCAGACGCTGCAACGAAGCCTGGAGACAGACTTCACGCTCTTGATGGACCTGAAGCCTGATCAAGATCAACAGGCCATCGCCGCCCAAGCGCACAAAATCCTGAGCGCAGCACGCATGCTGGAAGCGGCAGCGCTGATGCGGGCCTGCGCCGCCCTTGAAAGTGAGGACCTCACCCCTGCCCAAGTGCGAGTGCGACGACAAGCCCTGGCCAGGCACATGCGCCGTGTGCACCGAGCGCTGACGCTGGACTTGTCGACAACCACGTGCACGCAGGCGGGCAACCGGACGTGTTAACTGATAGACTGCGCGGCGTTATTACCTAAGAGGATTGTTTCATGGCCACAAACCGCTCCCGTCGTCTGCGCAAAAAGCTGTGTGTCGACGAGTTTCAGGAATTGGGCTTCGAGCTGAACCTGGAATTCAAAGAGGATCTGGATGACCAGGCAATCGATGCATTCCTCGACGCGTTCCTTGCCGAAGCCATGGATGCCAACGGCCTCGACTATGTCGGCGGTGACGATTACGGCTTGGTGTGCTCGGTCAAGCGTGGCTCGGTCACCGAAGAGCAGCGCGCTGCCGTCGAAAGCTGGCTCAAAGGCCGCAGCGAACTGACCAAGGTCGAAGTCAGCCCACTGCTCGACGCCTGGTACCCGGAAAAGCCGATCAACAAGGCAGAGTAATCTCTGTCGGGTTCGTTCGCAGAAGGCCACCCCCAGGGGTGGCCTTTTTACTTTCGGATCTGCACACAAGCCGCAGTGCAGAACAAACTCACCGTAGCGGTCCGATGTGAAACCCATGTGCATCGAACTGGCGCAACCCCGGGGGGCTTGGGGCATAATGCGTGTGCATTCGTTCTGGGGCCATCATTCCTCTACAGCCCCAATGCCCTTTCTCCTCTTTGCAGGGTATCCGTTGATCATGATCAAAACGCTCCGCCCCATCCTACTCGCCGGCCTGTTGCTGCCTTTGGCCCTGACCAGCCAGGCCGCTGCGGTCAATACAAGCCTTCCACCCAAGGTGCAGCAGGCACTCAAGGCCAATAAGCTACAAGACACGGCATTGTCATTGGTGATGCTGCCCTTGGATGGCCCCGGCACAGCCACGGTGTTCAACGCCGACGTGTCCGTGAACCCTGCCTCGACCATGAAGTTGGTCACCACCTATGCTGCCCTGGAGCTGCTGGGGCCGACCTACCAGTGGAAAACCGAGTTCTTCACCGACGGCACGCTCAGCAACGGTGTACTCAACGGCAACCTCTATCTCAAAGGTGGAGGCGATCCGAAGCTGAACATGGAAAAGCTGTGGTTGCTGATGCGTGACCTGCGCGCCAACGGTGTGCGCACCATTACAGGTGACCTGGTGCTCGACCGCAGCCATTTCGTGCAGCCCAATCTTCCGCAATTCAATGACGACGGGGGTGATCAGAACAAGCCGTTCCTGGTGAAGCCTGACGCATTGCTGGTCAATCTCAAGGCCTTGCGCTTCGTGGCGCGCAACGATGGCGGCAGGGTCAGCGTTGCCGTGGAGCCACCGATTGCCAGCATTCGCATAGACAATCAGGTCAAGGCTATCAACAGCAAGAACTGCGCCGGCGACGTACGCTACAACCCCGTGCCACAGCCGGACGGCATCACCGTGACGGTCAGTGGTCAACTGGGCGATGGCTGCAACTCCCAGACCTACCTCTCGCTGCTCGATCACCCGACCTATGCCGCCGGTGCGGTACGTGCCATCTGGAGCGAGCTGGGGGGTACCATCCAAGGTGCCGATCGCATCGAAAACGTGCCCAAAAGCGCCCGGCTGCTTGCGCGTGCATTCTCACCGGACTTGGTCGAAATCATCCGTGACATCAACAAGTACAGCAACAACACCATGGCTCAGCAGCTGTTCCTGAGCCTGGGTGCCCAGTTCCGGACCGATGCCGATGGCGATGACGCCCGTGCCGCGCAGCGTGTCGTGCGCCAGTGGCTGGCCAAGAAAGGCATCACTGCACCGCATCTGGTGATGGAAAACGGCTCAGGCCTATCCCGGGCCGAGCGCGTGAGCACTCGTGAGATGGCAGCCATGCTGCAAGCGGCCTGGAAAAGCCCTTACGCTGCCGAGTTCATGAGCTCGCTGCCGCTGGTGGGTATGGATGGCACCATGCGCAAACGGCTCAAGCGTACCGCCATGACCGGTGAGGGCCACATCAAGACCGGTACGCTCAACACCGTACGCGCAATCGCTGGTTTCAGCCGTGACAGCAACGGCCATACCTGGGCAGTGGCTGCTATCCTCAACGACCCCAAACCGTGGGGCGGCTCTCAAGTGCTTGACCAGGTGCTGCTGGACCTCTACCGCCAGCCCAGCGCAGGCGCCAGTACAGCCGCCAAGTGACCTGCATGGCCTGTGCCCTGCAAGGGCACAGGCAACGGCGCATCAACGCAACTGCAGCTTCCAGGCACGGTGGATGCGGTTGTTGCGGGCGAAGTCCGGGTCAAGCGTCTGGGCGGTGATTTCTTCCACGGCGTAACGAGCAGACAGGTGCTCGTCGAGCTGGAACTTGCGGAAGTTGTTGGAAAAATACAGCACGCCACCTGGGGCCAGACGCGCCATCGCCAAGTCCAGCAACTGAACGTGGTCGCGCTGGACGTCGAACACACCTTCCATGCGCTTGGAGTTGGAGAACGTGGGCGGGTCGATGAAGATCAGGTCGTAGCTTTCACGTTCGGCCTCCAACCACGCCATGACATCGCCCTGCTCCAGACGATTGCGCTCTGAAAAGCCGTTGAGCGCCAAGTTGCGCCGCGCCCAATCCAGATAGGTTTTCGACAGGTCGACGCTAGTGGTGCTGCGCGCCCCACCTTTGGCGGCATGTACAGTCGCCGTCGCGGTATAGCAGAACAAGTTCAGGAAACGCTTGCCGGCCGCCTCACGCTGAATGCGTACGCGCATCGGCCGATGGTCCAGAAACAGGCCGGTATCAAGGTAGTCGGTAAGATTGACCAGCAGCTTGACCCCAGCTTCCGACACTTCCTGAAAACGACCTTCCGTGCCCTGGCGCTCGTACTGGCGGGTTCCGCTTTGACGCTCCCGGCGCTTGAGCACTACGCGTTGTGGCGAAATACCAAGGGCCTGGGGGATGGCTGCCAGCGCGTCGAGCAGACGACCCTGTGCCTTGTCGGGGTCGATCGAACGCGGTGCCGCGTATTCCTGCACGTGCACCCAGTCCTGATACACGTCTACAGCCAGGGCGTATTCGGGCATATCCGCATCGTACAGACGGTAACAGCTGACCTGTTCGCGGCGAGCCCATTTGCCCAGTTGCCGAAGGTTTTTCTGCAGGCGGTTAGCGAACATCTGCGCACCCTCGGACAGGCGTGCAGGCTCGCTGGCCAATGGCGCCGGCTCGTGTGCTTGCGGGGCTTGCACCTGGTCGGTCCGGCGCTCGCCGGTGACGAACTGGTCCGGCTGGACCTTGAACAACAGCAGTTTGCAGGGCAGTGCACCGTTCCAGAATGCGTACTGCTTGTGGCTACGCAGGCCCATGCGCTTGCCCAGCTGCGCAGCGCCGGTAAAGACGGCAGCTTCCCAACCCATGCATGCCTGACGCAGGCGTTCGCCAAGGTTCTGGTAAAGGTAAAGCAGGCTGGCTTCGTCACCCAGACGCTCCCCGTAGGGTGGGTTGCTGATGACCAAGCCTTTCTGGTTCTGGTCCGGGCGCGGCTCGAATGTGCTCACTTCGCCTTGATAGATCTTCACCCAATCGCTCAGGCCTGCACGCTCGACGTTGTTGCGCCCTGGCTGGATCAAGCGCGGATCGGCTTCATAGCCGCGGATCCACAATGCAGGTTTGGCCAGGCCAGCCTCGGCGCGCGCCTGCGCCTGTTCATGCACCTTGCGCCAGAGCGCGGGCACATGGCCCAGCCACGCCGTGAACCCCCAACGCTCACGCTTGAGGTTGGGAGCGATGTCCGCGGCGATCATGGCCGCCTCGACCAGGAAGGTGCCGACACCACACATGGGGTCGGCCAGTGCGCCGCCCTGGGCCGCGATGCGTGGCCAGCCGGAGCGAATCAACACCGCGGCGGCGAGGTTTTCCTTGAGCGGTGCTGCACCTTGCTGCAGGCGATAGCCCCGCTGATGCAGACTATGGCCGGAAAGGTCCAGCGACAGGATCGCTTCGCCCCGGTCAAGACGCAGGTGGACGCGCACATCCGGGTCGATCTTCTCCACCGACGGGCGTAGCCCGTCACGGTTGCGCAGTTTGTCGACAATGGCATCCTTGACCTTGAGGGCGCCGAAATGGGTATTGTCGATTCCCGACCCATGACCGCTGAACTCAACTGCCAGGGTACCATCGGCGGCCAGGTGATCAGCCCACTCCACGGCGTTGACACCGTCATACAGGTCGTCGGCGTTTTTCATGGAAAAACGCTTGAGTACCAGCAATACGCGGTTTGCCAACCGAGACCACAGGCACAAGCGGTAGGCGGTCTCCATGTCGGCAGCCCCGCGGATGGCCGAGGTGTGTTCACGGACCTCGTCCAGACCCAGGCTGCGGGCCTCTTCTGCAAGCAGGCTTTCAAGGCCTTTGGGACAAGTGAGGTAGAGTTCGAAACGGTCCGACATGAGTTATCCAGCACATTAGGGCTATTAGACTGGCGCTGCGACGCATCGCAACGCCCTGTTTACCTGCACGCCTTTCCAACAGGTGTGCAAGTGGCCATCTGCCCCTTGCGGAGGCGCAATGACCGGGCCGCCCGACTTACCCATCTCTGCCTGACGGCACAGACAGCTTAGATCATCGAGCAGTACATAAAATTCTTGCGAAGCCGGGGCCGATGTGACCCTTCGTCGCATTTCGAGCTATTTCAAACGCCTCGCAAGGGTGATGGCAAAATGGCGTCAAACTTCGACGAACCCTTGATTCTGCGGGCTGACAGCGGGAATAAAGATGAGTCGCATTTATTTACTTATCCCCTCACCCTTGGAAAGGTTACGTGCTTATGACAAATCGATCATTCCCACCGTCACCCGCATTGGTTAGAACTGAGCACAGGTCGCATCGCAACGAAGCGGCACTTCAGGCTCGCGACGCCGGCAGCGAGCCCACACCGGCAGAACGATTCTGCCCGGCCTCCAGGAGGCCGACGGGACATTACAGTCAACAAGTGAGGGCAACACCCTATGAGAAGACTTAAGCGTGATCCGTTGGAAAGAGCATTTTCACGTGGCTACCAATATGGAGTCACCGGCAAATCCCGGGAGCTTTGCCCCTTTACCCTGCCATCTGTTCGTCAAGCCTGGATCAATGGCTGGCGGGAGGGCCGCGGTGACAACTGGGACGGTATGACTGGCACCGCCGGTATCCACAGGCTCAACGAAAATCACGCCGTAGGCTGATAGAGGACATTCACCCGATTTACCAGGCACGCCCCACCAGGGCGGCGGGCTGAGGCCCAGGGGCCCCTTAAAGGGGCCCTTTTTTATGGGTGGGCTTACCGCTTGGGCATGGCGGCGATGGCGTCCACGGCTTCACGAATGAGTGCCGGCCCTTTGTAGATGAAGCCTGAGTAAATCTGCACCAAGCTCGCACCTGCGGCGATTTTTTCCGCCGCATGCTTTCCTTCCGTGATGCCCCCAGCTGCGATGATCGGCAGCTTGCCGCCCATTTCACCAGCCAATACCTGGACGATACGCGTGCTTTTCTGGCGCACTGGCGCACCTGAGAGTCCGCCCGCTTCGCCGCCATAGGGCAGCGCCTCCACGCCCTCACGCCCGAGCGTGGTATTGGTCGCGATGACCGCGTCCATGCCTGACTCCACAAGCGCAGCGGCTACCAGTGCCGTTTCTTCATCGCTCATGTCAGGGGCAATCTTGATGGCCAAGGGAACGTGCCGGCCATGGCGCACGCTCAGCTGCGTCCGCCGCTCTGCCAAGGCATCGAGCAATTGCTTGAGCGAATCCCCGAACTGCAGGCTGCGCAGCCCCGGTGTGTTTGGAGAGCTGACATTGACCGTGACATAGCTGGCCGCGCTGTAGACCTTGTCCAGGCAGATCAGGTAGTCGTCCACCGCACGCTCGACGGGGGTGTCGAAGTTCTTGCCAATATTGATACCCAGCACACCCGTATAACGTGCAGCGCGAACACGGCCCAGCAGATGATCAACACCCAGGTTATTGAAACCCATGCGGTTGATGATGGCAGTTGCCTCTGGCAAGCGGAACAGGCGCGGTTTGGGGTTGCCCGGTTGCGGGCGAGGCGTGACGGTGCCGATCTCGACGAACCCGAAACCCAGCTGGGCGAAGCCGTCAATAGCCGTACCGTTCTTGTCCAGGCCAGCCGCCAGACCTACCGGATTTGCAAAATCAAGGCCCATGACCTTCACCGGCAATGAGGCCGGGCGCTTGCACAGCTTGCCGTTCACGCCAAGTCGGCCGCCGGCACCGATCAGGTCCAACGACAGATCATGAGAAGTTTCCGGTGACAGTTTGAACAGCAGCTGGCGGGCCAGGTTATACATGGGCAGACAAGACTCGGGGTGAGTGAGGGGGCGATTATAGCTATCGCTGACGGGACAGGACAGCCCGATGTTGGCCTGCAGGTTTGCTGCAGGTGAACGTATAGACAAATGTGTAGCAGGCAAACACTGCCTTGGTTGGGCCTTATACTAGTGCTTGCCTGCTAGACATCACGTGCTGTCAGGCAGGCAAAGAAAAACCCGGCCGAGGCCGGGTTTTTCATGAGGCTTCAAACCAATTACTTGGCCTGGGCTTCTACCTGAGCTTCAACGCGACGGTTGATAGCACGGCCTTCTTCGGTGGCGTTGTCAGCAACCGGACGGGTTTCGCCGTAGCCAACCGAATCAACACGGCTGGATTCTACGCCGTACTGCTGGGTCAGAACCTGCTTGACAGCGTTAGCACGACGCTCGGACAGCTTCTGGTTGTAAGCGTCTGGACCTACGGAGTCAGTGTGACCTTCAACCACGGTGGTGGTCTGTGGGTACTGCTTCATGAAGTCAGCCAGGTTCTTGATGTCGCCGTAGCTGTTTGGCTTAACGACCGACTTGTCGAAGTCGAACTTGACGTCCAGCTCAACGCGAACGACTTCGGCAACAGCCGGGCAGCCGTCGGCGTCAACAGTGACGTTAGCCGGGGTGTCTGGGCACTTGTCGACGTTGTCGCAAACGCCGTCGTTGTCGGAGTCGGAGCAGACTTCAGCAACTGGAGCAGGTGCAGGAGCAGCCTGGTTCTTCGGGCTACCGCCGAAGTTCAGACCAACACCAACGCTTGGAGCCCACTCGGTGTCGCCCTGGTCGATGTTGTACTGAGCTTCAACGCCGGCACGGGCGTAGAACATGTCAGTGATGTACCACTTGGCGCCAGCGCCAACGTTGGCGAAGGTGGAGTGGTTACGACCACCGCGGCCGGTCTGGCCGATCGACTGGTGCGAGAAACCAGCGGAAACGTACGGACGGATGGCGTCGTACGGGTTGTTGAAGTGGTAAACGGCGTCCAGGGCAGTGTTGGAGCCCTTGATGTTCTTGCCGTCGTCGCCACGAGCGTTGTGGACTTCGTCGTAGCCCAGACGCAGTTCAACGTCGTCGGTCAGGAAGTAACCGATGGAGCCGCCGAACAGGTTACCGTCGTTTTTGAAGTCACGCTGGCTGTCGAAGAATTCTTTCTTGTAGAAGATTTCAGTTTCGACGGCGCCTTGGCCTTGTGCCATAGCGCCAATCGAGGTGGCGGCTACGAGCGAACCAATGGCCAAGCCCAAGGTGTTTTTCAGTTTCATCCGTTAAATCCCCATCTGGTGATAGTTAAGCAGTCCCACCAAAACCGGGGGGACAACTCGTCGGCGAGTCTAGCAGAACTCGCCGGTTCGTTAGAGATATTTGCTGGTCGCTAAGTTTCATCGAGACCGGCAAATTTCTCCCGAAGCTTGTCAAGCGCACGCTTGTAACGCATTTTTGTCGCGCTGAGCCCCATGTGCATGATGTCCGCGATCTCCTGAAACTCCAGTTCGGCGACGAATCGCAGCACCAGGATTTCCCGATCGATCGGGTTCACATGGACCAGCCACTTGTCCAGCCCGCCTTTTTCTTCGGCCTTGGGTGCCTTGTCCTCGGACGCCTCTTCGACGGGGTCCAGGCTCAGGGCATCCATCAACCTGCGCTTGCGGCGCTCCTTGCGGTACTGGGTGATGCATTCATTGTAGGTGATGCTGTAAAGCCAGGTCTTGAATTTGGATTTTCCCTCGAAATTCTTCAGGCCATAGAGCACTTTCAACATCACTTCCTGACAGACATCGTCCGCGTCTCGGTCGTTCCCCAAATAACGTGCACACACGTTGAACAGGGTTCGCTGGTAGCGACGCATGAGCTCCTCATACGCGCGAGTGACGTGGTACAGCTCCTCATGCGAGCGCGCCACCAACTCTTCGTCGGTGAGTTCGCGGGGGGCGTAGCGCATGGGCGGCGTGGGAACTTTATTCAAAACGGATCTGGCCGACAGTCAGGTCAATGTCGCCGCAAGTGCCCGGAGGGCCGTTTTTTGCGGCGGCATACATTAACAGCTTTGTTCGGTCAGCGGCTATTGACCCGCTGCTCGAGCAATTCCCGATTGGACAGGGAAACCAGCTCGTCATCGTCGGTGAGAATCACCGTCTTGACCGTGCCAATCTCCTCGATATGCCCTTCGACCTCGCCAATGCGCACCTGCTGGCCCACCTGGAACAACTCGCGGACATAGATGCCGGCCAGGATTTGACCCGCGATTTCGCGGCTACCCAGGCCCATGGCCAGCGCAACGGCCAGACCAACGGTAATCAGGCCGATGACGATCACATGGTTGAGCAGGTCGGTCTTGACCTCCAGTTGGCTGATTGCCACCGAAATGCTGATGATGATCACCAGGCCCTGAACGATGCGTCCAAGCCCTGCGGCGTACTCAAGCCCTACGCCTTCGGCGGCGCCGCGCACCAGGCCGTTGGCCACCTGCGCCAGAAGAACGCCCGCGAGCAATACCAACGCGGCACCGAATACCTTGGGCAGGTACAAGGCCAGCATGTCGAGCGTGGCGGAGACACGCTCCAGGCCCAGCGACTCGGCGGCCGACACCAGGAAGATCAGCAGCACGAACCAGTAGACGATCTTGCCGATCAGCGTGGAAATCGGTACCTGAATGCCAACGCGGCCCAGCATCTTGGTCAGCCCCGTACCAGCCATCAGGCGATCGAGGCCAAGCTTGGCCAGCAGTTTGGAGAGCAAGGTATCGAGCAGTTTGGCTACCACGAAGCCCAGCAGCACCACGACTAACGCGCCGAACAGGTTGGGGATGAAGTTCGCCACCTTGGTCCATAGGGCGGTCATGGCGGTGACCAGGCTCTGGGTCCAGAGATCGAGTTCCATATTCAGTCGGCCTTATCAGCTTTGCTGCCAGCGGCAGCGTTGCGGGAAGAATGTCTACGCACCGGCGCGACGTGCGCCGAGCCATTGTTGATGGCGATCATCAGCGCCTGGCTCCAACGGCCAAGCAAGCTGAACAGATCACCGGCGCCAACCTGGCGGTTGGCGGTCTTGAGCACGCGACCCAGGCAGGCGGCATCATCCTGGTCATGGCGGTCATTGCCGGACGGGGATGCCTTGAGCAGGTCACGCAGGGATTGTTCAAACGGATCGTGCATGGGCACCTCGCGTAGTATCAGCAAGAGACGAGACGGCTTGGCGACGGGTCACACCTTGCGTCGACCAGGCCGCCGGCGCGCCGGTGGCTACACCCACTGCAAGCGCCGGAACAACCACCATTGCCCTGCTGCCAGCCCTATTACCACCAGGCACGCCAGGAGAAACCCATAAGGGTTCTGCGCCCCAGGAATGCCACCCACGTTGATGCCCAGCAACCCGGTGATGAAGCTCATTGGCAAAAAGATGCAGGTGATGATGCCGAACCGGTACATGGTGCGGTTCATGCGTTCGCTGCGGCGGCGGTCTTCGCTCTCGAGCACCAGTGCCGCACGTTCGCGGGTGAGTTCGAGCTCCTCGAGGTAGCGGATCAGGCTGTTGTTCAGCTCGTTCCAGTAGTCAGCATCGCTCTCGGCAAACCAGCTCCACTTGTTGCGTGACAGATGTGCATAAATGTCGCGCTGCGGGGCCAAAAAGCGTCGCAGCCCGGCCGCGCGGCGGCGGATCTGTTGCAAGCTGCCCTGATCAGGCTGGTGCCGCTCGTCAGCCTCTACCTTTTCTTCTTCGACATCGACCAGCTCGGACAGGTCGCTGACCAAACCCTGGACTTTCTCGGTCAGTAGCTCGCCCATCAGCAACAGCAGCTCGGAAGCGGTCTTGGGCCCCCTGCCCTGCTCCAGCTGCAGCAGGATTTCGTCGCTGGCCCTGAGCGGGCGCAAGCGCAGGGAAATCACGCGCTGGGCCTGGGCGAAGATGCGTACCGAAACCATGTCTTCAGGCTCGGCGCCAGGGTTGAGGTTGACCCCGCGCAAAAAGAGCAACAATTGCTCGTCGGCCATCGGCAGCAAGCGCGGCCGCGTGTTCTCTTCAAGCAACAGCTCACAGGCGAATTCACTGAGGCCACTTTCGCTAAGCAGCCAAGACCGGGTTTGGGGATGACTGCGATCCCAGTGCAACCAGAGGCTTTGCTCAGGCTGCAGTTGCAAGTCGCCCAGCTCGGTTCGGGCGATGGCGCGTGCCCCGCCCTTGCCGTCGAGCACCAGGGCATGCACCAGCCCCCACTGCGCGTTGTCTTCCTCGAACATCAAAGCTCCATCAGCGCCTGCGGCGCGTCACTCCGGCATCTGCAGCGGGCTTGGCGAGACCAGCACGCCGTTGTTGTCGGCGTAGACGTATTCACCGGGCCTGAAGGTAACGCCCGCGAAATTCACCACGACGTTGAGGTCGCCAATGCCACGCTTGTCGGTCTTGAGCGGGTGACTGGCCAGCGCCTGTACACCTACGTTGGTCTGGATCAGTGCATCGACGTCGCGTACGCAACCGTAGATCACCAAGCCTTCCCAGCCGTTTTTAGCCGCTTTCTCGGCGAGCATGTCGCCCAACAGGGCGCGACGCAGCGAACCGCCGCCGTCGACCACCAACACCTTGCCCCGGCCATCGAGCTCGACCTGCTCACGCACGAGCGAGTTGTCCTCGAAGCACTTGATGGTGACGATCTGGCCGCCGAACGAATCACGGCCACCAAAGTTGCTGAACATCGGCTCCAGCACCTGCACGAGGTCCGGGTAGGCGTCACACAGGTCGGGCGTTACGTAATGCTGCATGGCAAGCTCCTGTCAGTCATAACGAAAGCGATTGTGGGCCAAGGCTACACCTTGGAGCACACCGCAGTCACCCGAGACCGCTCGGTCAGCGCCTTTCATACAGCTGGCACAAGCGCCAAGGCCTCGATGGAGGCATGCACCGGCAACCCGGGCTCACGTAACCAGCGTTCTACCAGCGGCCATACCTGCACGTGAGCAGCCTGGCTGGCCAGCATGTCCGCATGGCCAAAGGCTTCGAAGCCCGCCCCAGGCCCAAGGCAGAGGAACTGCTTGCGTGCACCCCCGAATTGCTCGAACAACATGCGGCAGGCCCACGGTGGGCTCTGCGGGTCGGCCGCGGCGGCCACGGCAAGCGTCGGCACGTCGACTTGCGCAAGGCCTGCCCACCAATCACCCTGCTTGTCGCCAAAACGCCCAAACAAGCCGTGCCAGCGCATGTGTTCAAAGGCAAGGCCGACGGGTTCATCCTCTGGGCCGCGCCCAAAGCGCGCGCCAGACAGGTGCCCCCAGCGGCGAAGCAGCCAGCGCACGCCCCACACCACCGGAGGCACTTTCAACGGCCAGTAACTGCGGCTTACCTGGGAACCGAACAGCGCCACGCCCGCTACATGCTGCGCAGCCAATGCGCCACTACCCAGGGCGACCGCCAGCGTGGTGCCGCCCAACGAATGCCCGATCCACAGGGGCGCCCTGCCTGCTTTCTCATGCACGAAGGCACCGATGGCCGGCACGTCATCACGCGCATAGGCAGCCACCGTGTTCTGTGCCCAATCCCGATTGCGCGGCGACAGCCCGTGCCCCCGCATCTCGGGAATCCACACATCGAAGCCGGCCCGGGCCAGGTAAGCCCCGAGGCCACCCCCCTTGGGTGAATACCAGAAACGCCGATTGGAAAAGCTGCCATGCAGCAGGATGACCGGGATACCCTGGGCGCTGCTCTGATCAGCCAGGCCCAGGCGAGTCACGGCCAGCTCCACGCTGGGATCGGGACCCAGGCCGGCCTTGATGCGATAGACATCTTCACTGAGGTCGCCGCGACGCTCGGCACTGAGCAAGGCGACGGGAAATAATGTACTGCTGCTTTGCATAGGTCGGTTGCTTGTCGCACCAAAAAGGGCGAAATCCATCGCTGGAACTCGCCCTGGAAAAAACCAGGCGAGGAGCGCCAGACGCCCCTCGCATTTTTCGGTATCAGGTCGCGCTTTGGCCTTCGGCCAAGTAGAACCAGGTTTCAAGCACCGAGTCCGGGTTCAGCGACACGCTGTCGATGCCCTGCTCCATCAGCCATTTGGCCAGGTCTGGGTGGTCCGAAGGGCCCTGACCGCAAATGCCGATGTACTTGCCGGCCTTGTTGCACGCTGCGATGGCGTTGGCCAGCAGCTTCTTGACCGCAGGATTTCGCTCATCGAACAGGTGGGCAATGATGCCCGAATCACGGTCCAGACCCAACGTCAGCTGAGTCAGGTCGTTCGACCCGATCGAGAAACCGTCGAAGTATTCGAGGAACTCGTCGGCCAGGATGGCGTTGGACGGCAGTTCGCACATCATGATGACGCGCAGACCGTTGTCGCCACGGGCCAGGCCGTTTTCAGCCAGCAGGTCGACGACTTGGCTGGCCTCACCGAGGGTACGCACGAACGGCACCATGATTTCGACGTTGGTCAGGCCCATTTCATTACGCACGCGCTTGAGGGCGCGGCATTCGAGCTCGAAACAATCGCGGAACGCTTCGCTGATATAGCGCGAGGCCCCACGGAAGCCCAGCATCGGGTTTTCTTCTTCCGGCTCGTACAGCTTGCCGCCGATCAGGTTGGCGTACTCATTGGACTTGAAGTCCGACAGGCGCACGATCACTTTCTTGGGATAGAACGCCGCTGCCAGGGTGCTAATGCCTTCGACCAGCTTCTCCACGTAGAAGCCGACTGGGTCGTCGTAGCCAGCGATGCGCTTGTCGACGCTGTCCTTCAGGTCGGCCGGCAGGCCGGCGTAGTTGAGCAAAGCCTTGGGGTGCACGCCAATCATGCGATTGATGATGAATTCCAGGCGCGCCAGGCCTACACCGGCGTTGGGCAACTGGGCGAAGTCGAAGGCGCGGTCCGGGTTGCCGACGTTCATCATGATCTTGAACGGCAGCTCGGGCATGGCGTCCACCGAGTTCTGCTTGATGTCGAAGCCCAGTTCACCCTCGAAGATGAAGCCTGTATCGCCTTCGGCGCAGGAGACGGTCACGCCCTGGCCATCCTTGAGAATCTGTGTAGCGTTGCCGCAACCGACAACCGCCGGGATACCCAGCTCACGAGCGATGATGGCCGCATGGCAGGTGCGCCCGCCACGGTTGGTGACGATGGCGCTGGCACGTTTCATGACCGGCTCCCAGTCCGGGTCGGTCATGTCCGAGACCAGCACGTCGCCTGGCTGCACCTTGTCCATCTCGGACACGTCATTGATCACGCGGACCTTGCCGGCGCCTATGCGCTGGCCGATGGCGCGGCCCTCGACCAGCACCGTGCCTTTTTCCTTGAGCAGGTAACGCTCCATGACGTTGGCGCTGGCGCGGCTCTTCACCGTTTCAGGGCGGGCCTGGACGATGTAGAGCCTGCCATCGTCACCGTCCTTGGCCCACTCGATGTCCATCGGGCGCTGGTAATGCTGCTCGATGATCATCGCCTGCTTGGCCAGCTCAACGACCTCCTCGTCGGTCAGGCAGAAACGGGCACGCTCGGCGCGATCGACTTCGACCGTCTTGACCGAACGGCCGGCCTTGGCTTCTTCGCCATAGACCATCTTGATCGCCTTGCTGCCCAGGTTGCGGCGCAGGATGGCGGGACGGCCGGCTTGCAGGGTGTGCTTGTGCACGTAGAATTCATCGGGGTTGACTGCACCCTGGACCACGGTTTCACCCAGGCCGTAGGCACCGGTGATGAACACGACGTCACGGAAACCCGACTCGGTGTCGAGGGTGAACATGACGCCGGCAGTACCAGTTTCGGAGCGAACCATGCGCTGCACACCGGCCGACAGGGCGACCAGCTTGTGGTCGAAGCCCTGGTGCACACGGTAGGAGATGGCACGGTCGTTGAACAGCGAGGCGAACACTTCCTTCGCCGCACGGATCACGTTGTCCACGCCGCGGATGTTGAGGAAGGTTTCCTGCTGGCCGGCGAACGAGGCGTCCGGCAGGTCTTCGGCGGTGGCCGAAGAGCGCACGGCCACGGCCATGTTGTCGTTGCCATTGGCCATTTCGGCGAAGGCGGTGCGGATTTCGGCATCCAGACGCGCCGGGAACTCGGCTTCCATCACCCACTGGCGAATCTGCGCGCCGGTCTTGGCAAGGGCGTTGACATCGTCCACGTCCAGGGCGTCGAGCGCCTCATGGATGCGGTCGTTGAGCCCACTTTGCTCGAGGAAATCACGGTACGCCTGAGCCGTAGTGGCAAAGCCGCCCGGCACGGACACGCCGGCACCGGCAAGATTGCTGATCATCTCGCCCAGGGATGCGTTCTTGCCCCCCACATGCTCTACATCATGGACGCCGAGCTTTTCGAGGGAAACTACGTACTCTACCAAGGTGATCTCTCCACTAGCTGTATTGGAAAAGCTCAACGGCGCCCGCCTGTCTTCTTGACTGGGCCGGACGCATGTGGCCTGTACCTGGAAAATAAGTGAGAATGCCGACAGCCGCATTCGGCAAAGCGAACTTATCATAATCAAGAAACGTCATCATCACTAAGGCCCCGATCGCAAATGAAACGAACCGCGTTCTTCATCTCCGACGGCACCGGCATCACTGCCGAGACCCTGGGCCAGAGCCTGCTCGCGCAGTTCGAGAGCATTCCTTTCAACAAATTCACCCGGCCTTACATCGACTCTCCTGAAAAAGCGCGCAACATGGTCCAGCAGATCAATGCGGCCGCCGAGCGCGACGGCATGCGGCCGATCATCTTCGACACCATCGTCAATCAGGACATCCGCGAGATCCTGGCCACCTCCAATGGGTTCATGATCGACATCTTCTCCTCGTTCCTGTCACCGCTGGAGCAGGAGCTGACCGCCCATTCCTCGTATTCGGTGGGCAAATCCCACTCCATTGGTGGCAACTCCAACTACATGGAGCGCATCGAGGCGGTGAACTTCGCCCTGGACAACGATGACGGCGCCCGCACCCATTACTACGACAAGGCTGACCTGATCCTGGTGGGTGTGTCCCGTTGCGGCAAGACGCCGACGTGCCTGTACATGGCCATGCAGTTCGGCATCCGCGCGGCCAATTACCCGTTGACCGAGGACGACATGGAGCGCCTGCAACTGCCGGCGGTATTGAAAAAGCACCACAGCAAGCTGTTCGGCCTGACCATCGACCCCGACCGGCTGACCGCCATTCGCCACGAGCGCAAGCCCAATAGCCGTTATTCGAGCTTTGCCCAGTGCGAATTCGAGGTGCGTGAAGTCGAGAGCCTGTTCCGCCGTGAGAACATTCCCAATATCAATTCCACGCATTTTTCGGTGGAAGAGATCTCGGCCAAGATTCTGGTCGAGAAGGGTGTAGAGCGGCGTTTCAAATGACGCAGTAGTGGGGGTTTGCCTGATGATGTCGTGGAGTTTGAGCTTCAACATCGTGAACAGCACCCAACAATAAAAAAGCCCCGGCATCACTGCCGGGGCTTTCAGTTCAGCATTGACTCAAGACGGCATCACAGTCGCCTGTCCGCTCATGGCCAGATCGACCAGTTCGCGGTTGGCCACTGCATACATCGCGTAGTCATGGCCCGAAGCGCTGCGCAGGTCATCGAGCATGGCGCGCCAGCGTTCCACCATCACCCGATGCTGCTCGGCCCATAGCGCGACCCGTGCATCCATGTCCTGCGGAGCATCAGCCATCTGCAATACCGAGATGGTGATCGCGCGTTGTTGCAGGTCGATGTCGTCGCGGAAGGCTTCCCGGGCCAGGGCCTGCCAGTTGTTCTCCACCGGCAGATTGCTGATTTCCTGCAAGTACCAGGTCAGGTCAAGCGCGCTGCCCACGGCGAAGAACGCCTTGGCCACCTGCGCTGGCTCGTGACCTGTCACATCAGCTGCCTCGATGATCGGCAGCAAGGTGTACAGATGGCTGGTGCCAGCCACCATACGTGCCAACAGCTCTGGCACCCCCGCTTCGACGAAGCTCTGGTAACGCACCATCCAGCGTTCGCGGGTTGGGCCTTCGAGCAATTCGTCGAGCTTGAGCCCAAGCTGGGCGATCTTCGGCCCGAAGTGGGCGCAATCACGGCCAGCGTCCTGCTCATTGCGGCGGCTGCGCAGGAACCAGCGCGTGGCACGGCGGCCCAGGCGCATCAGTTCGTCCATCAGGGTCAGCTGGATCTCGGCGGGAACCTGGTAGTCCAGCGCCTCGATCTGACGGAACCAGTGCGGCAGGTGGAAGATGTCACGCACGATCACGTAGGCCCCGGCTACGTTGGCAGGGCTCATGCCGGTCGATTCCTTCAACCGCTGCACGAAGGTGATGCCCATGTTGTTGACCAGGTCGTTGGCGATCTGGGTGCTGACGATCTCGCGCTTGAGGCGGTGGCGGCGCATGGAGTCGGCGAACTTGCTGACCAGCGACGGCGGGAACGCGGTTTCCATGTCGCGGGTCAGGTAGTCGTCGTCCGGCACCTGGGACTTGAGCAGCTGCTCTTTCAAGTCGATCTTGCTGTAGGAGATCAGCACCGAGAGCTCTGCACGGGTCAGGCCCTGGCCTGCGGCGAGGCGCTCGGCCAGCTGTTCCTCGGAAGGCAAGAACTCGATGGCCCGGTCAAGCTTGCCGCGGGCCTCGAGGTCGGCCATCAGGCGCTTGTACTCGGCAATGCGCTCGCGCACGCGGCGCGCTGCCAGCGACAGCGCCTGGGTCTGCTTGTAGTTGTTGCCCAGCACCAGGCCAGACACTTCCTCGGTCATGCTGCCGAGCAACTGGTTGCGCTGCTTCTCGGTCATGTCGCCACCCTGCACCACCTCGTTGAGCAGGATCTTGATGTTGACCTCGTGGTCGGAGCAGTCCACGCCGCCGGCGTTGTCGATGAAGTCGGTGTTGGTGGCGCCGCCGTGCAGGCCGAATTCCACCCGGCCAAGCTGGGTCATGCCCAGGTTGCCGCCCTCGCCTACCACCTTGCAGCGCAGCTCGTTGCCGTTGACACGCAAGGCGTCGTTGGCCTTGTCGCCCACGTCGGCGTGGCTTTCGCCACTGGCCTTGACGTAGGTGCCGATGCCACCGTTCCAGAGCAGGTCCACAGGCGCCTTGAGCAGGGCATTGAGCAGCTCGGTGGGCGTCAGGCGGTCGGCCTCGATGGCAAAGCGTTCCTTCATCTGCGCCGTGATGGCGATGCTCTTGGCGCTACGCGGGAAAATGCCGCCGCCTTCGGACATGATGCTGGTGTCGTAGTCGGTCCATGCCGAACGTGGCAAGTCGAACAGGCGCTTGCGCTCGGCAAAGCTGGAGGCCGGCTCCGGGTTGGGGTCGATGAAGATATGCAGGTGGTTGAAGGCCGCTACCAGCTGCAGCTTGTCGGACATCAACAGGCCGTTACCGAAGACGTCGCCTGCCATGTCGCCCACCCCAATCACGGTGATCGGGTCTTCTTGCACATTGATGCCGCGCTCACGGAAGTGACGCTGGACGCCAACCCAGGCCCCACGTGCGGTGATGCCCATTTTCTTGTGGTCGTAGCCTGCCGAGCCACCCGATGCGAAGGCATCACCCAGCCAGAAACCATAGTCGATGGCGATGCCGTTGGCGATGTCCGAGAATGTGGCCGTGCCTTTGTCGGCCGCCACCACCAGATACGGGTCGTCATCGTCGTGACGCACCACGCCAACCGGCGGTACTACGCCACCGTCCTTGAGGTTGTCGGTAATGTCGAGCAACCCCGAGATGAAGATGCGGTAGCACGCCACGCCCTCTGCCGCGATCTCGTCACGCGTGCCGCCCAGTGGCAGGCGCCGTGGCAGGAAACCACCCTTGGCGCCGACCGGCACGATTACCGAGTTCTTCACCTGCTGCGCCTTGACCAGGCCCAGCACCTCGGTGCGATAGTCTTCCTCGCGGTCCGACCAGCGCAGCCCGCCGCGCGCAACGTTGCCAAAGCGCAGGTGCACCCCCTCGACCCGGGGTGAGTAGACGAAGATCTCGAACTTGGGTACCGGCTTGGGCAGTTCGGGCACAAGCTTGGGGTTGAACTTGAAGCTGAAATACGACTTGTTCTGGCCGTTGGCATCGAGCTGATAGAAGTTGGTGCGCAGGGTGGCCTTGATCAGGTCCAGGTAGCGACGCAGGATGCGGTCTTCGTTGAGTACCTGCACCTCGTCCAGCGCATTGAGGATCGCTTGCTCAAGCCGCTGCTGCTTGTCCTCCAGGTCATCCTGGGTCAGCTTGCGGGCCAGGTAGAAACGCGTCTTGAACAGGCGGGTCAGCTCGCGCGCGATGTCGGTATGGTTGTTCAGCGTGCTGGCAATGTAGCCCAGGTCGAAGCCCAGGCGAATTTGTTTCAGGTAGCGTGCATAGGCACGCAGCAACGCCACGTCACGCCATGGCAGGCCCGCTGTGAGCACCAGGCGGTTGAAGGCATCGTTTTCGGCATCGCCGCCGACGATGTGGATGAACGCATCCTGGAAGGTGTCATTGAGCTCTTGAATGTTCAAGCTCAGGCCTTCGCTGTAGGTGAAGGCGAAGTCGTGAATCCAGTATTCGCGGCCATTGGCGTGGCGCAGGCGATACGGGAACTCGCCCAGCACGCGCAGGCCGAGGTTTTCGAGGATTGGCAGCACGTCCGACAGCGCCAGGGGGGTGTCGGCGTGGTACAGCTTGCAGTGCAGGGTGCGCTCGCCAACCCGCGTCAGTGGCTGGTAGAAACTCATGGCCAGTGGCTTGCTTTCCGACAGGGCCAGCACATGCTGCAGGTCCACCACCGCCGAATGGGCGGCGAAGCGCTCGCGGTAGCCGGCCGGGAAGCCTTTGGGGAAATCGGCCAGGATGTTGGTGCCTTGGGCCTCGCCGAAGTTCTCCACGACCAGCGCCGAGAAATCATCCTGCCAGGAGCGGCAGGCCTGGATGACCTCACGCTCGAGCTGCTGTGGGTCGATGTCGATGCGGTTCTTCGGGTCCACCCGCAGAATCAGCTGCACACGGGCCAGTACCGACTCGGAGAAGAAGGTCCAGAATTCGCAATCGCTGGCCTTCAGGCGCTCCATCAACACCTGCTGGATTTTCTGGCGAACCTCGGTGGAATAGATTTCACGCGGTATATAGGCCAGGCAATAGCAGAAGCGTCCATACGGGTCCTTGCGCAGGAAGACGCGAATCTTGTTGCGCTCCTGAATCTGCACGATGGACATGACCGTGCTGAACAGCTCATCCACCGGGGTCTGGAACAGGTCGTCGCGCGGCAGCACTTCGAGCACCTGCGCCAGTTCCTTGCCCAGATGAGCCTTGGTATCGAAGCCGGAACGGCGCTCGACTTCAGCGACCTTGACCCGGATGTAAGGGATGGCATGAACGCTTTCGCCGTACACCGTGGAGGTGTACAGGCCCATGAAGCGGTGTTCCTTGAGCACGCTACCCGAGGCATCGAGCTGGCGAATGGACACGTAATCAGGGTAGCCCGGGCGGTGTACGCGGCTTGGCAGCGCAGCCTTGGCGAAGGAGAGCAGCAGTGGCTCGGCCAGGTAGGCCACGGCGTAATCTTCGATGCGCAGCTCTTCAGGGGTCAAGCCCACGCGCAGGCGACGCGGCAGACCAAGGAACGACTGCTCGTCGTAGACCATCTGCCCGCCAGCCTGATCGGCCTGGACGGTGAACTCTTCGTATCCCAGGAAGGTGAAGTGGTTGTCCAGCAACCACTCAAGGAATGCCTTGACCTCACCCTTTTCATGCTGGGCCGGCCCGTACGGGGTCTGCTCGACCAGCGCCACGACTTCCCGCAGCTTGTCCTTCATCGGTTCGAAATCATCGACCGCCACGCGGACCTCGGCCAGCACCTGCTCGATTTCCCGGGCCAGCACGCTCAACTCCGCAGCGTTGGCGCAGCGGTCGATTTCCAGGTACATCAGCGACTCGTGCCCTACCCCTTCACCGTGGGTGCCCTTGGGCAGCAGTTCCAGCAACTCGCCCTTGGCGTTGCGGCGCACGCTCAATACCGTGGTCTGCAGGGTATGAATGCTGTAACCGCGTCGGTTCAGTTCGGTGCGGACCGAGTCCACCAGAAACGGCAGGTCATGGTGCAGCACCTCGACGACCGTGTGGGTCGACTGCCAGCCGTTGCGCTCGTAATCGGGGTTGTACACGCGCACCTGCGGTTGCTCGGGGTCGAAACGCTCGACGATGCGCCAGGCCGACAGGGTGCAGCCGGCCAGGTCGGAAAGCCTGCGCTGGGTGAGTTCGTCCAGAGAGATGATGCCGAAGAACTGCTCGGCGAACAGCGCCACTTGTGGCAGGGACTGTTCGCTGATGTGCTGCGCCAGGGCCGCTTGCAGTTGATGCTGGAAGTCGGCTTTGCTGGCCGCGGTGAAGAACGCCATCTGTGGTACTCCGCTTGGGCTTTGTAATAGTTGAAGCGTCGCTGCGTGCGCCGTGCCGGGGTCAACGATAGACGATTGCAGGCAGGGCGAACGATGAAAACCAGGCGTTGAGCGTGTGCATGCACGCCCAGGACTGGGCGAAGCTTAACGACTGACCGGTCATCAAGGCTTGCAGCGCTGCGACAATTTCGTTCAAGGGGCGGTAACTTTACGTTTATGCATGTAAGCAAGACTGTCAGAATTCCCTTCCGTTTCCTTAGATCCGAGCTTGCCATGCAAATCGACACCGCCGTGCTGTTCGCCACCCCCTGCGATGAAGAGGAGGACAACATGGCAACCCTGTGCTGCCACAGTGACAAAGGTCAGATGTTCTTGCTGACCCGCTACCCTGACGAAGACACGGTTGATCTGACCCTGGACGATGAGCCCTCGACCCTGGACGGCTTGAAGGTGACCTTGAGCGCAACGAGCCTGTTGATCGAAGTAGCAGCAGGTGACCGGGACGCCTTGCGCGGTGATGAGGTGCTTCAGATCAACCTGACCAGCACGCTGAGCGACCTGGACGAGATCAGGCAAACCTTGGAGAACATCCTGAGCGGCACCGGCACTTTCGTCTGCGAGCTTTGATCCGTCGATCACTGGGCAGGCTTGCCGCGGGCCACGGGGGCTAAGCCAGGGCGCGCTGCATCGCCTGCGCCTGCTCGCGCAGTGTCTGGCAGAACGGCTCGACTGCCGCCGAGGCCGGTCGATGGTCTGGCCTGACCAGCATCACCTGGTAGGCGATCGAGATGTCCAGCGGCCTGATGGTTAAGCCACTCTGGGCGGCCTCCAGCCCGCTCAGGGGGTTGATGATGGCTACGCCCAGGCCCTGCCTGACCATGGCGCACACCGAGGCGGCGCTGGTGGTCTCGATGACCGTGCGACGGTTCACTCCAGCCGCGCGAAAATGGTGGTCCAGACGCTGGCGATAGGTGTCCAGGCTGGCCAGGTTGATGAAATCGACCTCATGGAAATCCGCCAGGCTCAGCCGTGACCTGGCCTGCAACGGATGGTGTTCAGGCAGCACGCAGACCATGTTGGCGCTGAACAGCAATTCCCCGCTCGCCCCGCGGGGTATCTGCGCGACCTCCGTCAGGCCCAGGTCATGCTGCTGGGTGGCCAGGGACTCCTCCAGCAGCGGCGACTCCTGGGCTTTGATGCTCACGCTCACCCCAGGGTGCTGCTTATGAAAACGCTGGCAGACCTTGGGCAGCAGGGTCTGCGAAAACAACGGCAGGCAGGTGACGGCCAACTGGCCCTGCTGGAAGTTGCGAATGGCCTGGGCACAACGCTCGATGCGCTCAAGCCCCACATACGCCCGCTCTACCTCCTCGATCAGCAGCAACGCCTGGGCGGTGGCTTCCAACCGACCGGCCGTGCGTTCGAACAGATGCAGGCCCGTCACGTGCTCCAACCGCGCCAGCTCACGGCTGATGGTCGGCTGCGAGGTGAACAACAGACGCGCCGCGCCTGTGACGCTACCTGAGGCCATGATGGCGCGGAACACTTCGATGTGGCGGGCGGAGAGTTTCATGGGAGCACCGACTGCATTCTCAGGGCATATCAGAGATGAATGGACGGCGCAAAAATAGCTATTTTTCTGAATCGAGTCTACGGGCCATGCTGTCGGCTTCCACCTGTGCCGAGCCATTCGATCATGACCATTCCCTTCTCTGTCCTAGCCAACGCCGTTCGCCAGTACGGTTCACCCCTGTGGGCCTACGACGCCGCCACCATCCTCAGCCGGATAGAACAGCTCAAGCCATTCGATACCGTACGCTTCGCCCAGAAAGCCAATCCCAATCTGCAGGTGTTGCGCTTGATGCGCGAGCACGGCCTGGTACTCGATGCAGTATCGCTTGGGGAAATGGAACGCGCCTTTGCAGCCGGCGCCAGTGTGGCGGGCGAGCCTGCGGGGGTGGTGCTGACCTGCGACGTGCTGGACCGCGCGACCCTGGCCCGCGTGGTCGCGGAAAAGATCGAAGTCAACGCAGGCTCCATCGACATGCTGCGCCAGTTGGGCGAGCACTCGCCAGGGCACCGTGTCTGGCTGCGCATCAACCCAGGGTTCGGCCATGGCCACAGCCGCAAGACCAATACCGGGGGCGAGAACAGCAAGCATGGCATCTGGCATGAAGACTTGCCGCAGGCGCTCGCCTGCATCAGGGCCCATCGCCTGCACCTGGTGGGCGTGCACATGCACATCGGCTCCGGCGTGGACTACACCCATCTGGAGCAGGTGGCTCGCGCCATGATGGAGCTGATCGCGCGCCTGGACACCGATATCGAAGCGTTCTCGATCGGCGGTGGGCTCTCGACGCCGTACCGCACTACCGACACGCCGGTGGACCTGCAGCGCTACGCGCAAACCTGGGCAGTGGCACGCCAGGAAATCGAAGCGCTGCTGGGCCACCCGGTGCGCATGGAGATCGAGCCAGGGCGTTTTCTGGTGGCCGAGTCGGGCTATCTGGTGACCGAAGTCCGTGCCGTCAAGCAGGTGGGCCGCAACACGTTCGTGCTGGTCGATGCTGGCTTCAACGACCTCATGCGCCCTGCGATGTACGGGGCCTACCATGCCATGACCCTGCTCGATGCCGATGGCCGCCCCGTGGACCGCCCGCGGCAACCGACCGTGGTGGCCGGCCCACTGTGCGAATCAGGCGACGTGTTCACTCAGGATGACCAGGCACTCTGTCCTCAGGACTTGCCCCAGGCCCAGGTCGGCGACTTGCTGGTGATTCACGATGCCGGTGCCTACGGTGCCTCCATGTCGTCCAACTACAACAGCCGGCCCTTGCTGCCAGAGGTGATGATCGAAGGCCAGGCCGTGCGCTTGATCCGACGTCGGCAGACCGTCGAAGCACTGCTCGCGCTTGAGGAAGGCTTGTAACGTCCAATTCCTGCATGCCGACCTCCCTCGACAGCCGGCATGCCCGGGATAGACCGTTGAGCGCTCCCTGGACACTCCGCTCGGCGACACAATTACAACTGCAAAAATCAAATAATCAGCAATCACAACTCAACTTTTATGCAGATTGAGCAATTAAATCGCACTTAGGACGCGCACTACCCCACGCTTTGCAACATCTATACATAATCCCCCTTTACAATTGGATCCATCCCACAATGGATCCCGCCATGCAAACACTCGAAATGGATTACGCCCCCGGCGATCACGTGGCCAGCCACTGCCACGCCCACGACCAGCTGATCTACGCAGCCAGTGGCACTGTGCATGTGAATACCGATTCGGGAAGCTGGGTGATTCATGGGGGCAATGCGCTGTGGGTGCCGGCCGGCGTCAGCCATGCGATTGTCATGGAAGGCGTCGTCAGCATGCGCTCCCTGCTGCTGGCGCCCCACGTCGACCACTGCCAGGTGATCGTGGTGACGGGGTTGCTGCGTGAGTTGATCCTGGCCGCCTCGCGCATGCTCGGTATCCGGGAGGGGGAGCACGTACGGGCGCTCATACTGGGCGAGCTCGCCCACGCAAGGCGCATCGACACGTTCATAGCACTGCCGACGCACCCACGCCTGAGGGCCTGGTGCGAGCGCATGCTGCAGGCACCGGCCGAGGAACATGCCCTTGAACAGTGCGCCACGGCGCTGAACATGAGCACACGCAATGTGGCCCGGCTGTTCCAGCGCGAGCTGGGCATGTCCCACGGCCAATGGCGCGCTCGGGCGCGGGTGATGTTGAGCCAGCAGTGCCTGGCGGCAGGTCGGCCGATCATCAATGTGGCGCTCGAACACGGCTACCAGAGCCCCAGCGCCTTTGCAGCCATGTTCAAGCGTATCCTGGGGTACGCGCCCAGCGACTGGCAGGACGGTAGCGCACGCCCCCGCTGAAACGGCTCGGGTTGTCCGGCTGGCGCGCACGGTTGTCCCGCTTGCGGCAGCCTTGGCCTGACTGGTCTCGTTAACGTTGCATCATGACTGCCAAGCGATGCTCATGATGCCCACTTTGTCGATGATCCCCTCCCCCGTACGCCTTTGCACTGTTCTGACGATCGGCCTGCTGGCAGGTTGCACGCACCCCGTCGCCTGCGAACAGCCCCCTGCGGCCATGCGGGTCAACCCTTTGGCCGAGAGCCAGGCCGGGGTTAGCGCCCAGCCTTTACCCGAGCGCTGGTGGCAGCTGTACCAGGACCCGCAACTCGAGCGCTGGGTGGAACGCGCATTGGCCAATAACCAGGACCTGGCGCAGGCCCAAGCCAACGTGCGCGCACTGCTGGCCGGCATTGGCGAGTTCCAGGCGCAGCGCCTGCCTGCCACCTCGCTGGGCATTGCTGCGACCTACGGCAGGGACAGTGACGATCAGACCCTGGCCCAGGCGCGCGACAGCCATGCTTCTTCCTCATGGCAGTTCAATCCGGGCATGGAGCTGGCCTATCAGGTGGACCTGTGGGGGCAGGTGCAAGCCCAAATCGATCGCGCCAAGGCGCAAGCGCAGGCCGCGGCCGCCGCACACGATGCCGTGGGGCTGCAGGTGGCAGCCCAGACCAGCCGTGCCTACATCGAACAATGCGTCTACACCGCTCGCCTGAGTCAAGCCAGGCAAGCCCTGCGCACCCTTGATCGCAGCCTGCTATTGAGCGACCGCCAGCGTCAGGCCGGCATCGCTACGGCGCTGGACGGCGAGCGGCTGCTTGGCCTGCGTGAGCAGGTTCGCGCCCGGATACCCGTTTTCGAGGCGCGGCGCCAGGTGGCACTGTTCGAGCTGAGCACGCTGGCGGGTGAGGCCACGGTCGAGCACACACAACCCTGCGCTGCCATCCCGTCGCTCACGGCAGCGCTGCCCACAGGCAATGGCTGGCACCTGCTCGAGCGGCGCCCCGACGTACGCCAGGCTGAACGAGAGTTGCAAGCCGCCGGCCTGGAAACCGACATCGTGCGCGCCGACCTGTACCCCAAGGTTCGCTTTGGCGCCCAGCTGGCTAGTGCTGATCGCCACATCAATGGCCTGGGTGCCAGCCGCGCCATCACGTTCGGCGTCGGCCCGCTGATCAGCTGGGAATTACCCAACCTGCAAGCCAATCGTGCCCGGTTGGGCAAGGCCCAGGCTTTGCAGCAGGCTCAGCGCGCTCACTATCGCAGCGTCGCGCTCAAGGCCCTGAAGGATGTGCGCCAGGCCTTGGCCCGTCATGCCGGTGAGCAGCAGCACCTGTCTTCGCTGCAGGCCGCGCTTGAGCACAGCCAGCGTGGCTTCGCCCTGGCAGAGGCCAGCTACCGTGCGGGCACCCAGGACGGGCTGGCCCTGCTTGACAGCGAGCGCGAGCTGATTGCCCTGCATGACCAGCTCCTCGAGGCGCGCGGCAAGGTGGCCAGGGCGCAGATCGACCTGTTTCGCGCGCTGGGCGGGGGATGGTGAATCCGCCACGCCCCAGGCACCGCTCACCACCCAACGCCCACCGCTCGCAAAGCGCAACTGCCTCCACTCGACAATGGAACCCCACCATGAACGCTGCTGTAGAAACGCCCACCCCCACCCCGACTGCCGAGCATGCGACCATTCGCCCGCGACGGCGGTTGGTTTATACCGGCGGCGCAGGCCTGGGCGTGCTGGCGCTACTGGCGCTCGCTGGCTACTGGTTCACCACCGGGCGCTACCTGGAAAGTACCGATGACGCCTACATCCGCGCCGATTGGGTGGCATTGAGTTCGCGCGTGGCAGGCTATGTGGCGACGGTAGAGGTCGAAGATGACCAGCCGGTTCAAGCCGGCGCTGTGCTGGTGCGGTTGCAGGATCGCGATTACCAGGCCCGCAGGGATCGCGCGCGCGCTGCAGAACGCCAGGCGCAGGCAGCCATAGACGCAGCGCGGGCTCACCGCGAGCTGGCCATGCAGCGCATCGAGCAGCAGGCGCAGGCAACCCTCAAGGCCGAGGCCGCCGTGCACAGTGCCAGCGCCGAACGTCGTCGCAGCCAGCTGGACCTGCAGCGCTACCAGGGCTTGGTACGCGATGAGGCCGCCACGACCCAACGGCTGGAGCAGGCGCTGGCCGCCGCCAACCAGGCCAAGGCTGTCGAGCAAGGGGCCAAGGCAGCATGGCGTGAACAACAGGCACAGCAACGGATGGCCAAGGCCGGCGCTGCCCAGGCCGAGGCCGACTTGCAGCAGCGCCAGGCCGCCTTCGAAAGCGCCCGCGCCGAACGCCGGCTGGCCGAACAGGACGCTCAAGACACCGTACTGCGCGCCCCGGTGGCAGGCGTAGTGGGCCGACGCCGCGTGCGTGCAGGGCAATACGTGGTGCCAGGCCAGCCGTTGCTGGCGGTGGTGCCGGTGGCGCAAGCCTATGTCGTGGCCAACTACAAGGAAACCCAGTTGGCTCGGATGCGCCCAGGGCAGCCTGTGCAGGTTCAGGTAGACAGTTTCCCTGGCCATGCATTCAAAGGTCACGTGGCAAGCTTCTCGCCGGCCTCGGGTAATGTCTTCGCGCTGCTGCCGTCGGACAATGCCACGGGCAACTTCACCAAGATCGTCCAGCGTTTTCCGGTGCGCATCCTGCTCGACCTGCCCGCAAACGGGCCGCAGATACTGCCCGGCATGTCGGTGGTAACCACCGTCGACACGCGCACGTCGGAGCCTGCCGATGCGCGCTGAACAACCGGTATCCCTGCGCGCCTGGGTGGCCGTGCTGGGCGGGCTGTTCGGCTGTTTCATGGCCGGCATGAACGTGCACGTCACCAGCGCCGCACTGCCCGAGATACGCGGCTCGCTAGGCGCCAGCTTCGAGGAAGGCTCATGGATATCCACTGCCTACCTGGTGGCAGAGATCGTGATGATCCCCCTGACGGCCTGGCTGGTGGAGGTGTTCTCCCTGCGCCGGGTGATGTGGACGGGCTCGCTGGTCTTCCTGATCGCGTCGGTGGCCTGTTCGTGGGCGCCGAACCTTGAAACCATGATCGTGATCCGGGTAATTCAGGGCGCCGCCGGCGCCGTCCTGATTCCGCTGTCGTTCCAGCTGATCATCACCGAATTGCCAGCCAGCCGGATGGCCATGGGCATGGCCTTGTTCAGCCTGGCCAACAGCGTGGCGCAGGCCGCAGGCCCTTCGATCGGCGGCTGGTTGACCGATGCCTATTCCTGGCGCTGGATCTTCTACCTGCAGCTGTTTCCTGGTATCGCGTTGCTGTGCGCCATTGCCTGGTCCATCGAGGCCAGGCCGATGAAGTTGCAGCTGCTGCGCCACGGTGACTGGCTGGGCATCGCCGCCATGGTGATCGGCCTGGGCGGGCTGCAGATCGTGCTGGAAGAAGGCGGCCGGTTGGATTGGTTCGGGTCTTCGTTCATCACCGGCATGACCGTGGTGTCGGCATTGGCCCTGGTGCTGTTCGTGACGGCCCAGCTGTTCGGCCCCCGCGCGTTCATCAACTTGCGGTTGCTGGGCCGTTACAACTTCGGCGTGGCCAGCCTGGCGATGTTCATATTCGGCGCGGCCACCTTCGGGCTGGTGTTTCTGGTGCCCAACTACCTGTCGCAACTGCAGGGCTTCAGTGCACGAGACGTGGGTGTGGCGTTGATCGCCTACGGGCTCGTGCAGCTGCTGCTGGCGCCGTTGATGCCGCGCCTGATGAGGTGGACCAGCGCAAAGTTCATGGTGGCCAGCGGGTTCATGATCATGGCGCTGGGCTGCTGGATGGGCGCCAGCCTGACTGCTGACAGTGCCGACAATGTGATCATCCCTTCCACCGTGGTGCGGGGCATCGGCCAGCCTTTCATCATGGTCGCGTTGTCCGTGCTGGCAGTGGCCGGGCTGGACAAGCGCGAGGCCGGGTCCGCCTCGGCGGTGTTCTCGATGCTGCGTAACTTGGGTGGCGCCATCGGCACGGCCGGCCTGACCCAACTGGTGGCCACGCGCGAACGCCTGCACAGTGCGCGCATCCATGAGCACGTGACCGTGTTCGAGCCGCAGTTGCACGCGCGCCTGGACCCGACCGTGCAGACATGGCTCTGGCACTCACAGCAGTGGCTCGAAGGTTTGTCGGGCACCATCGGCCGCGAAGCCTACCTGATGGCCTACAGCGATGCGTTCTACCTGGCCTGCCTGGCGTTGCTCGGCTGTGCGGTGGCAGCGTTGCTACTGAGGTCGCACAAGGGGCAATGAGGCCATGGAGGGGAGCTTGGCTCGGGAGCGACCGACGGCTGGTACACTGGCGCCTTTGTACAACATCCAGACAGGTTCGACCCATGCACCAAGCCCGCTATGCCACCGTGGCCAAGGACTTGATCGAGGCAATCGCCAGCAGCCGCTACCCGGTCGGGGGCCTGTTGCCCACTGAAATGGAGCTGT
Organism: Pseudomonas sp. xss_4; assembly: GCF_043104125.1. Lineage (NCBI taxonomy): Bacteria > Pseudomonadati > Pseudomonadota > Gammaproteobacteria > Pseudomonadales > Pseudomonadaceae > Pseudomonas > Pseudomonas sp. xss_4. Next base: position 30,312 of record NZ_JBICKJ010000083.1, read on the forward strand.
GCGCGCTGTATGGTGTAAGCCGGCACACGGTTCGCGCGGCGGTCGAGCAGTTACAGAGCCTGGGCCTGGTGTCCCGGCGCAAGCGCGTTGGGACACGTGTCCAGGCGCGCCACCCCGAGATCGGCTACCGGCAGTCGATCGCGAACCTGGCAGAGCTCTCGCATCACCTTCAGGCACCGGTACGTCAGGTTCGCGATGTCCGCCAATTCGTGGCCGCCCCTGAAGAGGCCGAGCGCCTGGGACTGGTGCCAGGGGAACAGTACTTCTGCATCGAGGCGTTGCACCGTACCTCTGCCGGGCACGCCCTGGCGCTGTGTGCAAGCGCCGTCTATGCCCAATCCGACTACGTGCAGGTGATCGAGCTGGCCCAGGCACATCCCGAGCAGTTGATCGCCCGCCTGATCGAGCAGCATTACGGGCGAGTCATCGCGGTGATCGACCAGCGCATCCAGGCACAGGCGCTCACCCTGCAGCAGGCACAGGTATTGAGTGCCCAGCCGGGCTCACCGGCGCTGTGCGTGGTGCGCCACTACCGCGAGGAAAACGGCGACCTGATGGCGGTCTGCGAAAACCTTTACCCCGCTGATCGCTACAGCCTGGTCAACCAGCTACGCCGCGACCGCATGCCCGCCAGCGCCGCTGCTTTCCCCCCAGCGTTCTGACGCACCACAGCCACTCATTGGAGATCGACCCGCATGGCAGCAGATTCGACACGGATGCTTACCGTAGGTGAGGTGGCTCGCCGCAGCGGTATCGCAGTATCGGCACTGCATTTCTATGAAAGCAAAGGTTTGATCGCCAGCACGCGCACAGCTGGCAACCAACGCCGCTATCCGTCGCTGGTGCTGCGCACCCTGGCGATCATCAAGGTGGCCCAGCGTACCGGTATTGCCCTGGATGACATCAAGCAGGCGCTGGGGCGCTACCCGCCCAACAGCAAGCTCACGGCGGCTCAGTGGGGCGAAATGTCCAGCGCGTGGCGAGAAGACCTGAACCAGCGCATCCGTCTGCTCCAGGCGTTGCGCGACAACCTGGACAACTGCATCGGCTGCGGCTGCCTGTCGCTGGAGCAATGTCCGCTACGTAACCCACAGGATGTACTGGGCGAGGAAGGCAGCGGGCCGAGAATTCTGGAATGGCAGGTGCGGGAGGGCACGTGATAGCGGCAGGTGCACGGTGCGGCAGTAGTTGGGACCGCTTTCGTTGGAACCAATGGGCGGCGCTAGCGCCCTAACCTTTTGCTATTTAACCAATCCCGTTAGCGAAAGGATGACCGAACCATGAAACGCGAACAGATCGAAGGTGTAGCAGAGAACATTGCCGGTAAAGCCCAGAGCGCTGTAGGTCGTCTGATCGACGATCCGGCCCTGGAAGCCGAAGGCGAAGGCCGCCAGGCAGCAGGCCAGGTGACCAAGACTTACGGTGATGCCGTGAACTGCGTCTCGTCGTTCGTCAAGGAAAAGCCGTTTGCAGCTGTAGCCATCGGTGCCGCGCTGGCCATGGTGGTCTCGCGCCTGCTGCGCCGCTGACCCAATGCATCAGGCCCACGCTGTTGCGTGGGCCTGATGGGCTTTGAATGCAGGCTGAACTCAGTTATCCAGTTCATCCTTGACGATACGGCCATCGTGCGGGTCGACCTTGAACTCGTACTGCTTGCCGTCAGCTTTCATCCCCTCGCCTTCCCAGTGACCGTCATCGGCTTCGATCTTGGTGATCTGGGTGTAACCGGCGCCTTTGAGGGCAGCTTCGGCCTGATCCTTGTTCACTTTCCAGTCGGCGCCGGGCTGATCGGCCCAGGCAACAGAAGCGCCCATCGCGCCAACCAGGGCCAGGCCAGTGAACAGTCGAGTCATCGCTTTCATTGCAGGTTTCCTTCTTGGAGGGTGTGAACATGCGACCCTTAGTCGGTGCGCCGCGTTCATTCCAATCCCCCCACACCGCCCAGACGCGGGTCGATCATTGCCAGGCTCAACCCGGCTGGCTGACCATCGCATTGCTGACACTGCGCCCGAGCACCAGCACCGTCACGAAACCGCAACCTACCAGTGCCGTGGCCGCACTCAGCAGCACGCCGGTGCCCAAGTGATCGACCACCTGACCACCGAAGAACGAGCCCACGGCGATGATGACCTGGAACATGGCCACGAACAGCGGCATGCCCCGTTCCACATCCTTGGGCGCGACCACGAACATCCAGATGTTCGCGCAGGCAGGAAACGCCCCGAAGGCAAAGCCCCATAACGCGATGAGCATGGCAGCGCCCGTCATGCCGGTGGCAAAGTGCGGGAACAGCGCCGTGCTGGTGGCTATCAGCAATGCCACCAGCAGCAGGGTATGCCGCACACTGCGGTTGGCCGCAAAGCCGGCGAAGATGTTGCCCATGAAGCCTGCCACACCGTAGAGCAGCAGCAATGAGCCAATGGTTGGGCCATCGAAGCCGGCGCTTTGCTTGAAGAAAGGGGCCACGTAGGTGTAGGCCGCGAAATGCGCCAGGCCGATCAGCAACACGGCAATCAGGCCCACGCGCGCTTGCGGGTTGATGAACAACGCCGGCAGGTCGCTGATGCGGATCGCCTTTTCCGGCATCAACCGGGGCAGCAGCATGACCTGCGCCAGCAGTACCGGCACCCCTACCACGGCGGTGACCAGGAACGTCATCCGCCAGCCCATCAACCCGCTGAGCCAGGTACCCACCGGCACGCCGATGACCGTGGCCAGGGTGACGCCGGCCATGATGATCGAATTGGCCTTGGCCACCCCGACGCCCTCGGGCGCCAGGCGGCTGCTCAAGGCGATGGCGGTCGCCCAGAAGCCACCGATACTCACCCCCAGCAGCACGCGCCCGAGCAGCAACAGGTGGAAGTTACCGGCAAAGGCGACGATGGCGTTGGCCAGGATCATGATCAGGGTCAGGCCAATCAGCAGGTAGCGCCGGTCCAGGTTGCCGACACCGACAGAAATGGTCGGCGCCGCCAGGGCCGCCATGATGCCGGGCAAGGTGACCATCAGCCCGGCAAGCCCTGCGCTGATGCCCAGATCGTTGGCGACGTCGTTCAGCACGCCTACTGGGAGAAACTCGCTGGTCACCAGGGCGAACGCGCCCACGGCCACGGAGAGAATGGCCAGCCATTGCTGGAGCAGGCTTTGCTGTTGGTGTTCGGGCAGACCACGAGGGGCCGGGCTGACGCTTGGCATTGTGCACACTTCCATGACAGGGCGCCTGAGACAGGCGCACGAGAGGCTAAATCAGGCCGCGAGTATAAGAGCAAGGGCTGCCAGGCGAGAGGCCGGCCGCTCGATAGTGGTTATCGCTGTGATCGATAGCGTGCAGGGCTCAGGATACCGAGGTGTGAGGGATTCTTTGTGGGAGCGGGCTTGCCGGGGGGCCGGACTGACCGCAATGGGCGCGAAGCGGCCCCAATATTTCAGCTTTGCAGCCGAGAATGTCGGGGAGTCACTTTGCGGCCCATCGCGGCTAAGCTGCACCCCCGGAAAACCCGATAGCCTACGGATTTGGTGCAAGGCAGCCCCACTCTGCACCCGAACACCCTAGACAGGATTAGGATGCACCACCCGCCCCGCTACGCCCGGCCGGTCGATGAACAGCACGTCCAGTGAACTGCTGCGCATGCCCTTGACGGCATTCCAGTGCGCCGAGGTATGGATGTAGCGCTCGCGCAATAGGGTTTGCTCCGGCTCGGTCAGTTCCAGCGATGGGCAGGCCCCCAACGCATAGGCATGCAACTTGTCGCTGATGCCACGCAGCTCCTCCGGTACAGCGTGCTGCCTGTGGCAGCCCAGCGGTGCAAAGGGCACGCCCGCGCGCGCTGCGTACTCGCGCATGATGCTCAAGTAGACCCGTGACAGCTGCCCGGCTACCTGTCGCCTTCGACCGATGGCGGCATAAACCTGTTTCTGCGGTTCACGGGGCTCCCCACCAGGCACAGGATGTTCCCAACTAACCACCCGCGCAGGCGGTTGGCCAAGGTCCTTGAACGCGGTGACCATCAATGCGGCGACGGCTGTGTAGACGCCGGTCTGTTGTGCAGGCACCCCAGCCGCTACCCGCTGGGACTGGGGCTTGCACAGCAGCACGTCTTCGTCGACCACATCCTGATAGCCACCACCGATATTCGAATGCACACCCGGTAGCACGATGTCGTGCCCACTGCCTATCAGGGGAAAGTTGTGGCGCTGCTCATCCCCGGCCACCAGTTGCACGACATGGTTGGCAATGCCTTCGGGCAACCCGAGCTGCAGCCCACCCTGACGGGTATCGGCGGGGTCGAAATCCCCTTGCAGGGGTGCAACGATGGCTGCCACCGTGTCGAACAAGCCGATGAAATGGATGACGATCGGGCAGTGTGGAAACAAACGCGCGGGCTCGTTGCGCAACACATTGGCCATATGCCTGGCCGCCGCTGCACCGCGGCTGAAACCGAACAGGTCCACACTTATCCGCTCGATGCGCGTTTGCCGATGGCCTTGCTGCCAGTCGCGCAACAGCGCGGCGATATCGGCCAGCGCTTGCTCCACACGCGCCTCGATGCCCGTACGCCCGCGACCGGTGGCCGATGCATAGATGTCATCGGCTTCCCCAGCCTGGGTGCCAATCCCCTGGACATAGTGCTTGAGCACGACGCGCTGCCCATCGTCTTCCGGTTGCTGCGCATAGAGGTCATGCAGCAGTGCGACGTTGCTCAAGGCATTGTCGTAGCTTGCCCCCTTGCCGTGCGACACCGTGGTGTTGTGCTGATTGTTGCCCGTGCCGTCGAAGAATAGGCCCAGACGTATTTCGATAGCGTCTGCCCTGTGGCTCCCGGTGATGTGCGTCTGCATTGTAGTGCTACCTGCCTGGCTGAAAAGCACAAGCAAGCGCCACGGCACGATGCCGAACCATCAGGCAATGGCGATCATCGGGCAGGACATTTCCGGGTGCCAGGCAGCCGAGGATGGATAAATTTCCAAGCCGCCATTGGTCGCCACCCCCTCGGATGGATTAAAGTATCAACCCTTGCCGGGCCGCTGCCATCAGCCGCCTGGTCCTCTATCAGGAACCGTCGCCGATGGAACACCGTGAGGCGCTGATCGCGCTGCGCACCTTTCTCTCTTCCCAGATCCTTGGCCAGGAAAAGCTGGTCGAGCGGCTGCTGATCGTGCTGTTGGCCGATGGCCACATGCTGGTGGAAGGTGCACCGGGCCTGGCCAAGACCAAGGCCATCAAGGAACTGGCCGAGGGCATCGAGGCGCAATTTCACCGTATCCAGTTCACCCCTGACCTGCTGCCCGCCGACATCACCGGCACCGAGATCTATCGGCCCGAGACGGGGAGCTTCGTGTTCCAGCAGGGGCCGATCTTTCACAACCTGGTGCTGGCGGACGAAATCAACCGGGCGCCGGCGAAGGTGCAATCGGCGCTGCTCGAAGCCATGGCCGAGCGTCAGGTCAGTGTGGGGCGCAGTACCTACGACCTGTCGCCGCTGTTCCTGGTCATGGCCACGCAGAACCCGATCGAGCAGGAAGGCACCTATCCCCTGCCCGAAGCGCAGCTCGACCGTTTCCTGATGCATGTCAAGATCGGCTTCCCCGACGCCGCCGTGGAGCGCCGCATCCTGGCCCAGGCCCGTGGCGAGGCGCTGGGGGGTGAGACCAAGCCCGAACGGCGGGTCAGCCAGCAGGCGATCTTCGCAGCACGCAAGGAGATCCTCGGTCTGTACATGGCGGACGCGGTGGAGGAGTACCTGGTGCAACTGGTCATGGCCACGCGTACGCCGGCCAAATTCGACAACGAACTGGCCGACTGGATTGCCTACGGCGCCAGCCCGCGCGGTTCGATTTCCCTGGACCGCTGCGCACGGGCCCACGCGTGGCTTGCCGGGCGCGATTTCGTCAGCCCCGAGGACATTCAGGCAGTACTGTTCGACGTGTTGCGCCACCGCATCATCCTGTCGTTCGAAGCCGAGGCGGCGGGGGTCGACCAGGACCGGGTCGTGCAGCGTATCCTCGACGTCGTGGCTGTTGCCTGACCCCATGTCCAGCGCCCCGCTGATCGAACCCGGCATTCGCATCACCCTTGCCGAACTCATCGACATGCGCCACCGCGTGCGCGAAATCCAACTGTTCTCCAACCCCGGCCAACGCAGCCCGCTGGTGGGCCTGCACCATTCCAAGTTGCGGGGCCGGGGTGTGGACTTCGATCAGGTGCGGGTGTACCAGGCCGGTGACGATGTGCGCAATATCGACTGGCGGGTCACTGCCCGTACCCAAGAGCCCCACACCAAGCTGTTCCACGAAGAACGCGAGCGGCCGATCTTCATTCTCGTTGAGCAGAGCCAGCGGCTGTTCTTCGGCTCCGGGCTGGTGTTCAAGTCGGTACTGGCGGCTCAGGCAGCTGCCCTGTTCGGCTGGGCCGCGCTGGGGCACAACGACCGGATCGGGGGGCTGGTGTTCGGTGACAACGATCCCCACGAGATCAAACCCAGGCGCAGCAAGCAAAGCCTGCTGCAACTGCTCAATCGCCTGGCCAAGGTCAACCAGTCGCTGCACACCGAAGGCGTGGCCCAGACCGATAGCCTCGGCCTTGCGCTGCGCAGGGCGCGGGAAGTATTGAGGCCTGGCAGCCTGGCCATCGTGATTTGCGATGAGCGCTCGTTGACGCCCCAGTGCGAACAGCACCTGGCCATGCTCTCCCGTCACTGCGACCTGTTGCTGATGCCGGTATCGGACCCACTGGACCACGCCCTGCCGGCAGCCGGCTTGCTGAGGTTCGCGCAACGGGGTGCGCAGCTGGAACTGGACACGCTGGACCAAGGGCTGCGCCAGGCCTACCGGCAACAGGCCGAGGCGCGCATCGAGCGCTGGGAATTGATGGCGCAAAAGCTCAGGGTGCTGCTGATGCCCCTGACCACGCAAAGCGAGATGATCGAGCAATTGCGCGATTACCTGAGCGCACAACGCCTGGGCAACGCCTCATGAACCCGCTTGACCAGTTGCAGCCATTGATCGCGCCCCCGCCGATCAGCCCATGGCCGCCGGCGCCTGGTTGGTGGCTGCTGCTGGCATTGTTGCCCGTGCTGGCCTGGGGCCTGTGGCGCCTGCGTCACTGGCGCCCCCGCAAACGGCCGGTGCCGCGCACCGAGCAGCCGCTGGACCCGGTGCGCGTGGCCGCCCTCGAGGAACTGGCGCGCCTGCCCCGCCCTTATGACAAAGCGCCTGCCGGCGCCTGGCTGCAGCAGATCAACGCCCTGCTCAAACGGCTGTGTCGCAGTCACTACCCCTTGGCCAACAGCCACACGCTCAATGGCCGGCAGTGGCTGGCGTTTCTTGACAACCGCTGCCCGGCGGCAGGCCTGACCCGCTGGATGGTGTTGGTCGAAGGGGCCTACAAGCCCGAATGCCGCCTGGACGACAAGGCCATCGCCGGGCTCAGCCAGGCGGTGGAAACCTGGATTCGCAAGCATGTTTGAACTGGCCTGGCCGTGGATATTCGCCTTGCTGCCCCTGCCTTGGCTGGCACGGCTCGTCCTGCCTGCCGCCGACAGTGGGGAGCCCGTGCTGAAAGTCGGCTTCCTGCACGAGCTCGAAAGCCTGGCGGGGCGCCGCGCCCGTCTGAACCTGCCAACCTGGCGCCAGCAGGCGCCGTTCGTCGTGATCTGGCTGCTGTTGCTGTGCGCCGCCGCTCGCCCCCAATGGCTGGGCGAGCCGATGCCGGTGGCAGCCAGTGGGCGCGATCTACTGGTGGCGGTAGACGTGTCTGGCTCGATGGACTTTCCGGACATGCAGTGGCAGGGCGAGGACATCAGCCGGCTCGACCTGGTGAAGGCCCTGCTGGGCGACTTTTTGCAGGACCGTGAAGGTGACCGCGTGGGGCTGATCCTGTTCGGCAGCCAGGCCTACCTGCAGGCTCCGCTGACCTTCGACCGGCGCACGGTGCGCACCTTCCTCGATGAAGCCCAGATCGGCATCGCCGGCAAGAACACCGCCATCGGCGACGCCATCGGCCTGGCCGTCAAGCGGCTGCGCCAGCGGCCCTCGCAGAGCCGGGTACTGGTGCTGATCACCGACGGGGCCAACAATGGCGGGCTGATCCACCCCCTCACCGCCGCCCGTCTGGCCGCTCAGGAGGGCGTGCGCATCTACACCATCGGCATTGGCGCCGACCCGCAAGCCACCGGCACCCCTGGCCTGCTGGGCCTGAACCCCAGCCTGGACTTGGATGAAGCGTCCTTGCGCGAAATCGCCGAGACCACCCAGGGCGCGTATTTCCGCGCCCATGATGGCGCCGAACTCGACGCCATCGGCGACACGCTGGACCGGCTGGAACCTGTGGCGCAGCAGCCGACCCAGGCGCGTACCGCCAAGGCCCTGTATGCCTGGCCGCTGGCCCTGGCGTTGCTGCTGAGCGTGCTGCTGGTGATCAGCGAACAGTGGCCGGACAACCCGCTGCAGCGCCAGCTGCGCAAGCCGCGCTTTCTGCAACCGCACCCACAATGGCGGCAGCGCCTCAAACGCCTGCGCCTGAGGAGGCCGCGATGATTGATCTGTGGCCCCAATGGCTACGCCCGCTGTGGTTGTTGAGCGTGCCCGTGCTCGGCTGGTTGCTGTTCAAGCTATGGCACCGGCGCAGACGCACCGGGCGTTGGCAAATGATCCTGCCCCCGGCCTTCCACAACGTGCTGCTCGGTGGCGGCAGCGGCGCCACCAGCAAGCTACCCTGGATAGCCCTGGGCCTGGCCTGGCTGCTGGTGGTGCTGGCCCTGCTGGGCCCGAGTTGGCAACGCGTGGAGGAAAACCACCAGCGGCCTGCCGACCCTCTGGTCATTCTGCTGGAACTGACCCCGCAGATGCTGGCCGAGGACAGTCCGCCCAATCGCCTTGAGCAGGCGCGCCGCAAGGTCCTCGACGTACTTGAGCACCGCCGTGACAGCCAGACCGCACTGGTGGTCTACGCGGGGTCGGCGCATACCCTGGTGCCGCTGTCCGATGACCTGGCCACCACCCGCAACCTGCTCGAAGCGCTCGACCCCTCGATCATGCCCAAGCCCGGCCAACGGGCAGACCTTGCCGTGCACAAGGGCTTGGCGCTGCTCGCCCAGAGCGGCCTTGGCCAGGGGCGATTGCTGCTGGTCGGGTCCTCGCTCAGCGCCGCCGAGCGCCAAGGCATCAGCCAGGCACTGGGTCGCCATGGTCCGAGCCTGCTGATGCTGGGCATCGGCAGCCGTGACGGAGCGCCAGTGCGCCAGGCCAACGGCGAATTTCTCAAGGATGACCAGGGCGCGATCCTGTTGCCAAGGCTGGACAGTGCAGCCCTTAGAGGCTTCATCAACGGCACCGGCGGGCGCTACCGGCATGCCCGCATCGATGACCTGGACCTGCGCGGCCTCGGGCTGTTCGACAACCCGCGCAGCACACGCAGCGAGGGCCAGACCTTGCAACTGGACAGCTGGGCCGACCAGGGGTACTGGCTGCTGATTCCATTGCTGTTGCTGGCAGCCTGTGCCGGTCGGCGGGGTTGGCTATTCTGCCTGCCCCTGTTGCTCGCCCTGCCCCAGCCCGGCCAGGCGTTCGAACTCGAGGATCTGTGGCTGCGCCCCGACCAGCAAGGCCAGCGCCTGCTCGAACAGGGTCGAGCCGCCGAAGCCGCCGGCCGCTTCCGTGACCCTCAATGGCGGGGCATGGCCTTGTACCAGGCGGGCGACTATGCCGGCGCCGCCGAGGCCTTTCTGCAGGTGGACACCGCCGCCGCCCACTACAATCGCGGCAATGCCCTGGCGTACAGTGGTGAACTGGAAGCAGCGCTGGACGCGTATGATCAAGCCCTGGAGCGTCAGCCGGACTTGCAGGCGGCGCTGGACAATCAGGCCCTGGTCGAGCAAATGCTGGCCCAGCGCCAGGGCAAAGCTGCCGAACAGCCCGCCAGCACCGAAGCCCAGGGTTCGCCAGGCCGTGAAACCGAGGGGAACAGCAGCGCACAAGGCAGCCCGGCAGAGCCTGCGCCCGGTTCCGACGAGCAGGCGGGGGACGGCGCCTCGGCGCAAGGCGACGGCAGTGACCAGGGTGCACCTGGCAACCCGCCAGGCGAGGATGACGATGTGGTCGAACCACCCCACACGCCTGTCACCACCGCGCTGGATGCCGAGCAACGCCAGGCGCTTGAACAATGGCTACGAGAAATCCCCGACAATCCCGCGCAGTTGCTCCGGCGCAAATTCTGGTACGAACAGCAATTGCAACAGGAAACCCCACGATGAGTCGCTGCGGCGTCTTTCTCCTCATGCTGCTCTGGAACCTGCTGGCTCATGCCGAGCCGTCGCTCAAGGCCAGTGTCGACCGTACCCGCCTGGAAGCCGGCGAGAGCCTGGAGCTGACCCTCGAAAGCCAGGATGTGACCGAGTTCGGCAAGCCTGACCTGCGAGCCCTGGAAGGCGACTTCGAGGTGCGCAGCACCCGGCAGCTGAATAGCTTGCACACCCTCGATGGCGAAACCCGCGCCAGCACCCGCTGGATCATCACGCTCCTGCCCCGGCGCAGCGGCAGCCTGCAGATTCCTGCTCTGCAACTGGGGCAGTCGTTCAGCCAGCCGGTGGACCTGCAAGTGCTGCAAGCCGATGCCAACCGCGAGGACAACGCCCAGGTATTCATCGAGGCAACCCTGGACAGCACCGATGTCTACGTGCAGGCCCAGGCTGTACTGACCCTGCGCATCTACCATTCGGTGGCGCTGTATGACGACAGCAGCCTCAGCCCGCTGCAACTGGAAAACGCCAAGGTCGAGCCCTTGGGCGAATCGCGCACCTACGAAAAGGAAATCCAGGGTGTGCGCCATGGCGTGATCGAAACGCGCTATGCGGTCTATGCCCAGCAAAGCGGCACCCTGGACATTCCTTCACTGACCTTCACCGCCACGGCTGCGGCCAGCAGCCAGGCCGAGCAGAACGGCAACGGCGCTGGACGTGCCGGCCGCCAGATACAGGTCAGCTCACTGCCGCTGCGCCTGACGGTACGGCCCGTCCCGGCCCAGTGGCCAGCCGGACTGCCCTGGCTGCCCGCGCATAGCCTGACCTTGGAGGAACGCTGGAGCCCCGATCCTGCCGCTCAGCAGACCCAGATCGGCGACTCGTTGACCCGCACCGTCACCCTGCGCGCCGAAGGCCTGTCCAGCGCTCAGTTGCCGCCAGTGCCGCCCACCGAGGCCAACGGCCTGCGCCGCTACCCCGACCAGCCGTTGTTGCGCAACGAGATCAGCGAACGGGGCATGACCGCCACCCGCGAGGAACGCGAGGCGCTCATCCCTACCCACAGCGGCCCGCTGGCCTTACCTGCGCTGGAAGTGACCTGGTGGAACACACGCGAAGATCACCTCGAGCACAGTGGCCTGCCTGCACGCTCGATCACCGTGCAGGACAACCCCGCCCTGGTGGCCGAGACTCCGGTGGTGGGCAATGGCAGCAGCGCGCTGCTGTGGCCTTGGCAGGTGGCGACCCTTGTGCTTGCGTTGACCACGCTACTGGGCTTCACCCTGTGGTGGCGCGCCCGTTCGCAGCCAGCGGTGCTGCGTGCGGCACAGACAGGGCCCAGCCCTCGGACCCTGCTGGACGACCTCAAGCGTGCCTGCCTGGCCAACGACCCCCAGGCCACGCGCCAGGCCCTGGATGCCTGGGCGCGGCAACAACCGCAGACCCTGGCCGAAATGGCAGCGCGCTTCGTGCCCTTGTCCGACGCCCTGGATGGATTGAACGGTGCGCTGTACAGCGAAAGCGGCCAGCACTGGCAAGGCGAAGACCTGTGGCGGGCGATCGGCACCATTCCACCGGCCGAACAGGTGCTGCTGCCCACTGGCGAGAGCGGCAGCCTGCCACCGCTGTACCCCAAGTGAGCCGGTAGCGCCGCACATCGTCGACCGGCGTCGCGCCGCGTACTGACCGGCTTTACCAGCCCGCACAGGGCCGCGTCCATGGGGTACCATAACGCCCTTGCCCGCCCGTGCACCTTCATACCCACAGGTCATCCATGCGTCTGTTTCACACTTCCGATTGGCACCTGGGCCAAAGCCTCCATGGCCAGGAACGCGACTTCGAACACGCCTGCTTCCTCGACTGGCTGCTCGGCCAACTGCACCTGCGCCAGCCTGATGCGCTGTTGATCGCAGGCGACGTCTTCGACACCGTCAACCCGCCGGTCAAAGCCCAGGAGCGATTGTACGATTTCATCGTCAGGGCCCACGAACAGCAGCCGAAACTGGATATCGTGATGATCGCCGGTAACCACGACTCCGGCTCGCGCATCGAGCTGCCTGCGCCGTTGATGCGCCGCCTGCGCACCCACGCACTGGGCCGTGTGCACTGGCTGGACGATGGGCAACTGGATGTCGAGCGGCTGCTGATTCCGCTGACCAACGCGCGCGGCAAGGTGACCGCCTGGTGCCTGGCCTTGCCGTTCCTGCGGCCGGCGGAGGTGACCGGCCTGCAACTGGGCGACGACTACCTGCAAGGCATCACGCGGGTCCACCAGCAACTGATCGCCGCCGCCCAGGCCAGGCAGCGCAAGGACCAAGCGCTGATCGCCATCAGCCATGCGCACATGGCCGGCGGTGCGGTCTCCGAAGACTCCGAGCGCAGCCTGATCATCGGCAACGCCGAGGCATTGCCGGCCAAGCTCTTCGACAAGGCCATCAGCTACGTTGCCCTGGGCCACCTGCACAAGCCCCAGAAGGTCAACCGCGAAGACCGTATCCGCTACAGCGGGTCGCCCATTCCGTTGTCGTTCGCGGAGGTCAACTACCCCCACCAGGTGCTGGAAGTCACTTTCGACGGCGCGGCGCTGGCCAGTGTCGAGGCTCGCCCAGTTCCGCGTGCGGTGCCGCTGCAACGCATAGGGCCGGCCCCACTGAACGAGGTCTTGACGCAACTGGCCGACCTGCCCGTGGTGGACCTGCTCGATGACCCCAACCGCCAGCCTTGGCTGGAGGTGCGCGTCGTGCTGAACGAGCCGCAGCCCGACCTGCGCCAGCAGATCGAAACCGCGCTGCACGACAAAGCCGTGCGGTTGATTCGCATTGGTGCCGAGTACGCCGGCCGAACGGCCGACGACGAAGGCCCGGCGTTCGTCGAATTGGCCCAGATGACCCCGCAAGACCTGTTCAGCCGTGCCTGGGCGCAAGCCTATGGCGACCCTGCCGATGAGCAGACGCTGGCCGATTTCGCCCTGCTGCTGCAGGACGTACAGCACGAAGAAGAGCAACCATGAAGATTCTTGCCATTCGCCTGAAGAACCTGGCATCGCTGGCGGGCCCGATCGATATCGACTTCACCCAGGAGCCCCTGGCAGGCGCGGGTCTGTTCGCCATCACCGGCCCCACCGGGGCGGGTAAAAGCACCCTGCTCGACGCGCTGTGCCTGGCGCTGTTCGGTACGGTGCCACGTCTGAATGACATCGGCCGTGAGGCCAAGGTGCCGGACGGCGATGGCGAGATCCCCACTTCGGACCCGCGCAACCTGTTGCGCCGCGGTACCGGCAGTGGCTTTGCCGAGGTGGATTTCGTCGGCGTCGACGGGCGCCGCTACCGGGCGCGCTGGGAGGCGAACCGTGCTCGCGACAAGGCCACCGGCAAGCTCCAGCTCAGCCGCCAGAGCTTCTACGACCTGGACAGCGAGCAGGTGCTGGGCAGCGGCAAGAACGAATACAAGCAGCTGATCGAGACGCGCCTGGGCCTTAACTTCGAACAGTTCACCCGCGCCGTGATGCTGGCGCAAAGCGAGTTCGGGGCGTTCCTCAAGGCCGACGACCGCGAACGCAGCGAACTGCTGGAAAAACTGACCAATACCGCGATCTATTCGCGCCTGGGCCAACGGGCCTTTGCCCGAGCACGCGAGGCGGGCGAGGCGCATGCCGCCTTGAAAGAGCGAGCCAGCCACCTGCTACCCATGGCCGCGGATGCCCGCGCCGACCTGGACCAACGTCTGGAACAGGCGCAACGCGAGCTCAAAACCGCCCAGGCTGGCGAGCGACAGCTAGAGCAGCAGCGCAGTGGGTTGATCGAACATGACCAGTTGCAAGCCCAGCAGGCGCAGGCCCGCACTGCCCTGGAGGCTGCCGAGCAGGACTGGCAAGCCTTGGCCGAGCCGCGCCTGGACCTGGCGCGCCTGGAGCGTCTTGCCCCGCAGCGCCATCAGTTTCACCGCCAGCAGGCACTGGCGGCGCAGCGCGCGCCGATCATCGCCAGGCTTGCCGAACACACCCGGCATCACGCCGAGCTGCAACAGCGGACAGCCGAGCAGCAGCAGGCGTTGGAAACAGCACATCTTGCATTGACCGCCGCCCAGGCCGCCCATAGCGAGGCAGGCCCGCTGCTGCGCCAAGCCTATACGGCCCAGGACAACCTGGCCCGCCTCGATCAGCAACTGGCCGTCCAGCGCAGCGACAGCCAGCAGGCCGAACATCAAGTGGCTGAGGGCCAACAGCAGTTGCAGCAACTGCAAGCCAGCCAAGAACGCAGTCAACAGCAACTGGCCCAGATCGACACGGCGTTGGCCGAGAGCCAGCACCTGGCCGGGCTGGCCGGTGCGTGGCATGCCTATCTGCCGCAGCTCAAGCAGGTGATGCTGATCGGCGGCCGGCTGGGCAAAGGCCGCGAGGAACTGCCCGGCCTGCAGGCTCAAGCCAGCCAGGCCACTGCCCACCTGCAGGCCGAGCGCGACGCCCATGACGCCCTATTCCGCGAAGCCAAGGCGCAGCCCGACGCCCTGGTAGAACAGATCGACCTGCTCGGCAGCATGCTGCAGGACAACCGCAAGCAGCATCGCGCCGTGGAGCAATTGACGCGTGTACACGCCCGCGTGCTCGAGTTGAGTCAGCAACAGGCCACCCTGCGTGATCGCCAGCAGCACGCCATGGTCGAGCGCCAGCGCCTGATTGGCGAAGGCACCGCCGCCAAGGCTGAACTGGAAAGCGCCGAGCAGGCGCTGAACCTGACGCGTCAACTGCTGGAGCGCCAGCGGCTGGCCCGCAACACCACGGTTCAAGCCCTGCGCGAGCAACTGCGCGACGGCGAGCCCTGTCCTGTGTGCGGCAGCGCCGAACACCCGTTCCATCAGCCCGAGGTGTTGCTGCAAAGCCTGGGCGAACATGACCAGGCCGAAGAAGAGGCTGCCCAGCGTCAGGTGGCAGCGCTCAACACGCGCCTGGTCGAGCTGCGCACCCAGCTAGGTGTGGTCAATGCTCAGCTCAAGGACTTTCAGCAACAACTGCCGGCGCTGGACGAGCAGTTGCAGCCTTTGGTTGCGCAGCTTCATGAACATGCCCTCTGGCCTGCTCTGGCGCCCCAGGACGACCATGCCCGTAGCGGTTGGCTCGACGGCCAATTACGGCGCCTGGATACAGAGATCGGCAACGACGAAAAGCGCCAGCGGGTCTTGCTCAGCCTGCAGAAAGAGGCCGCGCGTCTCAACCAGCAACTGCAAGCCGCCCAGGACGCGCACCAACAAGCGCAGCGGCACCTGGAGCAACAACACCTGGCCCTGGAAAACGACGAGCGCCTCCTGCAGCAAGGGCTCGTGGACTTGGCTGGGGTCATGCCCGACGAAGCGCTCAAGGCGCTGCGAGACGATCCGGCCAACGCGTTTCTTGCCCTTGACCAACAGATCGCCCAGCGCCTGCAACAGCTCGACCAGCGCAAGGATGAGCTGGAAGAACAGCAAGCTCGCCAGGTTCAGCTGGACAAACTGCACGATCAACAGCAGGTGCGTGTGCAAAGCCTCGCCCAGCGTGACCAGCAGCTCAAAGCCCTGGAGGAGCAGCGCGAGCATGCCCGGGCCATGCTCGCGCAGTTACTGGGCGAGCACGTCAGTGCCGAGGCCTGGCAACAGCACATGGACGCCGCGCTGGAGCAAGCGCGCGCGGTCGAAGCGGATCTCGCCCAGCGCCTGCAAGGCCTGCACACCCAGGCTGTGCAGGTGGCCGGTGAACTGAAGGCCAGCACCGAGCAGTTGCAGGCGCTGGAGCAAGAAGCCGAGCAGCTGCAGGATCAGATCGCCCAGTGGCGCGCCACACACCCGGAGCTGGACGATGCAGGGCTTGATCGCCTGCTGGCCATGGACGACACCCAGGCCAGTGAACTGCGCCAGCGCCTGCAGGGCGCGGAAAAAGCCCTCGAGCAGAGCCGTGTGCTGCTTCAGGAGCGCGAGCAGCGCCTGCGCCAGCACGCGGCGCTGATGACGCTCGACACCTCGGTCCAGGATGTGGACCAGGCGCTGCTCGAACTGCGTGAGCGTCTGGTCCTTCATGAGCAGACCTGCGCCGAACTGCGGGCCCAACAGGCCGATGACCAGCGACGTCAGCACGCCTCGCAGGCCCTGGCCGAGCAGATCGAGCAGGCCCGTCAGCAGTGGCAGCGCTGGGCTCGGCTCAGCGGCCTGATCGGCTCGGCCTCGGGCGATGTGTTCCGCAAGATCGCCCAAGGCTACAACCTCGATCTGCTGTTGCACCATGCCAATGCCCAGCTGCGTCAACTGGCGCGGCGCTATCGGCTCAAGCGCGGCGGCAGTGCGCTGGGGTTACTGGTACTGGACACCGAAATGGGCGATGAACTGCGCTCGGTGCACTCGCTGTCAGGGGGTGAGACCTTCCTGGTTTCCCTGGCTTTGGCCTTGGGGCTCGCCTCGATGGCATCGAGCACGTTGCGCATCGAGTCGCTGTTCATCGACGAAGGTTTCGGCAGCCTCGACCCCGAGTCCTTGCAACTGGCCATGGACGCGTTGGACGGCTTGCAGGCCCAGGGTCGCAAGGTCGCGGTGATTTCCCACGTGCAGGAAATGCACGAGCGCATACCGGTGCAAATTCAGGTCCGGCGTCTGGGCAACGGCCTGAGTGACGTCGAGGTGTGCGGTTGATCCTCTATTCGTTTCGCCGCTGCCCCTGGGCCATGCGTGCCCGGCTCGCGTTGCGCTATGCCGGCTGTGAGGTGACCGTGCAGGAGGTGGCAATGAAACACAAGCCCGCCGCCCTGCTGGCGCTGTCACCCAAGGGCACCGTTCCGGTGCTGGACACCGGGAACCAGGTGCTCGATGAAAGCCTGGATATCATGCGCTGGGCACTGGCGCAGAACGACCCGCAAGACTGGCGCCTGTTGAGCTCGCCCGAAGCGGCGCAGCAAGCCGAAGCGCTGATTGCCGTCAACGACACCACCTTCAAGGCCCAAGTGAACCTGTACAAGTATGCCGAGCGCTATCCACAGCACTCACAGCACGACTACCGCGAAGCTGCGCAACACTGGTTGGAACGCCTGGAGCACCTGCTTCACGGCCGACCCTACCTGCTGGCCAAGCACCCAAGTATCGCCGACGCCGCACTGTTGCCGCTGATCCGGCAGTTCGCCGCGGTCCAGCCCGACTGGTTTGCCACAGCCCCCTACCCGCGGGTGCGTGGCTGGCTGCAGGGCTGGTTGGACTCGGACTTATTCAGAGCCATTATGGCCAAGTGACAACAGCTGTCATCGCACGCGAAGGTCAGCGCATGAACTTCAGATCCGACGGCGCCGGCTGATCGAAAGTCTGTACCGTTTCCCCCAGCTTGCCCGTGAGCGGGTCGCGGCGCATGACTTTGATCTGGTTGCTCTTTTGATTGGCGACCAGCAGGAACCTGTCACTGGGGTCCAGCGCGAATTCACGGGGGTGGTCACCTTCGACCGACCGACGTTGCACCAACGCCAACCGTCCATCCTGCTTGCCGACGCTGAACACGACGATCTCGTTGGCCGTGCCACGGTTGCTGACGTACAGAAAGCGACCGTCTGCCGACAGGTGCAAGCCCGCGCCCGCCTTGGCAGCCGCCTCCTGGCGCTCGGTCAGTGGCAGACGCTGGCGTTCGATCAGGTCGCCCTCCCGGACATCGAACATCACCACTTCGGCATGCATCTCCAAGGTCAGGTAGGCATGCTTACCGCTGGCGTCGAACAACAAGTGGCGTGGTCCACTGCCCGCAGGCAACGAAACCGAGGCAGGCTGTGACGGGGTCAGTGGCTTGTTCGTGCTCGCCCCGTCATAGCGGTAGACGAACACCTTGTCAGCACCCAGGTCGCTGGCATAGACATGCTGGCCGTCCGGGGACGGCACCACCGAATGGACATGGGCGCTGGCCTGCCGCTCGGGGTTGACCCCGCTGGCCTGGTGGCGCGCCTGCTGAATCACCGGCTGCAAGGCACCCTGCCTGTCAACCGGCAACACCGAAAGGCCGCCGCCTGGGTCGGGATCGACCGCGTAGTTGGCCACGAACAGGTAACGCTGGTCCTGGCTAAGGCTGGCGTGGGTAGGCTCGTCGCCCTGGCTAGACAGTTGATCGAGCAGGCGTACATTCCCATCACTGGCAATGTTGAATGCGCTGACGTGACCGTCTGCGGTTTCATTGACGGCAAACAGCAGGCGCTTGTCTTCGGAAAGCACCAGCCACGAGGGGCTGACGCTCTCTACCACCTGCAGCGGCTCGGGGCGGATTGTGCCGGCTTCGCTGTCGAAGGCGTAGCGGTAGATGCCTTGGCTGGCACCGTCTGTGTAGGTGCCAACCAGCAAGGTGGCAGCCTGGGCAGTGTAGGTCAGGGTCATGCAACTAGCGGTTAGCAGGGTCTTCCAGGTCCGGTTCATGGTCTTCTTCCGGGGCGCGAAATGCATCCAGACAGATGAGTCGGTGCTCACTTTCGGCAGTGCAGATGCGCCAGTCGTTCACTTCTTTACTGGCTGCATCGACCTGCGCGGCGGTGAATACCCAACGGCGCAGTTGGCGGCCGTCCATGCATTCGATGGCAAGGCCCTGCTCGTCGCAGGTGAAATCGAACGCGTGAAGGCCGTCTATCAAAAGCATGTCGCAGTGTTGCAAGGCGCTGGCGAGAGGGGACATGGGGGTACCTGTACGGGACATTGCGTGTGGAAAAACCCCGCATTATACCCCCATGGACGCACACCAACCGGTCGTTTCAATGGGCGAAAATCGAGCCCCCCGCCTTGCCTGCCATCTTCTCGGGCTTGATCAGGAACCGCGCCAGCGCCGGCAGCAGCCACAGCGCCCCGAACATGTTCCACAACAGCATGAAGGTCAGCATCAGGCCCATATCCGCCTGGAACTTGATGGCCGAGAAGATCCAGGTACACACCC
Organism: Pseudomonas sp. xss_4; assembly: GCF_043104125.1. NCBI lineage: Bacteria > Pseudomonadati > Pseudomonadota > Gammaproteobacteria > Pseudomonadales > Pseudomonadaceae > Pseudomonas > Pseudomonas sp. xss_4. Next base: position 49,452 of record NZ_JBICKJ010000083.1, read on the forward strand.
CGATGGCCAGGCACAGGCCGGTGAACAGCACAGCCTTGCCGGTGGAGCGCAGGGTCTGGTAATAGGCCTCCTGCAACGGCAGCCCAGCGCGCAGAAAGCTCTCCAAGCGGCTGTAGATGTAGATGCCATAGTCCACGCCAATACCCACGCCCAGCGCAACCACCGGCAGCGTCGCCACTTTGACGCCGATGCCCATGTACGCCATCAACGCGTTGCCCAGCACCGAGGTCAATACCAAGGGCAGCACGATGCACAGGGTCGCGGCGAAAGAGCGGAAGGTGATCAGGCACATGATCGCCACACACAGGTAGACCAGGATCAGGATGGTCAGCTCGGCCGACTTGATCACCTCGTTGGTGGCCGCTTCGATACCGGCATTGCCGGCAGCCAGCAGGAACTGCAAGCCTTCCCTGTCGTGGCTGTCGGCAAAGGCCTTGGCAGCCGCCGTCACCCGTTCGAGGGTCTCGGCCTTATGGTCATTGAGAAACACCAGCACCGGCGCCAGCGAGCAATCGCCGTTGTACAGGCCATCGGCCCGTGCGATGGAGTTGTTGAGGACATCGGGGTTGCGCGAGAGGGTTTCCCACTTGAGGCTACCCTCGTTCATGCCCTTGATCACCTGTTTGGACACGCTGACCAGGGAAATGGCCGACTGCACCCCAGGCGTGTTTTCCATGGTCCACATCAGCTCGTCGATCGGCGCCAGGGTCGAATGCACCGAACACTGCTCGGCGGCCGTTTTGACCATGATCACCAGCACGTCGGAGCTGGTGGAATAGTTGCTGATGATGAAGTTGTTGTCCTGGTTGTAGCGCGAGTCGGGCCGCAGCTCCGGTGCCCCTTGGTCGAGGTCACCGATCTTCAGGTTCTGGCTGTACCACAGGCCCCCGGCGAAGGCGACCAGGGCCAGGGCGATGGAAACAGGCGCCACCCTGGGGCTGGCAAAGCGCGACAGCAGTCGCCAGAACGGGTGCTCGCGCGTGGCGTCGCGCTTGCTGCGCTCGATGGCTTTCTTGCTGATACCCACATAGGAGATGGCCACCGGCAGCAGGATGAGGTTGGTGAAGACGATCACCGCGACGCCGATGGAGGCACCGATAGCCAGTTCGCGGATCACGCCGATGTCGATGATCAACAGGGTGATGAAGCCCACGGCATCGGCGAGGATGGCAATCATGCCCGGCAGGAACAGCTGCCGGAACGTGCGCCTGGCCGCCGTCAGGGCGTTGTCTGCATCGCTCGATTGCAGGGCGATGCCGTTGATCTTCTGCACACCGTGGGAAATACCGATGGCAAAGATCAGAAACGGCACCAGCATCGAATACGGATCCAGGCCGAAGCCGACCGCGTGCATCAGCCCCAGTTGCCACACCACCGCCACCAAAGTGGTAATCAGCACCGCGATGGTGCTGCGGATGCACCAGGTGAACCAGTACAACAACACCCAGGTGATCAGCAGGGCGATGCCGAAGAACATCACCACCATGACCAGCCCGTCGATGAGGTCACCGACCTTCTTCGCGAACCCGACGATATGCACCTTCACATTGGGGTTCTGGGCCTGGAACTTGTCGCGGATCTTTTCTTCGAGCAAGTGGGAGAACTGCTGGTAGTCGAGCTTGACCACCCGCCCCGGGTCCTGCGGGTCGGGGTAACTTTCCAGCAGTGGCACGTCGATGATGCTGGATTTGAAGTTGTTGCCCACCAGCCGGCCTATTTGCCCGGACCTCAGCACGTTGTCGCGCAGGGTATCGAGGCTGGCCTGCGAGCCGTCATAGGTGTTGGGAATCACCTCGCCACCGGAAAACCCCTCCTCGGTGACTTCGCTCCAGCGCACGCTCGGGCTCCACAGGGACTTGAGCCCGGCCCGATCGACGCCAGGGATGTAGAACACCTCGTCGTGGATCTGGCGCAGAGTCTCCATGTAGTTTTTGTCGAAGATGTCGCCTTTGACCGCCTCGACCGAGATACGCACGGTGTTGCCCAGGTTGGCCAGATCGTTGCGGTGCTCCATCATCTGTTCGATGAAGGGGTGCTGCAACGGGATCATTTTCTCGAAGCTGGTGGAGGGGCGAATTTGTGTGGCTTGCCAGAACAGGAAGAGGCTGACCAGCACACAGAGGATGATGACCGCCGGCCGATTGTTGAAGATCAGGCGTTCGAGCAGTGTGGCTTTGTCCTGATGATGCGGCTGCATGGGAAGGTGCTCCTGGCTGCTCATGGCTGTGCCTCACTGTCGGCGGCGTCGAGCCCCTTGGCATTGGCGATGTGGGCGCCGCCCTGCCCTACCAGCAGGAGCTCGCCGTTGGGCAGGGCGCTGACACCGGACAGGGCGATGCGGTCCGGGCGGTTGTGGACGCTGAAGGTCTGGCCGGCATCGGTGCTGCGCAGCACGCTGCCGCCGTTGCCGACCACCACGACGGTGCCATCGTCGAGCAGCGTGGCACCGGCCAGGCCGAACTCGAGCTCGCCTCGCGCAGCCTGCAAGGGGATGGATTGCCAGGTGTCGCCGAAGTCGGTGGAGCGCAGCAGGTTGCCGCGCAAGCCGAACGCCAGCAAGGTACGCGGCTGGGCAGTGCCGATCACGCCGAACAGCGACCCCTGGTAAGGCCCTTCGACTTTCTGCCAGTGCTGCCCATTGTCCTCGGAGCGGAACATGCCGCCCTGCTCCCCAACGATGAACAAGCCAGCGTCACGCACCTTGGCGATAGCATTGAGGTGCAACTGATCGGGGTTGTCGAGGCGCTCGGCCACGTCCTGCCAATGCTGGCCCCCGTCCGTGGTTTCGAGCAAGGCGCCGTAGGCGCCCACGGCCAGGCCGTGCTGGGCGTCGAGGAACACGATGTCGAGCAAGGGTGCTTCGCGTGACAGGTCTTCGAACTGTTTGCTCCAGGTCGCCCCGCCGTCGCCAGTGGCGAGGATCTGCGCATCGTGGCCGACGGCCCAACCGCGCTTGTCATCAAGGAAAAAAACGGCCGTCAGCAGCTGGCGGGTTGGCACACGGGCCTGGGTCCAGGTGCTGCCCTGGTCTTCAGAGAACAGGATATGGCCCCGGTCGCCGACCACGACCACACGCGTGCCCGCATGGGCAGCGTCGATCAACAGCCTTTGACTGGCCTTGGCCGATTCGGTGGAGTATTCATCGGCTGACGCAGCCTGCGCGCCTTGCCATCCACTCAGTGCAAGGGTGAGCGCTGCAGCGGCCGCTACCGGCCATCCAGCGCGCCTGCTCCATTTCCTCATGACTGCCCCCGATTGTATTTTTGTTGGGTGGGTCAATACCTTGCAGGACGCACAAATGCCCGCAATAGAGGCCTGCAAGGGCGTGCGGTGATCGTAACGGGAGGATTTGGCGGAGCACAACGGGCGGGGTGTTATGTTTTGTTATCGGCGCAGGACGAGCCGTTCGCGGGCAGAGGATGCAGCGCCTGCGGGCGAACACGACTCACCCGCAGGTGCTGCCTGTGCAGCGTAACAACGTCGGCAGTTGAAACCGTGGCCCTCAAGCGGGCCCCGGCGTCATGCCAGGCTTTTACTCACCACTTCATAGACGTCGCTGGAGAGCTCACCAGAAGCCAGAATCCGCTCCAGCTCACCCTTCATCAGGGCCTGGCGGGCGGCGTCGTATTTGCGCCAGCGGGTCAGCGGCGCCAACTGCCGGGAGGCGATCTGCGGGTTAAGGGCATTGAGCTCGATCACCAGATCCGCCAGGAAGCGATAACCGGAGCCATCGGCGGCATGGAAGTTGACCAGGTTCTGGCCGGCAAAGGCACCGACCACCGCGCGCACCTTGTTCGGGTTCTTCAGGTTGAACGCGGGGTGCTGCATCAACGCCTTCACCCGTGCCAGGCCCCCTGGCAAGGTACTGGCCGCCTGCACGCTGAACCATTGGTCCATGACCAGGGGGTTGTCCTTGAAGTGCTCTGCAAAGCTTTCCAGGGCCTTGGCGCGCTCGGCCTCGAAGGGTGAGTTCACCAGCACCGCCAGGGCCGTGAGGCGCTCGGTCATGTTGTCGCACTGCTCGAACTGCTCCAGGGTCGCTTGCAGCACCTGCGGTTCAGCGCTGAGCATCAGGTACGACAGGGCGATGTTCTGCAGGCTGCGGCGGGCAAAGTGCTCGGCAGAGGCAACGTACGCGGTGTCACGCGAGACCGCGCGGTTGGCCTGGTAACGCGTCCAGAGTGGCTCGAACAATTGCTCGGCGATTTGCCGCCGGGCGAACTCGCGGGCTGCGTGGATGGCGTCCACATCGGCCACTTGGCTGATCTCGGTCAGGTAGCCCTCCCCTGGCAGCGAGAGCATTTCGGCCACCATGGCAGCATCGAGCGAAGTGTCGCCCAGTACCGTAGCCAACGCCCTGACCAGACGCGGGTCCAGTTGCAGCGCCTGACCACGCTGGTGCTGGCCGATCAGCTCCTGCAGCACCTGCACGGCCAGTTGCTGACCGGCTTCCCAGCGGTTGAAGCCGTCGCTGTCGTGCTGCATCAGGAACATCAACTGGTCACGGTCGTACGGGAAGCTCAGCTTGACCGGGGCACTGAAACCGCGCAGCAGCGACGGCAACGGCCGTGCCTGGATGCCCTGGAAGACGAAAGTCTGCTCGGCCTCGGTCACCGACAGCACCCGGGTGCTGCCCACTGCCGAGGACTCGCCCGCCAATTGCAGCGGCAGGTCGTTGCCCTGGGCATCGAGCAGGCCCAGTTCGACCGGGATCACGAAGGGCAGCTTCTCGGCCTTGTCCGGGGTGGGTGGGCAGCTTTGGCGGAACGTCAGGCTATAGGTGCTCGCCGCTTCGTCGTAGGCGTCGGTCACTTCCAGGCGCGGCGTACCGGCCTGGCTGTACCAGCGCTTGAACTGCGTCAGGTCCACGCCGTTGGCGTCTTCCATGGCCTTGATGAAGTCGTCGGTGGTCACCGCCTGCCCATCGTGACGCTCGAAATACAGGTCGCTGCCCTGGCGGAAGCCTTCGGCCCCCAGCAACGTGCGCACCATGCGTACCACTTCCGAGCCTTTCTCGTACACGGTCAGGGTGTAGAAGTTGGAAATCTCGATGAAGCTGTTCGGGCGCACCGGGTGGGCCATGGGGCCCGCATCCTCGGCGAACTGATGGGTGCGCAGGTAAGCAACGTCCTCGATGCGTTTGACGGTGCGTGAATTCATGTCGGCACTGAACTCGGCATCGCGGAACACCGTGAAGCCTTCCTTGAGCGACAACTGGAACCAGTCGCGGCAGGTGACGCGGTTGCCCGACCAGTTGTGGAAGTATTCATGGGCTACCACGGCTTCGACCCGCTGGTGCGCGGCATCGGTGGCCGTCTCGGCGCGCGCCAGCACGCAGCTGGAGTTGAAGATGTTCAGGCCTTTGTTCTCCATGGCCCCCATGTTGAAGTCGTTGACCGCGACGATCATGAAGATGTCCAGGTCGTACTCGCGGCCGTAGACCTCTTCATCCCAACGCATGGACTTCTTCAGGCTGACCATGGCGTGGTCGCACTTGTCGATGTTCTCCGGCTCCACATAGATGCGCAGGGTCACATCACGGCCCGATTGGCGGGTGAAGGTGTCTTCCACACACCACAGGTCGCCTGCGACCAGGGCGAACAGGTAGGCCGGCTTCATGAACGGGTCTTCCCAGGTCGCCCAGTGACGGCCGTCCTCGGCAGGGCCGCTGCCTACCGGGTTGCCGTTGGAGAGCAGCACCGGGTAGCGGTGCTGTTCAGCGATCACCGTGGTGGTGAAGATGCTCATCACATCGGGGCGGTCGAGGTAGTAGGTGATCTTGCGGAAACCCTCGGCCTCGCACTGGGTGCAGAACATCTTGCCGGACTTGTACAAGCCCTCGAGCGCCGTGTTGGTTTCGGGATGGATCCTGACGGTGGTGTCGAGGGTGAAGTGCTCTGCCCGTGGCTGAACGGTCAGGCTGCTTGCGTCGATCTGGTAGTCGCCTTCCTGCAAGGGTTCATCGTCCAGGGCGGCGCGCACCAGTTCGAGTTGCTGACCGTCGAGCACCAGCGCAGGCAGGCCGCCCCCGTGCACCGGGTTGCGGCGCATGATCAGTTGCGCGTGGACCAGGGTGTGGTCTTCGAACAGCTCGAAGGTCAGGTGCGTCTCGTCGATCAGGTACTCAGGCGCCTTGTAGTCCTTGAGATGGATCACTTGCGGTTGTTCGGTACGCATCTACAGGTCCCTTTTACTGGAGCACGGCCAACTGATAGGCCGTGTACTTGCGAATATTGATCACACCGGTGTCGAAGATCAGGTACTGGCCCTTGATGCCCAGCAGCGTACCCTCCACGATCGGGTTCTTGTCCAGGTTGAAGCTGACCACTTTGGTCGGGTAAGCCTGGACCGGGTATGTCATGTGCACGACCTCGGCGTCGGTCAGAGGCTGAATCGCCTGCAGGCCGAAGCGCGCCTGCAGCTGGCCAAGCCCTTCTGCACATGCTTCCAGCACCTGATCGCGCAATGCAGGCAGGTCGAGCAGCTCGGCGTCCCCCTTGAGCAGGGCGCGCCAATTGGTGCGGTCCGGCACCTGACTGCGCAGCAGGTCTTCGACCAGCCCGGACTGCTGCCGAGTGGCCACCCTGAGGATAGGCAAGGCCTGGCTGGCCCCCTGATCGAGCCAGCGGGTGGGCAGCTGGGTGGCGCGGGTGATGCCGACCTTGATACCGGAGGAGTTGGCCAGGTAGACCACGTGATCGGTCATGCAGAACTGCTCGCCCCAGGACGGATCGCGGCAGGTGCCTGCGTCATAGTGGCAACGCTCCGGGGCCATGATGCACATGTCGCACTGGGCCAGCTTGGTCATGCAGGGGTAGCAGTAACCCTGGCTATAGCTGCTCTTGGTGCGCTTACCGCAGTGGCTGCAGTGGATGGCACCGAGGTATTGCAGGCGCAGCGGCTTGCCGATCAGGGGGTTGACTGGCACCAGGGTATCGCCTAGGCGAAAGCTGTATTGCACCACGGGGTCGGCCAGGCTGACGGCCATCTTGCTCAACGAGCCACGAGCGAGTTCGATCAATGTACCGAGTCCGACTTGAACAGGATGTTGGGGACGGGGGCGGATTTGGACGCGCATTCCTGCGGGCCCATGTAACCGGTGCGCTGGTCCTCGGGCAGGTTTTTCATCTCCCAGGCAATGACCGCTTGCAGGGACAGCTCTTTCTGCTCGGCAGTCAGCTTGCGGCCGTCCGACCATTTGCCGATTTCCACGGCCAGCTTCAGGCTCTCGTAGATTTCCGGGGTGATGTTTTCGATCATTTGCGCGAAAGTGGACATGTTGTCTCCTGATTCAAGCCGACAGTTTACGCCGGGCGAGCGCCCCACCCAAGAGCCCGGTCAGGCATCCGATGAGCAACCCACCGACGTGCGCGGCGTTGGCGATCTGGCCCAGGCCCAGCGTGCCGACGACGCCGGTCAGGCACACCACCAGCCAGAGGAGCATCATCACCAGCACGCCCTTGGGCAGGTTGAAGTGCGGGTTCGGTGCCCGCCATTGATACAGCCAGATGTGCCCGAGCAGGCCATAGAGCACGCCTGAAAGCCCACCGAACAGGCCAGGCCCTGTGGTGTAGTGTTGGGCCAGGTTCGATACCAGGCTGAACAGCGCGGTGAGCCCCAGCAGCGTCCATGGGCCCTGGCGCAACTCGATGCGCTTGCCCAGCTCCCAGAACCACAGGCTGTTCATGGCCAGGTGCAGCGCACCGAAATGCAGCAGCATCGGCGAGACCAGCCGCCACCATTGCCCGTGCGCCAGACCCTCGGCCAGCGGCGTGAAGTACAGGTAATCGCCCTGCACGTGAAAATCGAGAAACGTGAACCAGCCGATGGTGGTGAAGTTGTCGCCCAGGCCCGTAAGCCCGGCGACCACGAACGTCAGCAACAGCGTCAGGGCGGTGACCTTGCAGGCCTTGGCCTGGGCCAGCAGCGACGGCTGTGACATGTCCTGCCCCTGCTGGTCGGGTAGCGCGGCGTCAGGCTCGGCCTGCAGGTCGGCGTTGCCATCGGGGTAGCGCTGGTAGAGGTGCAACACCTCGTCAGCCAGGGCCTCAGGCGCCCAGAGTACCTGGTCCTCGCCCTCCTCGCTGACCCGGTGCGGCACCTGCAAGCGTTGCAGCATCTGCACGAAACCGCTGAGGTCGACCGTCAGCGGCAGGCGCATCACTTGGATAATGTTCATTGGCTAGCCTGTGGTCGGTCGACATCCACCCAGACGAACTTGCGGGGGTCGATACGGGTTTCATCGTCCAGCCTGTAGGCGACCAGCTTGCCGTACAGCACGGCGCTGTAGTCCAGGCAGGCCAGGTTGCTGCGAATCGGTGCGGGCCGGCCGCTGCGCCAGTAATGGCCAACAAACAGCATGGGCTCGTCCTCGGCATAGCGCAGCAACGCGCTTTTCTGGCTGTGGCTGAGCGGTGTGTTGGCCACCTCCGCCGGCAGCGCATCGGGCTGGAAGACGATATCGCCATAGGTCTGCGGATCATCTTCCCAGAACTTGGTGCGGAAGAACGCGCGGGTCAGGCCATCGCCACCGGTCAGGGTGAGGCCATCGGGCAGGCGCATGTCGGTGCCGCGCAGCAGACGGTTGCAAACGTTGGCGGCAAAGCTGCCGCTCACCGCCGAGGCTTGGACGAAGTGGCGATCGACGCGCCCGTCGGGGTACTGGCGCCGCAGCGGCTCGATCAGGCTTGCATCCCAGCAGGCGTGCACCAGGCGGAAACGACCGGCATCGATGAACAGTGGCAGCGTCTGGAACCAGTCGAGAAACGCCTGCCAGTCCGCAGGGTGATTGGCGAACTGGGTGAGGGTTTCGTCGATGAGCCTGGCGTGGCGAGGGGTATGTTCGCGCACGAAGGCCTTGCCGCTGCCCGGCAGTGCCGGCGTCACCCAGCCCAGTGCACTGTATTCGTGATTGCCCATGATGCAGTGCGCCTGCCCGGCGGCGACCATGTCGTGAACGATGTGCAGGGCTTGGCGGATACGCGGGCCGCGGTCCACGATATCGCCCAAGAACAGCGCCTGCCGCCGAGGGTGGCGCCAGACGCCGGCAATGCGCTGGTAACCGAGGGCATCGAGCAAGCGCTCAAGGGTCAAGGCACAGCCGTGAACGTCACCGATGATGTCGAAACTGCGCGCCGGATCCAGCATCAGTCGTCCCTGCCCCCCAGGCGGCTGCCCCAGCCAAGCTTGGTGCGGCAGACTTCGTAGTAGTTGTGGTCCAGCGGGTGGATCAGGCGCAGCTTCTGGGGCTTCTTGCTCACCGTGATGGTGTCACCGGGTGCACAGGTGAAGTGGTTCTGACCGTCGCACGACACCTGCGGGTAGATCTGCAGGTCCTTGGCCACCACGATCTTCAGTTCGCTGTTGCCATCGACGACGATCGGCCGCCCAGACAAGGTGTGCGGGTACATGGGCACGATGACGATTGCATCAAGCTTGGGGTGCATGATCGGGCCGCCGGCGGACAAAGCGTAGGCCGTGGAGCCGGTCGGGGTGGCGACGATCAGGCCGTCGGCCTTCTGGCTGCAGACGAACTGGCCGTCGATGTAGATCTCGAATTCGATCATGCGGGTGGACTTGCCTGGGTGCAGGACCACGTCGTTGAGCGCATCACCCTGGCCGATCGCCTCCTGGTGACGGCGCACTTCGGCTTGCAGTAGGAAACGGTTCTCGACCAGGTAGTGACCATCGAGCACTTCGGAGACTTTCTCTTCCAACTCATCCGGACGAATGTCGGTAAGAAAGCCCAGGTTGCCCCGGTTGATGCCCAGTACCGGGATATTATGCCGCGCCAGGGCACGCGCAGCGCCCAGCAGGCTGCCGTCGCCGCCGACCACGATGACCAGGTCACAGACCTCGCCCAGCAGCTTGCGGGTGGAGGTCTGCAGCCCATGGCCCGGCAGGACTTCACCGATGGTGTCTTCGAGGATCACGTGCAAGTGGCGCTCGAGGAGGAATTTTTTCAGTCGGCGGATGGTGTCCAGCACCTGCGAGCTGCCGAGACGACCGATGATACCGATATTGCGAAATTGCTCCATGGGGCTCCTGCAAGGCTCTGCGACGGGTGACGATGCAGCGATTATGGGCGAACCACAAAGCAGCGGCAAACCGGCTATGCTCGCAGGATGATGCCATTTCCTTCGCTCGTGCACCTGCCCCGGCTATTACAGCGCCCTGCGGTGCGTGACCTTGCCTGGACCCTGCTCTCGCCGCCGCTGCTCGAGCGCGCAGGCTGCCCCCAGCGCCACCCGCTGGCAGGCAGCCTCTGGATCGAACGGCCGCAGGCATTGCAGGCCTGGTTGTACGGGCTGGACATTGATGACACGCCCTTGCAGCACTGGCTCAAGGGCCTTGGCAGTCGCCGCCTTGGGCTGTATTACGAGCGCCTGTGGCAATTTGCGTTGCAACAGGCGCCCGGCGTGGAACTGTTGGCGGCCAACTTGGCTATCCGTGAAGACGGCCGGACCCTGGGCGAGCTGGATGTGGTGCTGCGTGATCGCGACGGGGTGCATCACCTGGAGCTGGCCATCAAGCTGTACCTGGGCCCCGAGCGCTTTGGTACCGACCCGGGCGGCTGGCTAGGGCCTGGCTGCCACGATCGCCTGCAAGCCAAGCTGGAACACATCCGCCGCCACCAGTTGCCCATGTCGGCCAGCACCCAGGGCCGTACCGCCCTTGAGCGGCTCGACCTGCCCCCGGTGCAGGCCAGCATGTGGATGGGGGGCTACCTGTTCTACCCGGCGCTGGCCCCGAGCGAGGCGCCACTGGGTGTACACCCCCTGCACCTGCGTGGCCGCTGGTTGCATCGCAAGGACTGGATCAGCGCACCCGGCGCGCATTGGCAACCGCTGGTGCGCAGTGCCTGGCTCGCCCCCGCACGGTGTGCGGCCTGCGAGGTCTGGAGCGCAGCTCAGTTCGCCGCCTGGCTGCACTTGCTGGCACCCGATGCGCCTGCGCAATTGCTGGTCAATGTGCAGCGGCAGCAGGACGGCAGCTGGCAAGAGATAGAGCGGGTGTTTCTGGTTGCTGATCAGTGGCCGGGCGACTTGGCCCTCTGACCTCAGATCCCGCTCATGGGCGGCAACATATTTTTCACCGACCTAGAGCAATGATACAGCCTGGGTAAACCGTAAACTGGACCTGAGCGCCACCAAGAGCGCCACCCCACCGACCGATGAGGAACAAGCATGGTTTCGAGCACCCCGGCGCGCCATTACGCGCGCGTGTCCATTGTCCTGCACTGGCTGATGCTGGTGCTGCTGGCCGCTGTCTATGCCTGTATCGAGTTTCGCGGAATCTTCCCGCGCGACAGTGCAGAGCGCAACCTGATGAAAGACCTGCATTTCATGTTGGGCCTGAGCGTATTCGTGCTGGTGTGGCTGCGCCTGGCCATGCGCGTGCTTCATCGCGCGCCGCCCATATCCCCTAAACCTCCGGCCTGGCAAACCGGGCTGGCCCATCTGGTTCACCTGCTGCTCTACCTGCTGATGATCGGCATGCCGCTGGCCGGCTGGTTGATCCTCAGCGCCGCCGACAAACCGGTACCGTTCTATGGCCTGGAGTTGCCGCACCTGATCGGTCCTGATCTGGACCTGGCCAAGTTCATCAAAGGCTGGCATGAGCGTATCGGCACATGGGGCTATTGGCTGATCGGACTGCATGCACTGGCCGGCCTTTATCATCACTACGTCAAACGCGACAATACGTTGTTGCGCATGCTGCCTTACAAGTAACCCCGGCGGCCCTGCAAACCGCCGGTATGGACGAACACCAGGCGAGTGCCGGGCGCGAACAGCCCGGCTTCGACCTGAGCCTTGAGCGCAAGCAATGCCTTGCCGGTGTAGAGCGCCTCGAAAGGAACGCCGGCCTGCTGCTCGCAATCGGCGATGAAGGCCAGCAGTTGATCGTCGAACTTGCCGAAGCCGCCCCGGCTGGCGCTGTGCAGGCGGTAGCCCTGCGTGCCGGCAAGTGCCGCCACGGTCTCGGCCACGCCATAGTGCTCGGGTACGGCCAGCGCCCCATGCACGGCATGGGCTCCTGATTCGGCCAGCACCAGGCCCGCCAGCGTGGTGCCCGTGCCAGCGGCCAACCACCAGGCGTCAAAGTCCGACCAGCCCAGCGTCGCAAGCTGCGCGTGCAGTTGAGTCACGATCGACGCGCACCCCTGCGCACCGGCCTGCCCGCCTCCGCCTTCGGGGATGCAATGCCAGCCGGGATAATGCGTGTGCCAAGGCGTCCAGAAACCCGCCTCGTTACGACCACGGTAGCCCTCGTAGCCCAGCCAGTGCAGTTGCATGCCCATGGCCTGCAAATCCTGCACGGTGGGTGTTTGGCGTGGATGACCCCGCAGCAGGCCGGCCGTGGCCAGGCCCAAGCGCTTGCCGGCAGCGGCCAGAGCATGCAGGTGGTTGGAATGGTTGCCGCCCAGGCTCACCAGGCCGGGGGCCTTGGCATCGAGCGCCTGTTCCAGATGGTGGCGCAGCTTGAACCACTTGTTGCCGCTGATCAGGGGGTCGATCAGGTCAAGGCGCAGGATGGCAGCCTCGACCTGGGCCATCGCCAGCCAGGGCAATGTCAGGCGTTGCAGGGGGGCCAAGGGGAGTTCGACAGGCATGGGCGCCAGTCTATCAGCAGAGCATCTGGCGCGGGCGGTGAATCAAAGCTGCGCCGCCAACCTCGACCCCTGGTCGATCGCCCGCTTGGCGTCGAGTTCTGCCGCCACGTCAGCACCGCCGATCAGGTGTACCGACTGCCGCGCAGCCACCAGCCCGTCCTGCAATTCGCGCAGCGGGTCCTGGCCTGCGCAGATCACCACGTTGTCCACCGCCAGCACCTGTGGCTCGCCACCGCCAATGCGCACGTGCAGGCCTGCGTCATCAATGGCCAGGTACTCGACCCCATTGAGCATCTTCACCTGCTTGTTCTTCAAGCCGGTACGGTGGATCCAGCCAGTGGTCTTGCCCAGGCCATCCCCTACCTTGGAGGTCTTGCGCTGCATCAGGTACACCTGCCGAGCAGGTGGGTGGGGCTGGGGTGTGATACCGGCTACACCGCCGCGGGCTTCGAGGTGGGTGTCGATACCCCACTCCTTCCAGAACGCTTCGCGGTCCAGGCTGGTGGACACGCCCTGATGCACCAGGTATTCGGAGACATCGAAACCGATGCCCCCTGCGCCGATCACGGCCACTGTCTTGCCCACAGGCTTACGCTCGAGCAGCACATCCAGGTAGCTGAGCACCTTGGGGTGCGCGATCCCCGGGATCGCCGGTGCACGCGGCAGGATGCCGGTCGCGAGGATGACGTCGTCATAGCCGCCGGCCACAAGCGCTGGCACGTCGACGCGCGTGTTCAAGCGCACGTCGACGCCAGTGCTGCGCAGCTTGTTGCGAAAATACCGCAGGGTCTCGTTGAATTCCTCCTTGCCTGGCACGCGCTTGGCAACATTGAACTGACCGCCAATTTCGCTGGCCGATTCGAACAAGGTCACCACATGGCCACGCTCAGCAGCCACCGTTGCAGCGGCAAGGCCTGCTGGGCCGGCGCCCACGACAGCGATGCGCTTGGCCATGCGCACGGGCAGGTAGTTGAGTTCGGTTTCATGGCAGGCCCTTGGGTTTACCAGGCAACTGGTCAGCTTGCCGCCAAACGTATGGTCCAGACACGCCTGGTTGCAGCCGATGCAGGTATTGATTTCATCAGCACGCCCGGCTGCAGCCTTGTTGACGAAGGCAGGATCGGCCAGGAACGGACGGGCCATGGACACCATGTCCGCATCCCCTTCGGCCAGCACCGCCTCGGCCACTTCTGGCGTATTGATACGGTTGGTGGTGATCAAAGGAATACCCACTACCCCGCGCAACTTGGCGGTGACCTTGCTGAAGGCTGCACGCGGCACCTTGGTGGCGATGGTGGGAATGCGCGCCTCGTGCCAGCCAATACCGGTATTGATCAACGTAGCCCCCGCCTGTTCGATGGCCTTGGCCAGGGTCTGGATCTCGTCCCAGGTGCTGCCGCCCTCGACCAGGTCGAGCATCGAAAGGCGGAAGATGATAATGAAGTTAGGGCCCACCGCGCGGCGCACCCGGCTGACGATTTCCACGGCCAGGCGCATGCGATTGTCGTAGCTGCCGCCCCAACGGTCGGTGCGGTGGTTGGTGTGGGCGGCGAGGAACTGGTTGATGAAATAGCCTTCCGAGCCCATGACCTCGACACCGTCGTAACCAGCTTTCTGCGCAAGCAGCGCGCAGTGGGCGAAGTCGGCAATCTGCTTTTCGATCCCCGCCTCGTCCAATTCCCGCGGCTTGAACGGGTTGATCGGCGCTTGAATGGCGCTTGGCGCCACCTGGCGCGGGCTGTAGGCATAGCGCCCGGCGTGAAGAATCTGCAGGCAAATCTTGCCCCCTGCGGCGTGCACCGCCTCGGTGACGATACGGTGCTGCTCGGCTTCGGCTTCGGTGCTGAGTTTGGCGGCGCCTGCGTAAACACCGCCTTCATCGTTGGGTGCAATGCCACCGGTGACCATCAGGCCTACGCCGCCGTGCGCCCGTTCGGCAAAATAGGCAGCCATGCGCTCGAACCCGCCTGGACGTTCCTCAAGACCCGTGTGCATGGAGCCCATCAGGGTACGGTTGCGCAACGTGGTGAAGCCCAGGTCCAGCGGGGCCAGCAGGTGCGGGTAGCGAGTGTCGGTCATGGTTCGGCTTCTCTGGTGATCACGGTAAACGGGCATTTCGCCCTGAGGCGGCCCTGTCGTTATATGAAGCAGACAGTAAACAGCCGTTTGAACCGGCTCAATGACCAGAACTGACAAGTTATTGATCATCCCGAACAGCGCGTCTACCCTAAGGCTCCTTCATGCCCATTGCCTTGTAGCGTTTCATGAAAAAATTTCTGACAAGTGCCCTGCTGCTGGGGGTGATCGCCGCCCTGTGTGGTTACGCCTTCTGGACCCAACAGCGCCCACAGGGGCACTACCTGTCCGATCTGCGCATCGAGCTGGCAGTCAACCACGGGCAACCCGGCGAGCATGGCAACCTGCTGGGCGTCGAGCCGCTGCTGTACCCAGGGGACTACCAGGACCTGCAACGCCTGCACCGCAAACTTGCCGCCTACCTCGAGCAGGCGCGCACGCTAGGCCTGATCACGCCTCGCACCGTGGTGGTATTGCCTGAGCACATCGGTACCTGGCTGTGGGCACGTGGCGAGAAAAACGCGTTCTACCAGGTGACCCAGCAGCGTGAAGCACTGCAATGGTTCGAGCTGAGTAACCCGCTCCGCTATGGCTGGGCCATGCTTGCGGCCGAGGGCGATGACCGACGGGCCGATGCCCATCTGCGCATGAAGGCCGATCAGATGGCAGCCGATTACCAGCAGGTGTTCGGCGGCTTGGCCAAGGAATTCGGCGTCACCCTGGTAGCTGGCTCGATCGTGCTTCCGCAGCCCTATGTCAGCGAGGGTGCATTGCACCCCGGGCGCGGGCCGCTGTTCAACAGCAGCGTGGTATTCGCCGGTGACGGTAACATCCTGGGCCAACCCCAGCGCCAGCACTATCCGGACAGCGAGAACAGGCGGTTCATCCACCCTGGTGTGGACCAGCCTCTGCAGGTGCTGCACACGCCTGCGGGGCGGCTTGGGGTATTGGTGGGGAGCGACAGCTGGTATCCGCAGAATCACCAGCAGCTGCTGGCCCAATCGGTCGAACTGGTGGCCATCCCTGCCTTTCTGAGCGGCAGGCACAGCTGGTTGACACCCTGGCGCGGCAATCGCCACCAGCCTGTCAGCACGCGCTTGCCCGTCAAGCGTGGCGAGGTCAGCGAGCAAGAGGCCTGGCACCGGCTGACCGCGCCTGTCGGTCATCAGGTGAGCAGTGTGAGCGTCTTCATGCGCGGCCAGTTCTGGGAGCAAGGCGCCGATGGGCAAGGATTTGCCTGGCAAGCCGGCGACCTGTTGACCGGGCCACCCAGCCCAGGTGCCCGCTTGCTGAATATATGGCTCTAGCACCATGAGCCGCCCGCAGGTAAGGCTGGGCGACCTGTCGGTAGGCTTCGTGCAACCCTTGGCGGACGCGATTCGACGGCTGGGCCACGACCCTGCACCCTTGCTCGAACGCTATGGCCTGGACACGGCGCGGCTGGCCCAGGCCAATGCGCGCCTGTCGATACCGCGCTACATGCACCTGGGCCACGCCGCCATCGCATTGTGCGCCGAACCTGCACTGGGTTTGCAGATTGGCCAGTTGAGCCGGCTGGCCCATACCGGGCTGGCCGGGGTCACGGCAGCGCAAGCGCCAACCCTGGGCGAGGCGGCGCGCACCTTGCTGCGCTTCGAACCGCTGTACGCCTCCAACTATCGAGGCCACTCCACCTACTGCGAAGATGGCGAAGGCGCCTGGCTGCGTTTTTACTCCATCAGCCCGTACAACGCCTACAACCGCTTTGTGGTCGACTCGCTGCTCGCCGGCTGGCTGGCCCAGCTGGGCGACCTGGTCGGTACGCCAGTGGTGGCCGAGCGCGTGGACATCGAGTTTGCAGCCCCAAGCTACGCCCCCCTCTATCAGCCCCTGTGCAGCGCGCCGGTCCGCTTTGCCGCCGAGTGCAACCAGTTGCGCCTGAGCCGCGCCACGCTGCAACTGCCAAACCCCAGGCATTGCCCCAGCACCTGGCATCAACTGCTGACCGTAAGCGAGGCACACATGCAGCAGCTGACGCGCGTGCGTAGCCTGGGCGAACGCATCACCCACCTGCTCGGGCCGCTGCTCAATGGGGGACGTGAGCCGGAGCTCGACGAAATTGCCCTGCAGCTTCAACTGCCGCCCTGGACGCTGCGGCGCAGGCTGGCAGAAGAAGGCACGCGTTTTCGTGACCTGTTGAACGGCACGCGGCGTGACCTGGCCGAGACCTACATCCGCGATACCCAGTTGAGCTTCGGCGAAATCGCCTACCTGCTGGGGTTCGCTTCGGCAGAGGCCTTCCAGCGCGCGTTCAAGCGCTGGACTGGCCTTACGCCTGGCACGTACCGCCGCACGCAGCGACGCGGGGACTAGAGTTCGGTTGCGTCTTCTGCCGGTTCGGGCGTGTCCATCTCGTGGGCCTGAAATTCCAGTAGCTCTTCCTGGTAATCGTCCATCTTCCTGCGTCCTTATCCGAATACGGGTTGCTGAGTTCGTCGGCACCTTAGCGGTGACATGACATGGGGGTGACGTGACGATGCTTTTCGCGCCGTGCGCCCTCTTGTATCAGGAACATGGACCTGTGGACGGGCGCGTTCGTTTAATCCAATACGTCCCTAACACGGACCGACGCGGCGCGCGCTTGCAACAATGGTTCGGTAATCGCCCAGAAACTGCCTTGACCACTGCGCCCATGGCCCGGCTTGCGGCAAGCTAGCTCACGTTCATCCCCCAACAAGCGCCAGCCAGTGCTGGGCGCATCGTGCACTGCACGATGGCATTTTTAAAAGCATCGACGGGAGCTACGCCTTGATCGACAAGACCCATGCAACCATTGCCAGCGCCGTGGCGGGCATCACCGATGGCTCGACCCTGCTAGTCGGCGGCTTCGGTACCGCTGGCATGCCCTCTGAGCTCATAGACGGGTTGATCGCCACGGGTGCACGCGACCTGACCATCATCAGCAACAATGCTGGCAACGGCGACACCGGCCTCGCTGCATTGCTCAAGGCCGCACGCGTGCGCAAGATCATCTGTTCGTTCCCGCGCCAATCCGACTCGTATGTTTTCGACGCCTTGTACCGGGCTGGCAAGATCGAGCTGGAGGTCGTACCGCAAGGTAACCTGGCCGAGCGCATTCGCGCGGCAGGCTCTGGCATCGGCGCCTTCTTTTCACCCACCGGCTATGGCACCTTGCTCGCCGAAGGCAAGGAAACGCGGGAGATCGACGGTCGCCAGTACGTACTGGAGATGCCGTTGCATGCCGATTTCGCCTTGATCAAGGCGCACAAGGGTGATCGCTGGGGCAACCTGATCTACCGCAAGGCCGCCCGCAATTTCGGACCGATCATGGCCATGGCTGCCAAGACTGCAATCGTCCAGGTCGACCAGATCGTCGCGCTGGGTGAGCTGGACCCGGAGCATATCGTCACACCGGGCATCTTCGTGCAACGCGTGGTGGCGGTCCCGGACGCCGCCCATCCAATCACCCATTCTGAGGCCCGTCCATGACCATCACCCAACGACGCTCGCGTGAGGCAATGGCCCAGCGCGTTGCAGCCGACATCGAGGAAGGTGCCTACGTCAACCTGGGTATCGGCGCACCCACCCTGGTCGCCAACTACCTGGGCGACAAGGAAGTGTTCCTGCACAGTGAAAATGGTGTACTGGGCATGGGCCCAAGCCCTGCGCCAGGCGAGGAGGACGATGACTTGATCAACGCTGGCAAGCAGCATGTGACGCTGCTGACCGGTGGCGCCTATTTCCACCATGCCGATTCATTTTCGATGATGCGCGGTGGGCACCTGGACATCGCCGTGCTCGGCGCTTTCCAGGTTTCCGTAAACGGCGACCTGGCTAACTGGCACACCGGCGCCGAGGGGTCGATCCCGGCAGTGGGCGGCGCGATGGACCTGGCCACCGGCGCCCGACAGGTGTTCGTGATGATGGACCACCTGACCAAAACCGGCGAAAGCAAACTGGTGAGCAAATGCACCTACCCGCTGACAGGCATTGGTTGCGTGAGCCGCATCTACACGGACCTCGCGGTAATGGACGTGACACCAGCGGGGCTCGAAGTGGTCGAGATTTGCGCGCAAATCACGTTCCAAGCGCTGCAAGAACTCAGCGGCGTGCCGCTGATCGACCGGTCTGTCAAACCTGGCTAGGGCCTGGCCGCCTCGACGCCCGAATCGTGGCGGCACCGGCCCTGCAGACTCATGGCGTCGAGGGCTGGCCTTGAGGGGCCGTTTGATCCTGCGGGGCTGGCGTGACCGGCTCAGCCTGCTGCACCTCGATGGGTGCTGCATCGGCGGGAGGCGCGACGGGCTGCGAGCTCAGTTGATCCCCACTGGCAGGTGCCTGGACAGTCTGCTGGTCGGGCGCGAACGCGGCGGGTGAGGCACCGTCCTTGGGGGCCGTGTCTGGCGCAGCCGGTGCAGCCTCGACCGGTACCGGCGCCGGGCTGGCCGCAGCCTGCTCCGGCAAGCCCAGTTCCACCGCAGGCTTCTCGGTCTTCGGCGCGGGTTGTTCGGCCTTGGGCTGGCTCAACGATTGCGCCTTGGGCTTGGGCTTGGGCAGGTAACTTTCCACCAACGCGAAGTAGCGGTCGTAAAACTGCGCGGCCGTGACTGTCTCACTGGCGACTTTCACCATCGAGTCATCGCTCGAGCCAATCGGCATCGACACCGAACCCAGCACCCCTACGCCCAAGCTTGCCGATGTATTGGACTTTTTCAGGGCATAGCGGTCCTGCAGGGCATTGGCGAACATGGTCGAGTGCTGTTCGTCGCTCGCATCCGGGGCACACGTGACGTTGAAGCTGATCTGCAGGTGGTTATCGCTGTTCTGCTGGAAGCTCTTGTTGCCAACCACCTGGTTGGGGCCGCTGCTGGTGATGATATAGCCTTGGCTGAGCAACGCACGGCGGGCCGCTTCGCAGGAGTTGGCATCACCTACGGGAAAGCTGCGCGAGAACGTGCCTGAGTCATCGAAGTTCTCATGCTCGTACACCGCAGGTTTCTTGGACGCACAACCGCTCAGTACGGCCAACAGGGCGGCCAGCACGAGCGCACCAGAAACGGAAGATCTTGTCATCGAGGGTTCCGGGTATTTCAAGAAGGTGCCTATTGTGCAACACAGCAGCCAGGTACAGGAACCACTGGTCGGTGAAGTACCCGCAAGGTTTCATGCAGGCGGCAAGGTAAATACGGCAAACGCCAAAAACGCAAAAAGCGACCCGAAGGTCGCTTTCACGTAGCGCCAAGGTGTTCAAAGGCCCTTGGAGCGAAGATGGCGCAGCGGACGGGACTCGAACCCGCGACCCCCGGCGTGACAGGCCGGTATTCTAACCGACTGAACTACCGCTGCGTATCATTCAGGCTTACGCCCGATTGAAACTTGGGTCTACCCACCAGATAAGCTGGGGGAAGGCATGAAAAACGGTGCAATGACCATTCGTTCATGGGTGCCTCAAGGTGTTCTAGGGACCTTGGAGCGAAGATGGCGCAGCGGACGGGACTCGAACCCGCGACCCCCGGCGTGACAGGCCGGTATTCTAACCGACTGAACTACCGCTGCGTATCGTTCAGGCTTGCGCCCGATTGAAACTGGGTCAGCCCAAGGTGCTGGACCTTGTGGCTTCAGACCGGCGACAAGCACCCATCTGTTAATCAAAATGGCGCAGCGGACGGGACTCGAACCCGCGACCCCCGGCGTGACAGGCCGGTATTCTAACCGACTGAACTACCGCTGCGCAGTGCATTCCTCTCTGGCTGTTAGCTTCTTGCGAAGCCTTGAGCGTCAGGAACATCTCAGGAAGTGGTGGGTGATGACGGGATCGAACCGCCGACCCTCTGCTTGTAAGGCAGATGCTCTCCCGGCTGAGCTAATCACCCTCGCGATGTAACGTGTTGCGTTTGCTTCGCTGAGGCCGCGAAATTTACGCAGGTGACGACGCTAAGTCAATAGCCCTGTTGAGTTTTTTTCCAACTCGCAGGTGCGGCTAACGCTAACCCAGTGCAAAGCCGAGCACACCTTGATTTGTGCCCAGCCAAGCCCGGGCACGAAAAAGGGACCTTGCGGTCCCCTCCTCTTCTGGTCTGTCCAAAAGGGCCTTCAGGTGTAAATCATCTTGCGGGTCATGCCGCCGTCGACCACGAACTCCTGACCGGTCACGAACGCTGCTTGCCGGGACAGCAGCCAGGCGACCATCGCTGCAACGTCCTCGACGGTGCCCACGCGACCGGTGGGGTGCTGGGCGTGGTCAGCATTGCTCAACGGCTCGGCACGGCGCTGAGAGGGATCCCGGGCATCGATCCACCCCGGGCTCACGGCGTTGACACGAATCTCCGGGCCCAGGCTGATGGCCAGCGCATGGGTGAGTGCCACAAGGCCCCCTTTGCTGGCGGCATAAGCTTCAGTGTCAGGCTCGGACTGCCGCGCCCGCGTGGACGTCAGGTTGACGATGGCGCCATTGTGCGCGCGCAGGTAAGGCGCACAGTGCTTGGCCAGCAGCATCGGGCCATTGAGATTGACGGCCAGCACGCGGTTCCATTGAGCCAGGCTCAGGCTTTCAAGCGTCTGGCTGTGGGGGTTGGCAATCGCAGCATTGCACACCAGCGCGTCAAGCCTGCCAAATTGCCCGAGCACCTCGGACACCCCGGCACTGACCTGGGACTCATCTGCCACATCCATGGTGATGAACCAGGCGTTATCCCCCAGGGCCTTGGCCGCTTTCGCCCCCCGCTGGCGGTCGAGGTCACTGAGCACCACCTGCCAACCTTCGCAGATCAGCCAGGCGGCGATGCCAAGGCCGATACCGCGCGCAGCACCGGTGACCAAAGCGACCCGGCCGTTGTGGCCGGGCGTGTTGAGACCAATTTCGATCACAATGCCGCCAGTCCACGCGCCAGGTCGGCCTGCAGATCCGCCACGTCCTCCAAGCCCACGGCCACACGAATCAGGCTGTCGCGGATGCCGGCAGCCGCACGTTCCTGGGGCGTCAGGCGGCCGTGGGAGGTGGTGGCCGGATGAGCGATGGTGGTCTTGCTGTCACCCAGGTTGGTGGTGATCGAAACGACCCGTGTAGCATCGATGAAGCGCCAGGCCCCTTCCTTGCCGCCCTTGACTTCGAAGCTCACCACAGCGCCGAAGCCACTCATCTGGCGCTTGGCCAATTCGTGCTGCGGATGGCTTGGTAGGCCGGCGTAATGCACTTTTTCAATACCGTCCTGCTGTTCCAGCCATTGCGCCAGTGCCTGAGCACTCTCGCAGTGAGCCCGCATACGCAGACGCAGCGTCTCCAGGCCCTTGGTGAATACCCACGCGTTGAATGGGCTGAGCGTCGGGCCTGCCGTGCGCAGGAAACCGACCACTTCCTTCATCTGTTCGGCACGGCCTGCCACTGCACCGCCCATGCAGCGGCCTTGGCCATCGATGAACTTGGTGGCGGAGTGGAAGACGATGTCGGCACCGAGTTTGAGCGGTTGCTGCAAGGCCGGTGTGCTGAAGCAGTTGTCGACCACCAGCATGGCCCCACGGGCATGGGCGATTTCGCTGAGCGCAGCGATATCGACCAATTCGGCCAGTGGGTTGGACGGCGACTCGACGATCAGCAGCTTGGTATTGGCCTGTATGGCCTGCTCCCAGCCGGCAAGATCGACCAACGGTACGTAGTCCACCTGCAAGCCGAAGCGCTTGAAATACTTCTCGAACAGGCTGATGGTCGACCCGAACACGCTCTGAGAGACCAGTACGTGATCGCCTGCACTGCACAGCGACATGACCACGGCCAGAATCGACGCCATGCCGGTGGAGGTGGCCACGGCCTGCTCGGCACCCTCCATCGCCGCCA
The DNA here is from genome assembly GCF_043104125.1 of Pseudomonas sp. xss_4. Classification (NCBI taxonomy): domain Bacteria; kingdom Pseudomonadati; phylum Pseudomonadota; class Gammaproteobacteria; order Pseudomonadales; family Pseudomonadaceae; genus Pseudomonas; species Pseudomonas sp. xss_4. Next base: position 71,972 of record NZ_JBICKJ010000083.1, read on the forward strand.
GGCGCTCTTCGAATGCCCGTACGGTCGGATTGGTATAGCGCGAATAGACATTGCCCGGGGTTTCACCGGCAAAACGCGCAGCCGCATCGGCAGCTGTACGGAACACGTAGCTGGAGGTCAGGAACAGCGCTTCGCTGTGCTCGGCCTCCGGTGAACGGCACTGACCGGCGCGCACTGCCAGGGTGTCGAAGCCGACACCCTCCAGGTCGCTGTCCAGTCGCCCGGCATCCCATTGATCGGTCATGCCATCGCTCCCTGAAATCAGTTGTTGTAGAGGTCGATGATTGCGCTGACCGCCTGCGTCTTGACCTTGGCCAGGTCATTGCGGGCCTGCTCGATGCGGTCAAGGTAGGCTTCGTCGATATCGCCAGTGACGTACTCACCGTTGAATACCGCGCAATCGAAGTGCTCGATCTTGATCTTGCCGCCACCGACCGAATCGATCAGGTCAGGCAGGTCCTGGTAGACCAGCCAGTCGGCGCCAATCAACTCGGCCACCTGCTCGGTGGTGCGGTTGTGGGCGATCAGTTCGTGAGCGCTCGGCATGTCGATGCCGTAGACGTTGGGGTAGCGCACTGCAGGGGCTGCGGAGCAGAAATAGACATTCTTGGCGCCGGCCTCGCGCGCCATCTGGATGATCTGCTTGCAGGTGGTGCCGCGCACGATGGAGTCGTCAACCAGCATGACGTTCTTGCCGCGGAACTCAAGCTCGATGGCATTGAGCTTCTGGCGGACCGACTTCTTGCGGGCAGCCTGGCCCGGCATGATGAAGGTGCGGCCGATGTAGCGGTTCTTGACGAAGCCTTCGCGGAATTTCACGCCCAGGTGGTTGGCCAACTCAAGCGCGGCCGTGCGGCTGGTGTCCGGAATGGGGATGACCACGTCGATGCCGTGGTCCGGGCGTTCGCGCTGGATCTTGTCGGCGAGCTTCTCGCCCATGCGCAGACGCGCCTTGTACACCGAGACACCGTCCATGATCGAGTCCGGGCGGGCCAGGTAGACGTGTTCGAAAATGCAGGGCTGCAGTTTCGGCGCCTCGGCACACTGCTTGGTGTACAGCTGACCTTCTTCGGTGATGTAGACCGCCTCGCCTGGCGCCAGGTCGCGAATCAGGGTGAAGCCGAGCACGTCGAGCGCAACGCTTTCCGAAGCAATCATGTACTCCACGCCTTCGTCGGTGTGGCGCTGACCGAAGACGACCGGGCGGATACCGTTGGGATCGCGGAAACCGACGATGCCGTAGCCGGTGATCATGGCAACGACAGCGTAACCGCCGACGCAACGGCTGTGTACATGGGAGACCGCGGCGAACACGTCCTCTTCGGTAGGCTGCAGCTTGCCGCGAACGGCCAGCTCATGGGCGAATACGTTGAGCAGCACTTCGGAATCGGAGTTGGTGTTGACGTGACGCAGGTCCGACTCGTAGATCTCCTTGGCCAACTGCTCGACGTTGGTGAGGTTGCCGTTGTGGGCCAGGGTGATGCCGTAGGGCGAGTTGACGTAGAACGGCTGGGCCTCGGCGGAGGTCGAGCTGCCCGCCGTCGGGTAGCGCACATGGCCGATGCCGATGCTGCCCACCAGGCGTTGCATGTGGCGCTGCTGGAACACATCGCGCACCAGGCCATTATCCTTGCGCAGGAACAACCGGCCGTCATGGCTGGTCACGATACCGGCAGCGTCCTGGCCGCGGTGCTGGAGGACCGTAAGCGCGTCATACAGCGCCTGATTGACGTTCGACTTACCGACGATACCGACGATGCCACACATGCGACGCAACCCCTACTTTGATGAAACTTGAGTGAATAGCGCTCAAGGCCGGGTCGGCCCGAGCAGCTGCTCCTTGAACGGAAGATCAGACGGTGTGCTGATCGCTCCGCTGGACATCCATTGGCTGGTGAAGCCCACAACCAGGTTTTTGGACCAGTCGGCTACCAGTAGAAACCGAGGTATCAGGCGAGACTCCTGCCACCACGTGTCTTGTTGAACCGGCCCCAGGCTCAGCAGCCCGAGTGCCACGACCACCAGCAGGCCGCCCCTGGCGGCGCCGAAGACCATGCCTAGAAATCGATCGGTGCCCGACAAGCCGGTGACACGAATCAGTTCGCCGATGAGAAAGTTGAGCATCGCCCCCACCAGCAAGGTGGCGACGAACAAGATACCGCAGCCTGCGATCACGCGCATGGAGGGCGTCTGGATATAGCTTTCCAGGTACACCGAAAGTGAGCCACCGAACATCCACGCCACCGCACCGGCAATGATCCAGATGAGCAAGGACAGGGCTTCCTTGACGAAGCCGCGTTTGAGACTGATCAGTGTGGAGACGGCGATGATCGCAATGATCGCCCAATCAACCAGGGTAAATGCCACGGTGCTGCCTGCAGATCGTTGAGGCGGCGGATTTTACCAGAGCGACGAGGGCTTGGGTAAGCGGAATGTCAGTGGATGATCCAGCCAGCACAGCGAGCCTGCAGGGCACCGCCCGCAGGCTCGCTGCCTGGCACGGGACGGTGATGCCGCCCCTCGCCTTCAGCTGCGTTCCGGCTGGAAGCGCACGACAAAGCCCTTGAGGCTGTTCTGGCGGTTGATGGCATCGCGGGTGCGCTCGGCGTCGGTACGCTCGATAAGCGGGCCGACGTACACCCGGTTCATGCCACCGGCAGCACGGATATAGGCGTTGTAGCCTTGGCTACGCAAGGTCTGCTGAAGCTTCTCGGCGCCTGCCCGGTTGGACAGGCTCGCCAACTGGATCGACCAACTGACCGGCAGGCCGTTGGCGTCGAGTTTGGACGACGCGGCAGCTTTGGTCGACGTCGCAGCTGGCGCAGAAGCGGCCGGCGCCTTGGGCTCGGCCTTGGCCACGGCCGCCGGAGCAGGCTGGGCCTGCTGTGTCTGCGGCGACGGCGTGATGGGTTGGCTGGGCGCACGCGCAGGCGCTGATGACTCGTCTACCACCACCGGCGACGGGTCCGCTTGCTCCGGCAAGGCCTGGGGTTCTGGCACGGCAACAGGGTCGACCTTTACTTCAGGCAGCGACGGTGCAGCAGGCGCTTTTGGGGCATCGATGTGCACCTCACGCATTTCATCCTGCCGCGAAAACAGCATCGGCAGGAAAATCACCGCCAGCGCCACCAGCACCAGCGCACCGATCATGCGCTGCTTCATTCCTTTATCCAGCACTGCCATCTATCCCACCCTCCTGGGGATGCCGCTGCAACCATTCCAGCGCCTGAGCGACACAGAAAAACGAACCGAACAGCAGGATCTGATCATCTGCCGTGGCGTTCGCGCACTGCCCCTCCAGGGCAGCGTCGACGCTGGCATAAGACTTCACCGTGGCGCCGAGGTTCGTCAGGGCCTCTGCCAATTGCGCGGCAGGCCGGGTACGCGGGGTGGCAAGCGGCGCAACGGCCCACTCATCGACCAGGGCCTGCAAGGGCGCAATCACACCCTCGAGGTCCTTGTCGCAAAGCAAGCCGAACACGGCCAGACGCCGACCGACCAGTGGTCGGGATGCCAGACGCCGGGCCAGGTACTGCGCTGCATGTGGGTTATGCCCTACATCCAGCAGCAGTTCAACCGCGACGCCACGCCAGTGGATCACGCGCCGGTCGAGACGACCCGTGATGCGCGTCTGGGCCAATGCCTGGCTCAGCTGCGCAGGGCTCCAGGGCAGGCCGCTCAGCAGGTAGGCTTGCAGGGCCAAGGCTGCGTTTTCCATGGGCAGGTCCAGCAGGGGCAGGTCCATCAAGGCGACTTTTTCACCTTCGCCGGACGTCCCGTACCAGCTCCAGCCATGCTCGGCCACCTGAAGGTCGAAGTCGCGACCCCGCAACCGCAGCGGGGCCGCCAGTTCGCTGGCCTTGTCCAGCAGCGGCTGGGGCGGATCGAGGTCGCCACAGAGCGCAGGCTTGCCGGCACGGAAGATACCGGCCTTCTCGAAGGCTACCTGCTCGCGGGTATCGCCCAGGTAATCGATGTGGTCGACCCCGATGCTGGTCACCAGCGCGATGTCGGCGTCCACGACATTCACCGTGTCCAACCGCCCGCCCAGCCCGACTTCCAGCACCACTGCGTCGAGCTGCGAACGCTCGAACAGCCAGAACGCGGCCAGGGTACCCATCTCGAAATAGGTCAGGGAGATTTCGCCGCGTGCCGCTTCGACCGCTGCGAACGCTTCGCACAACTGCGCATCGCTGGCTTCAACGCCGTCGATGATCACCCGCTCGTTGTAGCGCAGCAGGTGCGGCGAGCTGTACACGCCGACCTTCAACCCCTGGGCACGCAGCAGCGAAGCGAGGAACGCGCAGGTCGAGCCCTTGCCGTTGGTGCCCGTTACCGTCACCACACGTGGGGCAAGCTTGCCCAACGCCAGGCGCGCCAGCACCGCCTGCGACCGCTCCAGCCCCATGTCGATGGCCGAGGGGTGCAACTGCTCAAGATAGGCGAGCCACTCGCCAAGGGTCCGCTGGGTCATCACGCGACCGCAGCCGCCTCGAGGGCTTCGACCGGTGTCTGCTGGCCGGTCATCTGGGCCAGCAGGCGCGCCAGCCGTGGACGCAGGTCGCCACGAGAGATGATCAGGTCGATGGCACCGTGCTCCAGCAGGAATTCGCTGCGCTGGAAGCCTTCAGGCAGCTTCTCGCGTACGGTCTGCTCGATGACGCGCGGGCCGGCAAAGCCGATCAGGGCCTTGGGTTCGCCAACGATGACATCGCCCAGCATCGCCAGGCTGGCGGACACGCCACCGTAGACCGGGTCGGTCAGTACCGAGATGAACGGGATGCCTTCTTCACGCAGACGCGCCAGCACGGCAGAGGTCTTGGCCATCTGCATCAGCGAGATCAGCGCTTCCTGCATGCGGGCACCGCCGGAAGCCGAGAAACACACCATTGGGCAGCGATGCTCCAAGGCATAGTTGGCTGCGCGCACGAAGCGCTCGCCGACGATGGCACCCATGGAACCGCCCATGAAGGAGAATTCGAACGCACTGACCACGATCGGCATGCCCATCAGGGTGCCGCTCATGGAGATCAGGGCGTCCTTTTCACCGGTCTGCTTCTGCGCGCCGGTCAGGCGGTCCTTGTACTTCTTGCTGTCGCGGAACTTCAACCGGTCGACCGGCTCAAGATCAGCGCCCAGCTCGGCACGGCCCTCGGCATCCAGGAAGATATCGATGCGAGCACGTGCGCCGATGCGCATGTGGTGGTTGCACTTGGGGCATACGTCCAGGGTCTTTTCCAGCTCCGGACGGTACAGCACGGCCTCACAGGACGGGCATTTGTGCCACAGGCCTTCAGGTACCGAGCTCTTCTTCACCTCGGAACGCATGATGGAAGGGATCAGTTTGTCGACTAACCAGTTGCTCATGCTTTCTTTCTCCAGTATCGGCGGGAGGGGACCAGCGTAGCCGGCCTGCCCTTCCCTTTTGAGCTCAAATGCTTAAAACGTGGGTGAAACGGCGACCCGGGTTCAGTACCCCTGCCGCGCCACCCTGAACAATTCGGTTGACCGCCCCACGCGGGGCCAGCCGGCCCACGGGCTGAGATAGCTATGGACGATGGCACGCTGCCTGCCGTCACATCTGCTCAAGCCTGTTTCACCGCGCGTACGAATGCTTCTATTCTGGCCGCATCCTTGATGCCCTTGGCTTGCTCGACCCCGCCGCTGACATCGACCGCGTACGGGCGCACCTGGGCGATCGCCTGCCCGACGTTGTCCGCCGACAGGCCACCGGCCAGGATGATCGGCTTGCCCAGGTCGGCAGGCACCAGTGACCAGTCGAACGCTTCGCCCGTGCCCCCAGGCACACCCGGCACGAAGGTGTCCAGCAAGATACCGGATGCGCCAGCATATTGCCGGCACGCAAGCTTCAGGTCGTCATCCGGACGTACTCGCAGTGCCTTGATCCACGGCCGGTGATGGCCTGCGCAATCGTGCGGGGTTTCATCACCATGGAACTGCAAAAGATCCAGGGGCACCGCTTCGAGTATTTCGCTCAGCTCGCAACGCGTGGCATTGACGAACAACCCGACCGTGGTCACGAAGGGCGGCAGCTCGGCAATGATGGCACGCGCCTGCTGTACGCTCACGGCACGCGGGCTCTTGGCATAGAAGACCAGCCCGATGGCATCGGCGCCGGCCTCGGCAGCTGCAAGAGCGTCTTCGATGCGGGTGATCCCGCAGATTTTACTGCGAACGATGCTCATGGACAGCCACCTGTTTGCGCGGTCAAAGGCGGAATCTTAGCAAATGGCGCTTCGTGCGTCAGTCCGCCAATGCATCGTAGCCCGTCAGAAAGTGTGGGCCAATGTAACGCTCAGGCAGCGCAAACGCCTCCGGGTACTCCACCTGGACCAGGTAAAGCCCGTAGGGGTGGGCCGTGACGCCACCTTCGCGGCGGTCCCGTCCCTCCAGCACCTGGCGCGCCCACTCAACCGGCCGCTCCCCTGCGCCGATAGCCATCAGCACGCCAGCAATGTTGCGCACCATGTGATGCAGGAAGGCGGTAGCCCGGACATCCAGCACGATCATCTGCCCGTGACGCGTCACCCGCAGGTGGTAAATGTGCTTGATCGGCGACTTGGCCTGACACTGGCTAGCGCGGAACGCGCTGAAATCATGGGTGCCAAGCAAACTTGAGGCAGCCTGGGCCATGCGCTCGACGTCGAGCGGGCGATGATTCCAGGTCACCTCCTCGGCCAGGTGAGCAGGCCGAATCGGGTCGTTGTAAATCACGTAGCGATAGCGCCTGGCACAAGCCTTGAACCGCGCATGAAAATCGGCAGGCATGGGCCTGGACCACACGACGCTGATGTCATGGGGCAAGTTGAAATTGGTGCCCATGGTCCAGGCACGTTCATCACGCACCGCTCGGGTGTCGAAGTGCACGACCTGCCCACAGCCATGCACGCCGGCATCGGTACGCCCTGCACAAACGACTGAAATGGGTTCGTTGGCCACTTTGGAAAGTGCCTGTTCCAACGCTTGCTGAACGCTGGGCACGCCGCTGGCCTGACGCTGCCAGCCGCGGTAGCGGGCGCCCTTGTATTCCACACCCAGGGCGATGCGCGTGCAGCCTTCGGCAGCGAATTCGGCCGAGGCGGTGTCGATGATGTCCAAGAATCTGCAACCTGTTGGTGAACCAAATGCCGGGGATTATAACGACAATGGCAGCCGTTCAGGGCTGCCATCAGGTTCACGCGTTACAACCCAAGGGCTTCACGCGAGGGCCTAGACCAGACGCGAAAGCATGTCCTCTGCTTCCTCGCGCTGACGCTCATCGCCATCCTTGACCACTTCATCGAGGATGTCGCGGGCGCCCTGGTGATCACCCATATCGATGTAGGCGCGGGCCAGATCGAGCTTGGTGGCCACTTCGTCGGCTCCGGAAAAGAAGTCGAAATCCAGGTCGTCGATCGGTTCGAGCTCAGGTTGCGCAGCGGCGTCCTCGGCAGTGAAGTGCGGCTCCAGGGAGGGCGACTCCAGGCTCTGCGAGAGCTTGTCCAGCTCGGCGTTGACGTCATCGAGCTCGGAGGCGAACTGCTGCGCGCCTGGCGAGTCGTCCTGCAGGGACAGGTCGAAGTCCGCCGGCAGGTCGAAATCGGTGGCCGGATCGAAAGCCGGTACCGGATCGACCGTACTTGGCGCAGCGTCATCCCGACCACCTGCCCCCTCGGGCTCACCGATGTCCAGGTCGAAATCGGACAGGTCCTGGGCGGGTTGAGCTCCAGCACTGGCCTGCGCCAGCAAGGTTTCGAAGTCTGCATCGGCCGGGTCTTGTATCTGCCCTCCTGCAGAGAGCGCCTCATCGGCCGGGTCGGCAGCCGATGTCGCGGGCTCGGGAGAGGGGTCGTCCAGGCTCAAGTCGAAGTTGTCCTCCAGCGCCTGATCATCCAGCGCCGCAGTGTCGAGCGTCGGAATATCGTCGAAGGCGTCCGGCCCGGCGGCGGCCTGTGTGTCCGACTCTGCTGGCTCTGCATGCGGTGAACCTGGCTGATCATCGAGCAGCCCTTGCACATACTGCTCGTCTAGCTTGGCTGCCAAGGCAGCAGCCCCCACGCCGGCTGCGGCGAGGGCCAACATCGCCGGGTAACGCTCGCGAAGGCTGGCCACTTCTGCCGTGTTCCCGGCCGTCGCCGGCAACTGGCGCTCCTGCTCGGCGAATGCGCTTTGATCACCTTGGCGGGCATAGACCTCCATCAACTTCAAGCGCAGGTCATCGCGTCTGGGCGCGCTGGCAACTGCAGGCTCCAGCAGCTCGGTGGCGCGGTTCAGGCGGCCTTCGGCAATGCACGTGTCCGCCTGTGCCAACAATGGCCCATAAGGGTCTGCCGCAGGCTCACGCACAGGCTGTGCAGCCGGTTTTTCAGAGGCCGCTGCGGCTGCCGCTGAGGCGGCGACTGCGGCTGGCGACAGCGTAACGGTCGGGGACACGACTTCTACGCCATCAAGGCTGTCGTCCTCTGGATCGAAACCCTCGATCTGCTCCTCCTCCAAAGCGCGCGCCATGCGCAAATGCTTTTCGGCTTCCTGTTGGGCCCTGCGCTTACGCGCCAGCAGCCAGAGCAGCAGCGCCAGGACCAAGACGGTAGAACCGGCGATCAGCCATAGCAACCAGCGGCTTGCGAGCACGTCGTCCAGGGTGCTGCCCGACGGAGCTTGTGCGGCGGGTTGAGCGTCTGGCGCAACCGAGGGCGCTGGCGCGATCACGGGTTGATCGGGAACGGTCGGCTGGCTCGCCGTCGGCACCGGATCGGTCACAGGCACAGCCGCCTGGGACGGCGCCGGGGCCTGCTGACCGGGTTCGCCAGGGACAGTCGCTGCTGGCGCAGGGGTAGCCGCGCCTTGCGCTTCCAGCCGGGCCAACTGATCGTTCTTGAGCTCGATCAGGCGCTGCAGCTTGTCCAACTGGCTCTGCAGGTCGGCCATGCGGCTTTTGAGTTCTTCGTTGTCGCGGCGACTGGTGTCCAGGCTTTCCTGCGCCACTGCCAACTTGTCGTTCAGCGCCTTGGCCTGCCCAGCACCAGGCTGGTTGCCGGGGCTGACCAGACGCAGGTTGTCGCCTTGGGCGATGGCAGCGGGCGCGGCGTCTGCGGCACCACGCCGGGTGGCGTCGAGCTGGCGGGCACGCGGCCCCAGGCGACGCCCCTCGCGCCAAGCCGCGTACTGCTCAGCGACCTCGCGATTGGCTTCGCCTTGGGCGATGCTCTGGATCTGTTGCTGATCGGGCAGGCGCAATACCTGGCCAACCTTGAGCTGGTTGATGTTATTGCCGATGAACGCATCCGGGTTCAGCGCCTGGATCGCGATCATCGTTTGCTGGATCGATCCACCCTGGGCATTACGCGCTGCGATCTGCCACAGAGTATCGCGGCGCTGGGTCGTGTAGCTGCCAGGGCCGGTGGTCGCAGCGGCGACATTGCCTGTTGCGGCTTCTGGGCCCTGGGCCTTGGCCTGATCCAGCAGGACGTTGTAGTCACGCAACAGGCGGCCTTGAGGCCACATCACCTGCACCAGGAACTTGACCACTGGCCCCGGCATGGGCTGGCTGGAGGTCACGCGAAGCACGCTTCGGCCATTGGGGTTGATCACGGGCGTGAAGCGCAAGTCCTGCAAGGCGCTCGAGAAGTTCACGCCTGCCTTGGCGAATTCCTCAGGCGGGGCCAGGCTCGGTGCCAACTGCGCCGCGGTCAGGTCTCGCACATCGAGCAGTTCGATCTCGGCCTCCAGGGGCTGGTTCTGCGCCGACTTGAGGGTCAGCTCTCCCAGGCCCAGAGCATTGGCCATGCCCGAGGACAGCGCCGAGGCTGCTGCCATGGCCAGAACCAGTTTGCGGATTCGAAGCATGAACTCTTCCCTTGTATGGATCGTCCCGAAACGTGCAGGCAGAGCAGGACAAAAGTGCCTGCCAGTATCTTTTACAGACCGTGTTTAATCAACAATTGCGCCACCTGCACAGCGTTTAGCGCCGCGCCCTTGCGCACATTGTCGGTGGTCAGCCAAAGGTTGAGCTGCTGCGCTTGATCAACACCATGGCGTACACGTCCAACATAGACCACGTCCTGCCCGACTGCGTCGCCCACCGGCGTTGGATAATCGTCCAGGTCTACCCGTTCGATGCCAGGCGCCACCTCCAACGCCTGGTTGACGGCCGCCAGATCCACGGCGTGGCGGCACTGCACGGCCACATTGAAGCTATCGCCGAAAAAGACCGGGACTTGAATGCAGCTTGTTGAAATACTCAGTTCAGGCTGGCCCAACAGCTCGCGCAGCTCCTGCACCATGCGCCGCTCCACGGTGGTATGGCCCTGTTCGTCGACCTTGCCGACCTGGGCCAACACGTTGAAGGCGACCTGGCGGTCGAAGAAGTGCGGTTCCAACGGGCGGGCATTGAGCAACTCGGCCGTTTGCCGCGCAAGCTCGTTGACCGCCTCACGGCCTTGAGCCGACACTGCCAAAGACGCCACCACCTGAACATGCTCGATGTCCAGCAAATGCTTGATCGGGGCCAGGGCGGCGGCGGCGGCCACGGCGCCTGAACAGGGGCTGGTGATCAGCGCGGGCAGCTTCAGCCCAGCCACTTGATCGGCGTTGGCTTCTGGAACGACAGCCAGTGCGTTGTCCAGGGCACCGGACAGGTCGATGACGGTGCAGCCCGCTTGCACAGCCTGGGCGGCGAAGCTGCGACTGACCGCGGCACTGGCTGCAAAGAACGCCAGCTTGACCTGCGCAAAATCGAACCCCTCGACCTCACGTACCTTGAGCTTCCTGCCGGCGAACATCACGCTACTGCCCGCCGACTCGATGCTGGCGAGCAGGTGCAGGGTGGCGACCGGGAAATCCAGCTCTTCGAGAATCTGGACCAACGTCTCACCGACGCTGCCGGTGGCACCGACGACGGCGATATCGAATGAAGGTTTCATATTGCAGGCTGCCTCTGGCGAAACGGGAGCGGCACTTTACCTGCATTACACAACCGAGGCCAACGCCGACCCGTGGCAGGGAGTCGCCCGCTGTGCGCAGGCTTCCCCTGCCACCTGCACTGCGCGCCGCAAAAAAAAACCCGCGCTGGAAGTAGCGCGGGTTCGGGTACAGATGGCTGTATCAACGTTCCAGCAGGATCCGCAACATGCGACGCAGCGGCTCGGCAGCGCCCCACAGCAGTTGGTCACCCACCGTGAACGCCCCCAGGTACTGGGAACCCATGTTCAGCTTGCGCAAACGTCCAACCGGGATATTCAGCGTGCCGGTCACCTTGGTAGGGGTCAGTTCCTGCATGCTGATTTCACGCTGGTTGGGCACCAGCTTCACCCAAGGATTGTGCTGGCTGATCATGCCTTCGATGTCGGCGATCGGCACATCCTTGTTCAGCTTGATGGTCAGCGCCTGGCTGTGGCAACGCATGGCACCGATGCGCACGCAGATGCCATCGACCGGAATCGGGTTCTTGAAGCGACCCAGAATCTTGTTGGTTTCGGCCTGCGCCTTCCATTCTTCGCGGCTTTGGCCGTTGGGCAATTCCTTGTCGATCCAGGGGATCAGGCTGCCGGCCAGGGGGACGCCGAAGTTTTCAGCCGGATAGGCCTCGCTGCGCATGGCCTCGGCCACTTTGCGGTCGATGTCGAGGATGGCACTGGCCGGGTTGGCCAGGTCATCGGCGACCGCCGCATGGGTGGCGCCCATCTGCTTGATCAGCTCGCGCATGTTCTGCGCCCCTGCACCGGACGCTGCCTGGTAGGTCATGGCACTCATCCAGTCCACCAGACCGGCTTCGAACAATCCGCCAAGGCCCATCAGCATCAGGCTGACCGTGCAATTGCCGCCGATGAAGTTGCGGGTACCGGCGTCGAGCTGGTGATCGATGACCTTGCGGTTGACCGGGTCGAGCACGATGACTGCATCATCCTGCATGCGCAAAGACGAGGCCGCATCGATCCAGTAGCCCTGCCAGCCTGCTTCGCGCAGCTTGGGAAACACTTCATTGGTGTAGTCGCCGCCCTGGCAAGTCAGGATCACGTCGAGGGTCTTGAGCTCTTCGATGGAATACGCGTCCTTGAGCGGCGCGGTATCCTTGCCCACGTTCGGGCCTTGGCCACCAATATTGGAGGTGGTGAAGAACACGGGCTCGATAAGGTCGAAATCCTGCTCCTCCAGCATTCGCTGCATGAGCACGGAACCAACCATGCCGCGCCAACCGATCAGACCTACACGTTTCATCGCAACTACACCTTTGCTAAAAGTGGGCCGCCATCGGGATTGGGGATGGCGGGCCAGAGAGATTACAGATTCCGCAGCGCTGCGACTACTGCGTCGCCCATTTCCTGCGTACCTACTTTGCGGCAGCCTTCGGAGAAGATGTCGCCAGTGCGCAAGCCCTGGTCAAGCACCAGGCTGACCGCCTGCTCGATGGCCTCGGCGGCAGCCGACTGGTCGAAGCTGTAGCGCAGCATCATCGACACGGACAGGATGGTGGCCAACGGGTTGGCGATCCCTGCACCGGCAATGTCTGGCGCCGAGCCGTGGCAAGGCTCGTACATGCCCTTGTTGTTGGCATCGAGCGACGCCGAAGGCAGCATGCCGATGGAACCGGTCAGCATGGAAGCTTCATCCGACAGAATGTCGCCGAACATGTTGTCGGTCACCATGACGTCGAACTGCTTCGGCGCGCGCACCAGCTGCATCGCCGCGTTGTCGACATACATATGGCTCAGTTCCACATCCGGGTAATCCTGTGCCACGCTCTCGACCACTTCACGCCACAGCTGGCTGGAAGCCAGAACGTTGGCCTTGTCCACCGAGCACAGCTTCTTGCCACGCACCCGCGCCATGTCGAAACCCACGCGGGCGATGCGCCGCACTTCGCTTTCGCTGTAGGGCAAGGTGTCGTAGGCCTGGCGCTCGCCACCTTCAAGTTCGCGCTGACCACGTGGGGCACCGAAGTAGATGCCGCCGGTCAGCTCGCGCACGATGAGGATGTCCAGGCCAGAGACGATTTCCGGCTTGAGCGAGGACGCATCGGCCAGCTGCGGGTAGAGAATGGCCGGGCGCAAGTTGGCAAACAGCCCCAGCTGCGAGCGGATCTTCAGCAGGCCGCGTTCAGGGCGAATGTCACGCTCGATCTTGTCCCACTTGGGACCGCCCACGGCGCCGAGCAGCACGGCATCGGCCTGGCGTGCACGCTCCAGGGTTTCATCGGCCAGCGGCACCCCGTGCTTGTCGATGGCTGCGCCACCGATCACGTCATGGGTCAGGCTCAGGTCGAGCTGGAACTTGTCATTGGCCAGCTCCAGCACCTTGACGGCTTCGGCCATGATTTCAGGACCAATGCCATCACCCGGAAGAATCAAAATCTGCTTGCTCATGCTTTCCTCTATGCATTCACGCAGCGCGGCGAATGGGGCCGCGCCGAAAAAGGCTTAACGTTCTGCCCACAGCACCAGCACATCCGTGCTGAACGAGCCATCGGCCTCGATCTGGTAATACTGCCGTACTTCTTCGCCCATGGCTTGCTGCAGTTCGCGGATGGCCAGGCGCATCAGCTCAGGGGTGCGCATGCGCTCGACCCAACTGCCGAACTCCAGGCGCAGTGACTGCCGGGCATGACTGCGAACACGCAGGCCGGCCTCGCTGACCTGGCGCTGCCACTGGGCAGCAGAGTAATTGCGAACGTGACTGGTGTCGCGCAACACCTCTACTGCTTGCAGATACGTGTCCAGCAGCGGGCTACCCGGCGACATGACGTCAATGAATGCAGCCACACCGCCTGGCTTGAGCACGCGGCGCACTTCGCGCAGCGCCAGGCCCAGGTCGCTCCAGTGATGGGCTGAGTAGCGGCTGAACACATAATCGAACGAAGCATCGGCAAACGGCAGGGATTCTGCCGCGCCACGCTCGGTCATGATATTGGTCAGCGCACGATCGGCGGCAGCGTTGGCGACGACGTCCAGCATGGACTGGGAAAGGTCGTACGCGACCACCTGCGCCACCAACGGCGCAATCTGGAAGCTGACGTGACCTGCCCCGCAGCCCAGGTCCAGCACGCGTGCGTCGACCTGCCCCTGCAACTGGGCCTGCAACAGCGCGAACTCGCTGCCTTGAGCATGCACGGCGCTGCTGAGGTAGGCACCCGCCTGATCGCCGAATTGGCGCTGAACCACATCGGTATGCTGCGTACGCGTCATTGGAATGTCCTGGTGTTGGAGTAGTCGCCGATATTGGCTCGGCCATTGCGCCAGTGGCACTGGCTTGAGCCACGGTGCGTGGGTGACGCCGCTTGCACCGACCTGCTGGCAAGCAGGCCGGCGAGCGCGCAGGCTTTAGTCAGGCGTCGCGAAACAGCCAGGGTTGCGCAGCACGGTGCTTGTCCTCGAACGCCTTGATCGCATCGCTGTCCTGCAGGGTCAGGCCAATGTCGTCCAGGCCATTGAGCAGGCAATGCTTGCGGAATGCGTCGATCTCGAAATGCAGCACCTTGCCATCTGGGCGTGTGACCGCCTGGGCCTGCAGGTCGATGGTCAGCTGGTAACCTGGCGCAGCTTCCACCTGCTTGAACAGCTCATCGACGTCTTCATCGCTGAGGATGATCGGCAACAAGCCATTCTTGAAGCTGTTGTTGAAAAAGATGTCGGCAAAGCTGGGCGCGATGATGCTCCGAAAGCCGTACTCGTCCAGTGCCCAAGGGGCATGCTCACGGCTGGACCCGCAACCGAAGTTCTCCCGCGCCAACAACACGCTGGCGCCTTGGTAGCGCTGGTGATTGAGCACGAATTCCTCGTTTACCGGGCGCTTGCTGTTGTCCTGATAGGGTTGACCTACGTCCAGGTAGCGCCATTCGTCGAACAGGTTGGGGCCAAAGCCTGTGCGCTTGATCGACTTCAAGAACTGCTTGGGGATGATCTGGTCGGTATCGACGTTGGCACGGTCCAACGGCGCAACCAGGCCAATGTGCTGAGTGAAAGCTTTCATGCTGCGCTCCCTTGGATCAACTCGCGGACATCGATGAAGTGGCCGGTGACGGCGGCTGCGGCGGCCATGGCCGGGCTCACCAGGTGCGTGCGGCCACCTGCGCCCTGACGCCCTTCGAAGTTACGGTTGGAGGTGGATGCGCAGTGCTCGCCGCTTTCCAGCCGATCGGGGTTCATGGCCAGGCACATCGAGCAACCTGGCTCGCGCCATTCGAAGCCGGCTTCGACGAATATCTTGTCCAGGCCTTCGCGCTCGGCCTGAGCCTTCACCAGGCCCGAGCCGGGGACGACGATGGCTTGCTTGACGCTGCTCGCCACCTTGCGGCCCTTGGCGATCTCCGCTGCCGCGCGCAGGTCTTCGATGCGCGAATTGGTGCACGAGCCTATGAACACGCGATCCAGGTGGATATCAGTGATCGCCTGGTTGGCCTGCAAGCCCATGTACTTCAGGGCGCGCTCAATGGAGCCACGCTTGACCAGGTCGGCTTCGGCAGCCGGATCCGGCACACGCTGGTCGACGGCAAGCACCATTTCTGGCGAGGTGCCCCAGCTGACCTGCGGCTTGATCTGCGTGGCATCGAGTTCGACCACGGTATCGAAAACCGCATCCTCATCGGAGACCAGGTCTTTCCAGGCCTGGACAGCACGGGTCCACTGCTCGCCCTTGGGCGAGTACGGGCGGCCTTCGACATAAGCGATGGTGGTGGCGTCAGTGGCCACCAACCCGACACGGGCACCGGCTTCGATGGACATGTTGCAGATGGTCATGCGGCCTTCCATCGACAACGCGCGAATGGCACTGCCGGCGAACTCCATCGCGTGACCGTTGCCACCGGCAGTGCCGATCTTGCCGATTACCGCCAGGACGATGTCCTTGGCCGTGACACCCGGCGACAGTTGCCCCTCGACCCGCACCAGCATGTTCTTCATCTTCTTGGCCACCAGGCACTGGGTAGCCAGCACGTGCTCGACCTCGGAGGTGCCGATGCCGTGGGCCAGCGCACCGAAGGCGCCGTGGGTTGAGGTATGCGAGTCGCCGCAGACCACGGTCATGCCTGGCAAGGTAGCGCCCTGTTCGGGGCTGATGACATGAACGATGCCCTGGCGCTCGTCGTTCATCTTGAATTCGACGATGCCGTATTCGTCACAGTTCTCGTCGAGGGTCTGCACCTGCAGGCGCGACACCTGGTCGACGATGGCCTCGATCCCGCCCTTGCGCTCGGGGGTGGTCGGCACGTTATGGTCGGGCGTGGCGATGTTGGCATCGATACGCCATGGCTTGCGCTTGGCCAGGCGCAGCCCTTCGAAAGCCTGCGGGGAGGTCACTTCATGGATGATGTGACGGTCGATGTAGATCAAGGACGAGCCGTCGTCACGGCGCTTGACCTCGTGGGCTTCCCAGAGTTTGTCGTAGAGCGTTTTGCCAGCCATCGGACTGTTCCTCATCAGCGTCTTTCTATGCCAAAGACCACTTGGCTTGTATGGGCGATGCTAGGGGGTTAGATTGAATAACTCAAATTCATATTTTTTATCCTTTGGATAACCAAAAGGAATTCAGTAAATGGACTTGGCCAATCTCAGCGCATTTATCGCCATTGCGGAAACTGGCAGCTTTTCCAGTGCGGCAGAACGCCTGTACCTGACCCAGCCCGCTGTCAGCAAGCGCATTGCTGGCCTGGAGCAGCAGTTGAGCACACGGTTATTCGACCGCCTGGGCCGCGAGATAACCTTGACCGAAGCCGGGCGGGCACTGTTGCCCAGGGCCTACCAGATTCTCAACGTACTGGAGGATACCCGACGGGCGCTGACCAATCTGTCAGGGGAAGTGGGGGGGCGCCTGACCCTGGCAACAAGCCATCACATCGGCCTGCACCGCCTCCCCCCACTGCTGCGGGCTTTCACCCGCCAATACCCGGCAGTGGCGCTGGATATTCAGTTCCTGGATTCGGAACAGGCCTACGATGAGATTCTGCATGGTCGAGCCGAACTCGCCGTCATCACCCTGGCACCTGAACCTCATCCCCTGATCAACGCTGTACCGGTATGGCAGGACGCGCTGGATTTCGTAGCCGCCCCGGAGCACCCATTGGCCAACAACGACGCCGTTACCCTTGCTGATGTGGCGTGCCACCCCGCCGTGTTTCCAGGGGGCAATACGTTCACCCACCACATTGTCCAGCGTCTGTTCGAAAGCCAAGGCCTGACACCGAACATCGCCATGAGCACCAACTACCTGGAAACCATCAAGATGATGGTATCGATCGGCCTAGCGTGGAGCGTGCTGCCGCGCACGATGCTTGACGAACAGGTGGCGCCCATCGCCTTGCCCGGCATTGGGTTGTCCCGCCAGCTAGGCTACATTCTGCACACCGAGCGCACCCTGTCCAACGCTGCCAAGGCGTTCATGGCCCTGCTCGATGGCCATGCGGCAAGCGCCTGAATAGCCGTCAGCCCGGCCCCTTCAAGGATGTGTCCCATGCCAAAGGTCTGGTAATCATGCCCAAATCAGCAAATCGCTTGATGCGCCTGCCGCGAATCCATGCGGCAGAGCCCGAGGCGGCGGAGCAGGCTTGGCAGAGTGCGCCGCAGCTGTTGGCTGCCCTGAACGGTGCACGCCTGGGTGCGTGGCTTTGGGATATCGAAAGCGGCCGGGTCAGTTGGTCCCGGGGCACCCAGGCCCTGTTCGGTTTCGACCCGCTGCGCGCCCTGCCCGGAGACATCGACTACCTGGACCTGCTGGCCGAGGAGGACCGCGCGCGAACACGCAAGGCGTTTCAGGCGGTGTTCGATGGCGAACCGGTAGGGCGAGCCATGCGCCACCGCATTCGCTGGCCAGACGGCAGCCTGCATTGGCTGGAGATCAATGGCAGCCTGACTTGCGACCCGCACGGCAGACCGCAGATGATTGGGGTAGTACGCGAGATCACGCGCCAGCGCGAGCGGGAAACCGCGCTAATGAATTCCGAAAAGCGCCTCGCTACCCTCTTCCACCTGAGCCCGAATGCCATTTTGTTGACCCGTCGTGATGACGGCATGATCTTCGAAGTCAATCAGCACTTCGAAGATACGTTCGCCTGGCCCGCCAGCCAAGTCATCGGCCGCACCAGCGTGGCATTGGGGTTGTGGGCCGACGCCGCGCAACGCCAGCACATGCTCGATTCTTCCCGCCTGAGCGGCGGCCCGTTGACCATGGAGGTGCAATTCCGCGGCAGCGACGGCAAGGTCCATGATGGCATCCTTTGCACCCAGGGCATCGAGCTCGAAGGCACCACCTATCAGCTCAGTACCTTCGTCGACACCACCGAGCGCAAGCGCGCGGACCTTGCCCTCAAGGACAGCCAGGAGCGTCTGGACCTGGCGCTGGACTCGGCGCAGCTGGGCACGTGGGACTGGCACATTCCCAGCGGCATGCTCTACGGTTCGGCCCGGGCTGCACAACTACACGGGTTGCCGCCAGTAGCCTTTCACGAATCCTTCGATGCGTTTTTCGAAGGCGTTCCGGAACAGGAGCGCCTCTCCATGCGCAAGGCCTACAGCAGCCTGCGCGAAGGGCCGGCCGGCAATTATCAGTTCACGTACCGGGTACAGTTGGAGAACGGCGTCTCGCGGTATATCGAAAGCCGTGCGCGCTTGTATCGCGACGAGCACAGCAACCCTCTGCGCATGGCGGGCACCCTGCTCGACATCACCGACCAGGTTGAACGCGAGCTTCGCCTCAGTGCCTCGGAAGAAAAGTTTGCCAGCCTGTTTCAAGTCAGCCCCGACCCGATCTGCGTGACGCGTCAGGACACGGGACAGTTCATCGAGATCAACCCCGCCTTTACCCACACCTTCGGCTGGACGACCGAGCAGTTGATCGGCCGCACGGCCCAGGAGATAGGCCTGTGGGCCGAATCTGCCCTGCGAGCCCACCGCATCGAGCGGGTCATCCGCGAGCAGGCCTTGACCAACGTGGCGTTGGTCGTCCACCACCGCAGTGGCGAAGCCTTGACCTGCCTGATCTCCAGCCGCCTCATCACCGTGGACAACCAACCCTGCAGCGTCACCACGCTGCGCGACATCACTCAACAACAGCGGGCAGAGGCAGCGCTCAAATCCAGCGAAGAGAAATTCGCCAAGGCGTTTCACTCAAGCCCGGACGCCATCACCATCACCGAATGCCTAACCGGGCGCTACCTGGAAATCAACGACGGTTTCTGCCGGCTGACTGGATACTCGGTGGGCGACGTCGTCGGGCGCACCGTATTCGACATCGGAATCTGGACCGATGCGCAACAGCGAACCGCCTTGCTGGCTGAACTGCGCGAGCATGGCCGGGTACATCATCGGGAAATGCTGGGGCGCAACAAGCGCGGCGATCTCCTGACGGTAGAGGTGTCCGTGGAGCAGATCATGCTCAACGATGTAGAGTGCCTGCTGATGACCGCCCGGGACGTCAGCCAACTGAAACAAGCCCAGGCACAGATCCGTCACCTTGCCTACCATGACCCGCTGACCAATCTTCCAAACCGTGCCCTGCTGATGGAGCGGCTGGGTCAGCAGATCGCCCTGCTCAAGCGGCGCGACTTGCGTGGTGCCCTGCTTTTCCTCGACCTGGATCATTTCAAGCACATCAACGACTCGCTGGGCCACCCGGTCGGTGATGCCGTGCTCAAGATCATCACGGCCAGGCTTGAGGCCAGCGTACGTGTGGAGGACACCGTGGCACGGCTGGGTGGTGACGAGTTCGTGGTACTGCTCAGCGGCCTGGAAGGCAATCGTGATGAGGTGGAGCATACGGTTCGCCAGCTGGCTGACACCGTACGCGCCCTGTTGGCCCAGCCCATGTCACTCGACGGCCAGCGCCTGCAGGTGACCCCCAGCATTGGCGTGGCCTTGATCCCGGACCACGGCACAACCCCAGCCGATCTGCTCAAACGCGCCGACATCGCGCTTTACCGCGCCAAGGACTCCGGGCGCAATACGACTCAACTGTTTCACGCCACCATGCAGAAGGCGGCCAGCGAACGCCTGCGCATGGAGAGTGATCTACGCCTGGCGCTGGCCCGTGGCGAAATGGCCCTGCATTACCAACCACAGGTCGACGCGCGCGACAAACGGATCGTCGGCGCCGAGGTGCTGCTACGCTGGCACCACCCTCAACTCGGCCAGCAGTCGCCGGGCCAGTTCATCCAGGTCCTGGAGGAAAGCGGGTTGATTCTGGAGGTGGGCAACTGGGTACTCGATGAGGCGTGCGTTGCCTGCGCCCACCTGCTGGCCGACGGCTTGATCGATGTCGACGATTTCAGCCTGTGCGTCAACATCAGCCCGCGGCAATTTCGCCAGAAAGATTTTGTTGGCCGCGTCTTGCGCTGCCTCGACGACAGTCAACTGCCCAGGAAACTGCTCAAGCTCGAGATCACCGAAGGTATCGTCATCCAGAACCTAGAAGACACCATCGCCAAGATGCGAGAGTTGCAAAGCCACGGGGTAACGTTTGCCATGGACGACTTCGGCACAGGGTATTCCTCGCTGACCTACCTCAAACGCCTTCCAGTCGATGCCCTGAAGATCGACCAGACGTTCGTCCGTGACGTGACGATAGACCCCAACGATGCTGAAATCGTCCGCGCCATCGTGGCCATGGCGCTTAGCCTTGGGCTTGCGGTAATCGCCGAGGGTGTAGAGCTGGCCGAACAGCTGGCGTTTCTGGAAAAACTGGGGTGTCACCTGTACCAGGGCTACCTGCACAGCCGGCCTTTGCCGCTGCAGGCGTTTCGGCAACTGTTGCAAGCGCCCTGAAGTGGCGGCGCGCCAGCACAACGCAAGAAGGGCACCCTAGGGTGCCCTTCCTGTTGATGCGCTGGATCAATTCAGCGCGGGTTGCTCGCCGTTGATCGGGATGCGTTTGGCCTTGGCTTCTTCAGGCACGATACGCAGCAGATCGATGCTGAGCAGACCGTTGGCCAAGCCAGCAGCCTTGACCTCGATGTGGTCAGCCAGGCGGAAGGAGAGCTTGAAGGCGCGCTGGGCAATGCCCTGGTGCAGGTATGTCACTTCTGCCGAGCCATTGTCACGCTTGCCACCGGTAACGGTGAGCACGCCTTTTTCGACCTGAAGGTCGAGATCCTCTTCCTGGAAACCAGCCGCGGCAACCACAATGCGGTACTGGTCATCACCGTGCTTTTCCACGTTGTAGGGCGGGTAGCTGCTACCGGCCTCATTGCGGGCCGCGGATTCGAACAGGTCATTGAAGCGGTCGAAACCAACGGAGTGGCGGAACAGTGGTGCAAGAGAGAAAGCGGTAGTCATGGTCATAACTCCTGAGATATCAGCAAGTAAGTCATTACGCGACCCGAATTCGGCATCGCGTACTCAAGAGATATGGCCCATCAATGTGCTTTCAAGGGCAGTGCCAAAAAAAATTTCGGCGGTGCCAGGCGGTCACGCTACCTGTGCTTCATCTGCCGTCGGCGTCAGGCCAAGCAAGCGCCCGATGCGCGTGCAGTCCTCTTCGCGGCGCAACTCGGCAAACAGAAGTACGGCCTCGGGGTAGCTGCGCGTTAGCATGGCGACCCACTGCTTCATGCGTCCAGGGGCGTAACGGGGTGACAGTTTGGCCTGGGCCTGCCGCCAGAATGCCTGAAGTAGCGGCAGCAGTTGATCCCAACCCATGGCCTGGTAGGGCGTCCCGGCATTGGCGGCGGCGATCTGCATACCCAGGTCCGGGCGAGACACCAGGCCACGCCCCAGCATAATGTGCTCGGCGCCGCTGACTTCCCGGCAACGACGCCAGTCCTCGACTGTCCAGATCTCGCCATTGGCAAACACCGGCACCTTGACCACGTCCTGAACGCGCGCCACCCATTCCCAGTGCGCGGGTGGCTTGTAGCCTTCAACCTTGGTCCGCGCATGCACCACCAAATGGGCCGCCCCGCCCTCGGCCAGGGCCACGCCACAGTCCAGCGCCCCGTCCGGGCTGTCAAAACCCAGGCGCATCTTGGCGGTGACGGGGATCGAGGCAGGCACCGCGCGCCGGACCTCGCGGACAATGGCGTGAAGCAGCTCAGGCTCCTTGAGCAGCACCGCCCCGCCCCGGGACTTGTTCACCGTCTTGGCAGGGCAGCCAAAGTTGAGGTCGATTACCGGGGCGCCCAGCTCGCAGGCCAATGCAGCGTTATCGGCAAGGCACGCCGGGTCAGACCCCAGCAGTTGCACACGCATGGGCACCCCTGCCGCCGTATGCGCGCCGTTGCTCAGCTCGGGGGCCAGTTTATGGAACGAAGAAGCTGGCAGCAGACGATCACAGACGCGGATGAATTCGCTGACGCACCAATCGACGCCGCCTACGCGGGTCAGCACGTCTCGCAGAATGTTGTCGACCAGCCCCTCCATCGGGGCCAGAGCAATTTGCATGGAATGATCTCGGCGCAAAAGGCGGCAGTCTAGCAAAATTTGCGCGTACTTCAGGCCAGGATCAGCGCTGGCGCGTAACCTTCCAGAAATTCGGCAGGCATGCGCCTGGGTTTGCCGGTAGAGAGCTCGATACAGGCAAAGGTGGTCCGGGCGCGGAGCAATACTACCCCATCGCGCGCACGGCGCAGCTGAAAGCGTCGGGTCATGCGCAGACGCTGGTCCCAGTCGACGATCCAGGTGGCTAATTCCAATTCGTCACCTTCGTAAGCGGCGGCGAGGTAATCGATTTCGTGACGGACCACCGCCATGGCGCGATCAAGCCGGCGATACGCCGCCAGGTCCAATCCCAGGCGTTGGGAATGCCGCCAGGCGCACCGCTCCAGCCAGGTGACGTAGACGGCATTGTTGGCATGCCCCAGGCCATCGATGTCTTCACTGCCGACATGCACGTCGATGATGAAAGGTGTGGGCAGGTCCCAGCTCATGTTGATGTCCCAAGGGCAAAAGGGGGATTTAGCAGTGAGCGAACGAAAAATGTCTACCCCAGAACGGAGGGCGGCGTTGGGATTTTTTCGGTAGAAAAAACAAAAGGCCCATTCAATATGCGAATGAGCCTTTAAAGTCCCGCAAAACGCGGGTAAACGTGGCGTCCCCTAGGGGACTCGAACCCCTGTTACCGCCGTGAAAGGGCGGTGTCCTAGGCCACTAGACGAAGGGGACGTAACCTTCGCAAAAGTCTGCAATGCAAACCCTGGCAGTAATTGGTGGAGCTAAGCGGGATCGAACCGCTGACCTCCTGCATGCCATGCAGGCGCTCTCCCAGCTGAGCTATAGCCCCGGATTTTTAGCCTCGCGGCCCAGCACTGTCGAAACACTGCTTGTGTAAAACTGGCGTCCCCTAGGGGACTCGAACCCCTGTTACCGCCGTGAAAGGGCGGTGTCCTAGGCCACTAGACGAAGGGGACATAACCTTCGCAAAAGTCTGCAATGCAAACCCTGGCAATAATTGGTGGAGCTAAGCGGGATCGAACCGCTGACCTCCTGCATGCCATGCAGGCGCTCTCCCAGCTGAGCTATAGCCCCAGATTTTTAGCCTCGCGGCCCAGCACTGCCGAAACAATGCTTGTATAAAACTGGCGTCCCCTAGGGGACTCGAACCCCTGTTACCGCCGTGAAAGGGCGGTGTCCTAGGCCACTAGACGAAGGGGACGAACCTTCTTACCTTCAAGAACGTGCTGCTGGTGCCCGTTCTACGTGCCAGCCATTGGCTGACAACAGGAATTTGGTGGAGCTAAGCGGGATCGAACCGCTGACCTCCTGCATGCCATGCAGGCGCTCTCCCAGCTGAGCTATAGCCCCACAGAGTCACGCTGAACCGATACGCTGGCTGGGTGCCTAGCATTTCGTTTATGTTCATCGCTGTGGACGGGGCGCATATTAAGTTCCAGGTGCAGGCCTGTCAAACTAAATCTTCAAAAAAACCAAAATTTTTTTCACAGATAACAATCACTTACCGCCCTGCCCCGCAATGTCGGCCGATCAGCAGGGTCAGAACAGTCTTCAGCCTTGGATCATTGCGCGCGAGACCGGCAGACCGTCATGGAAACGACAGCCTGCCCGCCTGCCTCATCTCAAGCGATGGTAGCCAGCTGCTTTTCCCATTCCTTGTTTTCTTTCTTGGAAACACCGCCCAGCAAATCCAATGCCTGACGCAGACGATAGCGGGTCAAGTCAGGGCCGAGGATTTCCATGGCATCGAGCACCGACACCGAGCTTGTCTGCCCAGTAATGGCGGCGAACATCAAGGGCATGGCGTCACGCAGCTTCAGTTCCAATGCATCGACCACGCACTGGATGCAACCGGTGATGCGCTCTTTCTCCCATTGACGCAGACTCTCTAGCTTCCACAGGATCAATTGCAACACCTGGCGCACCTGATCGGCCGACAACTTCTTGCTTTCGAACAGCTTGGCGTCAAGCTTCAGTGCGCCTTCGAAGAAGAACCCGCCCAGGGGCACCACCTGACTGAACGTTTCAACCCGGCCCTGCACATGCGGCGCGATCTTCATCATGTAGTCGCTGTTGAACGCCCACTTCTGCAGGCGCTGGGCAAAGGCCTCCACCGGGAGCTCACGCAGCCATTGGCCGTTGAGCCAGGAGAGCTTCTCGATGTCGAAGATCGGCCCGCCCAACGAAACGCGAGACAGGTCGAAATGCTCGACCATCTCGGCCAGCGAGAACTTCTCGCGCTCATCGGGCATGGACCAACCCATCCGGCCCAGGTAGTTGAGCATGGCCTCGGGCATGAAGCCCATGCGCTCGTAGAAGGTCACCGACGTCGGGTTCTTGCGCTTGGAAAGCTTGGACTTGTCCGGGTTACGCAGCAGGGGCATGTAGCACAGCTTGGGTTGCTCCCAACCGAAGTACTCGTACAACTTGATCAACTTGGGCGCCGACGGCAGCCACTCTTCACCGCGCAGTACGTGGGTGATGCCCATCAGGTGATCATCGACCACATTGGCGAGGAAGTACGTGGGCAGGCCATCGTTTTTCATCAACACTTGCATGTCCATGCGATCCCACGGGATCTCCACGTCGCCGCGCAGCATGTCCGGCACCACGCACACACCCTCGGTGGGCACTTTCATACGGATCACATGGGGCTCGCCTGCGTCCAGCCGGCGCTGCACTTCATCGGCGCTCAGCAGCAGTGCACGCCCGTCGTAACGAGGCGTCTCGCCGCGGGCCTGCTGTTCGGCGCGCATCTGCTCCAGCTCCTCGGCGGTGCAGAAGCAGTAGAACGCATGACCGGCGTCGACCAGCTGCTTGGCATACTGGGCGTAGATCTCACCGCGCTCGCTCTGCCGATACGGGCCATGCGGGCCACCCACGTCCGGGCCCTCGTTCCACTCGATACCCAGCCAACGCAAAGCATCGAAGATCTGCTGCTCTGACTCGCGCGTGGAGCGCAACTGATCGGTGTCTTCGATGCGCAGGATGAACTCGCCGCCGTGCTGCTTGGCGAAGCAGTAGTTGAACAGGGCGATGTAAGCGGTGCCGACATGGGGGTCGCCGGTAGGCGATGGCGCGATACGCGTGCGTACGGTGGTCATGGGAGTCTCGAACGGAAGATGAAACAAAGCCTCGATGTTAGCAGGTGGCGGGCACCGGGCTCCAGCGATGCGGTTAA
The DNA here is from genome assembly GCF_043104125.1 of Pseudomonas sp. xss_4. Taxonomy (NCBI): domain Bacteria; kingdom Pseudomonadati; phylum Pseudomonadota; class Gammaproteobacteria; order Pseudomonadales; family Pseudomonadaceae; genus Pseudomonas; species Pseudomonas sp. xss_4. The sequence continues at coordinate 97,520 of NZ_JBICKJ010000083.1, forward strand.
CCTGGGCCTGCCCTCATGATGCCGCGCCCTCGGTATGGCCTACCGTGGGGCGGCTTGCGTGCAGGGCGATGTCGCCTGCTCATGCAGGCCACCAGGCATCAACTTGCGATCAGGCGATCTCGCAGCTGGGAGATCTCGTCACGCAACTGGGCAGCGGCTTCGAACTCCAGGTCACGGGCATACTGCATCATCTTGTCTTCGAGCTGCTTGATACGCTTGGTGATCTCGCCTGGGGTGCGCAACTCGGCTTCGTAGCGCGCGCTCTCCTCTGCCGCCTTGGCCATCCCCTTGCGTTTTTTGCTACGAGCACCCGGGACGGTTGCACCTTCAAGGATATCGGTGATGTCCTTGACCACGCTCTTGGGCACGATACCGTGCGCTTGGTTGAAGGCGATCTGTTTTTCTCGACGCCGCTCGGTCTCGTCAATGGCCCGCTGCATCGAACCGGTGATGGCGTCGGCATACAGAATCGCCCGGCCATTGAGGTTGCGCGCAGCACGGCCAATGGTCTGGATCAGTGAACGTTCGGAGCGCAGGAAGCCTTCCTTGTCCGCATCCAGAATGGCAACCAGCGAAACCTCGGGCATGTCCAGGCCTTCGCGCAACAGGTTGATGCCGACCAGTACATCGAACGTGCCCAGCCGCAAGTCGCGGATGATCTCGACACGTTCCACGGTGTCGATGTCTGAGTGCAGGTAACGGACCCTTACGTCATGGTCTGCCAGGTAATCGGTCAAGTCCTCGGACATGCGCTTGGTCAATGTGGTGGCCAGCACACGCTCGCCCAGGGCCACACGCTTGCGGATCTCCGACAGCAGGTCGTCTACCTGGGTCAGCGCAGGGCGTATTTCGATCTGCGGGTCGACCAGACCTGTCGGACGCACTACCTGCTCGACGACGCGCCCAGCATGAGCCTCTTCGTAGGGGCCGGGCGTTGCGGATACGAAGATGGTCTGCGGACTGACGCTCTCCCATTCGTCGAAGCGCATGGGGCGGTTGTCCAGCGCCGACGGCAGACGAAACCCGTACTCCACCAGCGTTTCCTTGCGCGAACGGTCCCCTTTGTACATGGCACCCACCTGGGGAACGCTGACGTGCGACTCATCGATGACCAGCAGCGCGTCGGCGGGCAGGTAGTCATACAGCGTAGGTGGTGGTGCACCTGCAGGACGACCGGACAAATAGCGAGAGTAGTTTTCGATACCGTTGCAGTAACCCAGCTCCATGATCATTTCCAGGTCAAAGCGGGTACGCTGCTCAAGACGCTGGGCCTCCACGAGCTTGTTGGCCTTGTGCAGGTACTCAAGCCGGTCGGCTAATTCTTCCTTGATGCCTTCCACCGCCTGAAGCAGCGTTTCTCGCGGCGTCACGTAGTGGCTCTTGGGGTAGAACGTGAACCTTGGCAACTTGCGCAGGATTTCGCCCGTCAGCGGATCGAATGCGGCGATGTTTTCCACCTCGTCGTCGAACAGCTCGACGCGGATGGCTTCGAGGTCCGATTCGGCCGGGTAGATATCGATGACATCCCCACGCACACGGAAGGTGGCACGGGCGAAGTCCATTTCATTGCGGGTGTACTGCAAGTCGGCCAGCCGGCGTAGCAGCGCGCGCTGGTCGAGCTTGTCGCCCCGGTCGATGTGCAGCACCATCTTGAGGTAGGTTTCAGGGCTGCCCAGGCCGTAGATGCAGGACACGGTGGTGACGATGATTGCGTCACGCCGTTCGAGCAGCGCTTTGGTGGCGGAAAGGCGCATCTGCTCGATATGGTCGTTGATCGAGGCATCCTTCTCGATGAAGGTGTCCGATGAGGGCACATAGGCTTCGGGCTGGTAGTAGTCGTAGTAGGAGACGAAGTACTCCACCGCATTATTGGGGAAGAAGGCCTTGAATTCGCCGTACAACTGTGCTGCCAGCGTCTTGTTCGGTGCCAGGACCAAAGTGGGGCGCTGCACCTGCTGGATCACGTTGGCGATGCTGAAGGTCTTGCCAGAGCCGGTCACGCCCAGCAAAGTCTGGTGCGCCAACCCCGCCTCGATGCCCTCGACCATTTGCCGAATGGCCTCTGGCTGATCGCCTGCTGGCTGGAACCGGGTGACGAGCTGGAACTCGGACATGTCGAACCTCGCGGTGCTGCACTGTAAATTTAGCCAGTAGTCTATACCCAAATGGGCACGCTGGGGGACGCTTTGAAGGCCCAACGGTGACCCCGTGTTACGGTGGACAGGGCAAAGGCTGCAAGGGTCGAAATTTTTTTGCGCAAATAGTCGTAAAAGCGGCGTCGCAGTGTCGCAGTGACCGTGCCGGATCACTATACTGACTCCCCGTTTGTGCCCCGCTTCAGTGCATTCGGCTGGAGCGGATACTCCCCTTACACTCCTATCCGAGCCAAGGTAACAATGAGCCTGTTTTCCGCTGTCGAGCTGGCACCCCGCGACCCTATCCTGGGCCTCAACGAAGCATTCAATGCCGACCCACGCACCGACAAGGTGAACCTTGGGGTGGGCGTCTACTGCAATGAGGAAGGCCGCATTCCGCTGCTGCGGGCCGTGATCGAAGCCGAGACCCAGCGTGCCGCCCAGCATGCCTCGCGTGGCTACCTGCCGATCGACGGCATCGCGACCTATGACCAAGCGGTGCAGAAACTGTTGTTCGGTGCCCAGTCCCCATTGCTGGCCGATGGCCGGGTGGTTACCGTCCAGGCAGTGGGCGGTACGGGCGCACTGAAGATCGGCGCCGACTTCCTCAAGCGCGTATCCCCCGAGGCCGTGGTCGCCATCAGCGATCCTAGCTGGGAAAACCACCGCGCGCTGTTCGAGTCAGCGGGCTTCCCGGTTCATACCTATCGTTACTATGACGCCCCGACCAACGGCGTGAATCGGGCTGGCATGCTCGAGGACCTCGAAGCGTTGCCCGCTGGCTCCATCGTGGTGCTCCACGCCTGCTGCCACAACCCGACCGGGGTGGACCTGGACCTGGAAGACTGGAAGAACGTCCTGCAAGTGGTCAAGGCCAAAGGTCATGTGCCTTTCCTGGACATGGCCTACCAAGGCTTTGGAGACGGCATCGCCGAGGACGCCTTTGCCGTGCGCCTGTTTGCCGAGTCGGGCCTTGAATTCTTCGTCTCCAGCTCGTTCTCCAAATCGTTCTCCTTGTACGGTGAGCGCGTGGGCGCACTGTCGATCGTGACGGCGTCCAAAGACGAAAGCACCCGCGTCCTGTCCCAGGTCAAGCGGGTCATCCGTACCACCTACTCCAACCCGCCTACCCATGGCGCCACGATCGTTGCGACGGTGCTCAACAGCACAGAGTTGCGGCAGATGTGGGAAACCGAGCTGGCAGAAATGCGCGAGCGCATTCATGGTATGCGCAAGCAGATGGTCGAGTTGCTGGCCCATTATGGTGCCAAGCGCGACTTCAGCTTCGTGGGTCGCCAGGTCGGCATGTTCTCCTACTCGGGCCTGACCGTGGAGCAAGTCGCCCGGCTGAAGAACGAGTTCGGCATCTACGCACTGGACACTGGCCGCATAGCCGTGGCTGCGCTGAACCAGAGCAATATCCATGTGGTGACCAAAGCCATCGTTGAAGTGCTGTAACTGATTGATTTCGCAGGGGTGACTTGACTTACCCCTGCTGTTGAGTAAGATACGTGCACATTCCGCGATAGCTCAGTCGGTAGAGCAAATGACTGTTAATCATTGGGTCCCTGGTTCGAGTCCAGGTCGCGGAGCCAGATAATCAAGATCCTTCACAGGGTTTTGAGAAGAATCCAGAAACGCCGCTTTGAGGGATGCTGTCGAAACAGACATACCCAAAGCGGCTTTTTTGTGCCCGCTGTGGGTATGCCTGGGCTGGTGCTTATAGCTTGATCCGCGTGGCGTGGATACCGTTCAGGCGCTCAACTGGGTCCAAGGCCATAGACCTTTCTCCAGCGCATCGACTCATCACGTCAGCACATACTGCAACCCGTGATGCTCCAGCAGGGTACGCATTTCTCGCAGGCTGACGAGCCGTCGCTCACTGATCCACGGCCACTCCGGTCGCCGGACATGAAACCGCTCACCTTCCTGAGCGATGGGCGTATACACCAGCCCGCCCGTGCGGCTGCGATGCACCAACTGCAACTGCCCATCGGTGCTCTCGAACGTGAATGCGCCGGTATGCCTGAGCATGACCGACAGTTCCTCGCTGGCCGGCTTCGCCGCTTTAATCGCTACCTGCAGGCGAAGATCGCTCTTGACCCGGCGTACATCCATGGCCTCATCAATGGCCGCCAGTCCAGGATCGGCACCAATGCCGCCGGGCAGACCCACCTCAATATCCTCGACGCGCAAGCTGATTGCCCCCTGAAGTTCGCTTACGCCGTGCACACCTTCGAAATCGCTGGCGTGGCTATTCCCCACCAGCGCAACCCACCGGCTCGGGCCTCGCACCCCCTGGTCCGCCTCGATGATTTCATGCGCGTAAAAGTTCATCATTTGCTGGCGGATCACCGCCGATGGCGGGTCGGCCCAAGCCTGGCGATAACTGGCCATGCAGTCGATGGACTGGATACGGATACCGGCCTTCTGCGCCGCAATCAGCACGTTGCGAAACGAATAACGGCTCGCCAGATCGACCCCGTGACCTTCATCCAGATTATTCACATAGGTGCTCAACCGGGCGGGCATCTTGCCCGAGCGGTTGAATACATCAAGGTCAGCCTGATGGAAGTCGGTCATGAAATGCTCAACGTAGAGCACCTTGATTTTTTCGCGCCTGAGCATAGGCATGTTGTCTATCAGAAACTGCTTGCTGCCCAGCCCCGAATGACTTTCACCGATGACCAGCCCTTCGCTGTTCTGGTAGAGGCTGCGGATGATCAGCTTGGCGCTGGCATCACGAGGCAGAGTCGGTATTGCAGGCCGCGCGGGTGGTATGACATTTTCAAGATAGCCGACGGCGTCGGTTGCAAGCGCGTCGCGGCTGGCACGGAATGCCCGGTAGCTTGCTTCTACCTGAGGGTCTAAGCTGCTCATGATTCCACTCAGCGCGCGCTCCTCCCCCGGGGCATTGGCGGCGGCCTCAAGCAGAGGACGCGTTTCGCTCGGAATCTCGTAGGGCGTTGCAGGCAGAGACTGCACGGCAGGCGCATCGCTTCGCCGCCCCCATGCCCCGAGCAATTTGCGGGGCAGCCCGCCACCCTGTAAACCCGAGCGCTGTAGAGGTTGCCACTGGCCGTCTGCTGTCATGCGGATGGGCAGGTTGCGATAGAACGAGTATGGATTCTCCGGGTCGATGACCACCCAGCTGCCCATCTGCTGCACAAAACGGACCTCGAAGGGTCGCTCGTCAATCAGCGCATAGAACTTGCCATTCTGCAGATAGATACCCTCCTGCCCGCCACTCCCAGGCTCAGCGCTGAGGATGATGTTGGTTTCAAAAGGCGCCAGCAGGTCGTGCTGGTCAACCGGCCGGAACGGTTCAGGTACCCAGGTTTCAATCTCGGCGGGTGTCGCGCAGGCCGCCTCCTCTTCCGGCGTGGCCAGGGTTTCGCCCTCAGGCACCTGTGGATCAATCAGCATTTGCTCGTCACCTACGCCTACGGCACCGGCCAGCATGGCGGTGTTGAACAGGGTGTCGATGGCGGCGAAGATTGCGCCGGTCACACCGGCCTGTCGCTCGCTCGTAGTATGACCGTTGACAGCCTGGTCGATGTTCAGCCCCATATCCGCAAGGCCTGCGCCGACCACCGCCAGTGCAATCGGCCAGTCGACCGCTGTCATGGGCCCTGCTACCTGGCCGAAGGCCTTGAGGTAGCCGATCCACAGTTGTTTACGCAGGTCAGCGTTGCTGCGCAGGGCGAACTGTGCGTCGTCGATCATGCGCTGGTGCGCGGCATCGCGCAGGTGGCTGAACGCATCGCCCGACAGGGTCGAATCGAGCTGATTGAGGCACTTGTGATCATCACCACCCCAATTGAAGAACAGTAGATCGATCAGGTGATTGAGGCCGAGGCGATCGTCTTTTTGCGCACGGCTGGACAATGGGAAGTGCGCCATGAAGCGCGCCCGGTTTTCGGCTTCATTGGTATTGTTCAATACCCACCAGTAAAGGTCCTGACGCGTTGGGAAAAAGTGCAGGGCCTCCGTTTCACCTGGGGTGTACAGCAGTTGCGAACCATCCTCCAGCATAATGCGCAGAAAATCGCTGGCAACGTGCCCGCCAATGTCGAAGGTACACACGCGATAACCGGCAGCTGGCGGTACAACTGCCTGAAGTTGCTCCAACGTGGGTGATGCGATATCAAGACCCGTCAGCGCCGTGGCGACGCGGCGAACGAGGTGGGCCAACGCGGTACTGCTGTCGGCCGCGCACATCTCGATCACCTTGGCGAGGAAGTTGACCTTCGCCAGTACGCGAAAATGCTCAGCATGTTTTTGCCAGAACGCCTGGAGCCTATGGTGGAACTGGGTACTGAAGTCGATTTGCCAGAAATCCTCGAGCACAGCCTGGGGCTCCAAACGGATCTCATTGTGCTCGTCATAGAAACCAGGGCCAGGGCCATTACTGTAAAAGCCGGTCAGATAACTGAGCAGGTCGCTGTTGTCCTGGTCATGAACGTCGAAACGGTGCATGACCAACTGCGGCAGTGTGAAGGATTGGACAGGCGGGTCCAGGTGCTGCCAGCCGCTGAAGGTGCGAGGGCTGCTCTGGGCGGTATCGAAACGGTTGAGGTAGACCTGGTCAGGGTCTAGGTGCGACAAGTTGTGTTTTCTCAACAGCGCCACGGCGGTGTCCCGGGCCGACTGGCGCATATCAGGGCAGGCTGCCACAAGCGGAGCGGCGATGGCGCGTAGCTGGGATTCGGCGTGCGGGGACAGAATCTGCAGGCCCATGGTTAAGTTCCTCAAGGTGTATGAAGCCATGAGGTTGAGCCGTTACAATTTTTTGGAGCGCTAGTTATCAACCACCTTCCACACGGCCTTCATCCTCCGTGAAACGTGCGGTGAAGCGTAAGTCAGGAGTGATCCACCTGCCCTATGGGGTAGAACTCACCTCGGCTCCACACGCCCAGCCATTGCTGATCTGCGATTTGCCGGGTAACGGCCAACTCGACCAGCTGATAGAAGACATTGCGGTGAATCAACGCCTCAAGATTGCTGCGCATCAGCACATAAGGTGAAGGCGCTTGGGTGACGGGGTCAGTCACTACCCGCAGCGGGTGGTCAGGCCCTGCTTCGACCTGATCGTCCACATTGTTGGTGAAGCGCAACACCTGCTGCTCCCCCTCCCCCGTCACATCCAGGGCCACGGCCACGAACGGCGCGTCATCAACTGTGATGCCGACCTTCTCGACCGGCGTCACCAGAAAGTAATCATTCCCGTCGCGGCGGATGATCGAAGAAAAGAGCTTTACCATCGGTTTGCGGCCGATAGGCGTGCCCAGGTAGTACCAGGTCCCGTCCCGTGCGATACGCATGTCGATGTTGCCGCAGAAATCGGGATTCCAGAGGTGCACAGGCGGCAAGCCCTTGGACGTTGGTAGCTGCGTCAGCAGGTCATTGGCCTTGCCCGTCTCATTCATCGCAGTGCCTCACCGACTCATGCCAAGAAGGCTACGAGCGTACTCGCGCATGGGCGCCGCAAGCAAATCCCTGGGCGTCTGGTCATGGAACGTCAACAAACCGCCACGGCTTTTGATACGGACCGTGTCTATCAGGTAGCGGGTACTGGTTTCGATGAGCATCATCTGTACCACGCCGCTATCCCAACCCAGTCGGTCCACGGCCTGTTCGTCATACCACTCGTCCCCATTGCCGATGCGGTCATCGGTGCGAGCGAAACGGGTATAGAGCACGTAGTCGGCCCCAAATGAACGTGCCTGCGCGATCGCCTCTTCCAGACCCAGCGGTGCCTCGGCACGGCGCACCATCGGGAAATACTCGACGAAGCTTTTGAAGGCCTCTTCGGCCACCGCATTGTGCTGCGGAACAGGGCCTTTGCCGGGCGGCACGAATGCGCCTTGCCCAATGAAGATGAAGGAATCGGGCTGCAGTCGAATCGACAGCGTACGACGGGTATCGCTGTGATCCAGCAGGCCGGCATCGCTCATGTGATAGCGAACACCTTCCCCCATATCACTCACTTTCATGCACCCGCCCAACGCCGCAAGCGTCAGCACCAAGACCAGGCTCCGCATCATTCCTCCAATGGCCGGCGTCAAAAAAGCCGGCGAATGGCTGACGAATGCAGCTTTTGCGCCAGCTTTGATTTGATCACCAGCGTGGGCCGGTGCTGACTCAATTGGCGGGGTCGGGGTCGCGCTTGCGTTTATTGCCCATGCGTACGCCGATGTCCATCAGGAACTGGAAGAAGCCTTCCTGATCTTCCAGCACATTGCTCCAGAACGGGGAGTGATAGAGCGCTACAGCCCCATGGACCAGTGCCCAGGCGGCGCAATAGTGGAAATAAGGGGGTACATCTTCAAGCTTGCCCTCACTGATGCGGCCTTTGATCAGTTGCGTAAGGCGATCGAAGTTGGAGGCGCGAATACTATGCAGTTGCTCGACCAGTTCGGGCACCTGGTTACCCTTGACGACCTTCTCCTCCAAACGATCGAAGAGCCTGTAGCGTTGCGGGTCGCGCATGCGAAATTCGAAGTAGGCGCGCGACAGGGCTTCCTTGTCGCGGTCCACATCGGCCGAGTGCAGCAGCTCGTTGAGATCGCGCTCATAGTCCAGCATCAGGCGCAGGTAGATTTCTGCCTTGGACTTGAAATGCTTGTAGATCGTGCCTTTGCCGATACCCACGGCGTCGGCGATCATTTCGACGGTGACGCTGTCCTCGCCTTGCTCGAGGAACAGCTTGAGGGCGGTGTCTAGGATTTCCTGTTCGCGACGGCGAAACTCACGGACCTTACGAGGTTCTTTCTGCATGGGAAGGACTGGCTGACGATCGAAGCGGATTATTATGCCTAACTTGCGCGAAATTGCACGGATCATCCGTGGTCATCTCGGTTTGTACTGGTGTGAGGGGGATCTCGATCGTTGGCAGCTTGGCCTGGGGTATTCCAAATCTGTTTAAAAAACGATCAGTTTTGGCTGGCATTGTGCGTAGCCTGGGCGATACTCAAAGGGTCGTCGCGGCGCATCCCCCCGAGTGACGCGGCGATAAAGGTACTCAGGGACCGCGTACCTTTGTTCTACTCCTAATGGTCTTAACCCGGATTCCTCCCCCAGAAGCCGGGTTTTTTTTGGGTAAGGTGTTTGAGGCAGGTCCCGCCATCTCCCCGCTATCCCTCTGCTCTTGCTTTTGATCTTGATCTTGATCTTGATCTTGATCTTGATCTTGCTTTTGATCTTCGCGACTTCAGAAGGCCGAACGCAGGGCTTGCGGAGGGAGGTGACAGGCATGGATGCCTGTCAAGCGCTGGGCCCCAGGATGGGGCCTACAGCGCGGTCCTCCCGGGAGCAAGACCGGAGTGAGGGAACCCCGAATCGCAGCGTAGGGGCCGTATGAATGGAGCGCAGCGTTTTTTGGTTACTTTTTGTCGCGTTTGACAAAAAGTGACTCGCCGTTGAACTGACCCCCGAATGTTGGACACCTATCTCACCGGAGGGTGTTCCATGACGAAATACAACCTGGCGTTCAAACAGGCA